>CAYYMW010000243.1:0-10553 GCA_964472515.1 uncultured Verrucomicrobiota bacterium | reverse complement strand
ACCTCCGCCCCAGTGGCGGCGGCGGTTGTCCCCGCGTCCGCAGCGCCCCTGACCAACCCGGCCGCGGCTTCGACGGAGAGCCTGTCGCAAGCCCCGGCAGCCACAAACGTCGCGGTCACCGCCCGCCCGCTCGTGTCACGTCCGGTGCCGACCAACTTCCCGCCGCGGGTAGCCGTTCCCACCCTGCCGGCAACCCCGTCCACCCCCACCCCAGCCTTGCCTGCGGTGGCGAACGCGCTGGGCGCGACCAACGTCATTCCTGGCGGGACCAACCTGATGGCCTTGGCGGGTGACGATTCCATCATCCCCGCCGGCATGGTGGCCTTCCAAGCCACGCCGTTGGAACAGGTATTCATGACCTACGCGGAATTGACTGGACGCACGATTCTCCGCCCGAACCAACTGCCGGCCGCCGCGGTCACCCTCAAGACCCAGACCGACTTGACCAAGGCGGAGGCAATTCAAGCAATGGACAGCGTGCTGGGGCTCAACGGCATCACGATGGTGAACGTGGGGGACCGGTTCGTCACCGCCGTGCCCAACACCCAGATTCTCCAAGAAGGCGTGGCCTTCTCCACAGACGATCCGAAGAAGCTGGTTGAGTTGGGGCAATACGTCACCAAGCTGATCACCCTCAAGCATGCCAGACCCAGCGAGGTGCAGCAGTTGCTGGTCGGGTTCAGCAAAGTCCAGAACGGCATCGTGGCGATCGACCCCACCCAGACGCTGATCCTGCGCGACTATCCCGCCAACATCAAACGGATGATGGAGATCATCGAGAAGCTGGATGTCGAAGTGGAGACGGACTACAAGCTCGAGGTGATCCCCATCAAGTACGGCAAGGTGGAGGAAATCTACGCGACGATGGGCGGTCTGATCGGTGGAGGCGGCGGCGGTTTGGCAGGCAGTTCGGGCAATCTCAGCCGGACCCGCACCGGGCAGAGTACCGCGCGCAACTCCAGCACCCGCGGCAGCATGAGCGGGCGGCAGTCCACCATGGGCATGCAGAATCGCCAACTGGGGCAGACCACCCAGGCGGGCCAGAATCTAGCCGGCCAGACCGGCACCCAGCAGAGTTTCAACCAGCGCCTCCAAGGCCTCAGCAGCCGCATGGGCGGTTCGGGCCAAGTCGAACTGCTGGGAGACGCCCGCATCGTGCCTGATGAGCGGTCCAACTCGCTCATCGTGTTTGCCAGCAAGGAAGACATGCAGATGATCACCAATATCGTTGCCAAGGTGGACCGGTTGCTGGCGCAGGTGCTCATCGAGGCCACGATCATGGATGTCAAGTTGACGGACAACCTCTCGTATGGCGTTTCGGCGGCCGGCAAGAAGGGCAACTCCGCGGCCGGCATGAACAACGGGCAGGGCTTCCTCGACAGCGTCACCAATTTTCCCGGCGCCCTGCCCTCGGGCTTCAGTTACTTTGGCAAGTACGGCGGCAACATGGATCTGGCGGTTCAAGCCTTGGCGGCCAAGGGCAAGGGCGAAGTGCTGCAAACGCCCCACGTCCAGACGAGCCACGCGGTGCCCGCCTCGTTTTTCACCGGTGAAACGGTTCCCTACGTGACCAGCACGATGTATGGCGGCTACGGGTACGGCACCAGCTCCTCGTTCCAGCAAATGGAGGTGGGCATCGGCCTGAACGTCACCCCCTACATCACCCCGGACGGCCTGGTGGTCATGGACATCCAGCAGACCATCGAGGAAATCTCGGGCTACACCGAAATCAGCGGCGTGGGCAAGGTCCCCAACACCTCGCGCCGGGAGGCGACCGCTACCGTCTCCGTGCAGGACCGTGACACCATCCTCCTCGGCGGCTATATCCGCACTTCCAAGAGCAAGTCGCACTCGGGCGTGCCCTTACTCAAGGATATCCCGCTCTTGGGCGCGGCCTTCCGCAGCAACTCCGACGACAATTCCCGCAGCGAACTGATCGTGCTGCTTCGCCCCACCGTCCTCCCCACACCGCACGATGCCGCCATCGTCGCCGAAGGCGAACGCCTCAAACTCCCGGGCGTCCGCATGATGGAGAAGGAGATGAAGGAAGACGAAGAGAAGCGCCACCGCGAAGCTGAGCGCGTCACCTCCGAGAAGAAGAAGTAGAGGATCGTCCGGTTACCACTGTTGGATCGTGGTCCAGAGGGCTTTCAGGTCCTCGTCCGACAGCGCCATTTTCTGGACGGTCTCCTTGCCGGCGATACCGACGGCTTTGTCCAGCCAGCGTTTTGCTTCGATCTGGTTCCCTAGCCGTGAGGCATAGCAGGCCAGGTTATAGGGGATGATGTGGTTGTCCGGGAACTTCCTGGCGGCGGGGAGCAGGGCCTGCCAAGCCTCCAGGGTGCGCCGCATTTCGTGCAACGCAAAGGCTTGATCCACCCAGCCTTGCGGCTGTTCAGGAGAACTCTTCAGCAGGATGCGCGCGACGGTGAGGGCATCTTCCCAGCGCTGGCGGGCGGCATGGACCCGCCACCACATATCCAGCACCTCCGGGTGGCCCCGGCGGGGAAAAGGAATCCGGTTCAGCTCCGCGGCGGCCTCCTCGGGATTTCCCAAGTCGAGCCAACCGCTGGCTGCCGACACATAATGGCTAAATGGTGCTTCGAGCGCGCCCACCGGGCAAAAACTGCCCCGCCCGTGGCGGCTTGCCAAGGGTTTTTTGGTGGCAAGTGATGACCCGTGCTCACGACACCGACGGCTCGCTTGTGTACAACGGTGACAGAATCTGCACCCCCGCTAGACACCCTTCCCCGCCTCCAACGCCTCGTGCTCGGTGCTGACGGCGCAGCCGCGTTCGTCGTAGAGGTTGAAGTAATACACGGTGGAACCCTCCGGAAGCGTGGCGGTGAGGCGGCCTTCCTTCAGGGCTGCGGGAATGGCTTCCCACTTGCGCTCCTGCCAAGGGCCAGTGTCCCGGGTGTAGTTCAACTCGGCTTTGACTACCGGCACTTTGGAGACGTAGGTGGCCCACACCTTGGACCCTTCCCCCCCGGCGCCGGTGTAGGTCGGCAGGCTGGTGCCCGCCTTGAGGATACTGTCAGCGAAGACACGGATTTCCTCCGGATTCTCGCCCGCGCCGCCATGAGCGTGAGGCATCCGAAGCCGGATGCAGAGCGTGCGCCCGCCGGGCGGCACACGGTAGGACAGTTGCAGGGCATTCAGGGGGTAGGCGAAGTCGTTGCTGCCCGTCACCCAGAGCATCGGCAAGTCGGCGTGCCCCAAGTAGACCGATGGATCCCACCAGGCCATCCACCGCTCCGCCTGCGCGGGCGTCAGCTTCGCCAATTCTCCGCCGAACACGGTGTCGCGATAGAAGCCGCAACCGTAGATCGGCGCGGCGAATTTGAAACGGCGGTCCACCCCGGCCACGATGCAGGTGAGGTACCCGCCCCAGGAAATGCCCGTCACGCCCGTGCGCTCGGGGTCCACCTCGGGAAGTGAACGGATCAGGGAATGCGCCAGAATCGCATCGGCCACGGCATGGTAAGTCCATTGGTCTTGGCGGGGTTCGTCGGTCTGCGCGAAGCCGCCCCAACCCGCCGGGCCGCCTTGTTCGTCATGCACATACTGGCCGTAGTTGCCCACCGGGACCTGGCCGCAGGTGTCCATGGCAATGGCGGCGTAGCCGCGGCCAACCCACAGCCGGACCCATTCCTCGAAGGCCGTGCCGCCACCACCATGAATCAGGACCATGGCCGGCACTTTCTCGCCGGCGGCCACCTTGGGCACTCCCAGCCAGGCAAAGACCCGCGTGGGCTTCCCGCGGAACGGCAGCCCCGCGTAGGAAACAGCCTTCACGCCCTCGAGTTTGGGCCGCTCCCATGCGGTCCACTGCGGGGCCTTGGAAAGCGCCGCCAAATCCCATGGGATGGAAGTAAGGTTGGTCTGCGCTGAGGCAATCACACTGAGACCAAGGGTCAGCAGCGAGACGGCAAGCCGATGGAGTCCGGGCCTAGAAAAACGTTCGAGGCGAGGTTGAGGATTCATGACAGATCGCACAGTTTGCCGACCGGGGGAGGAGCTTGCGCGCTTGACTGCTCAACGACACGCCTGCCGGCAACGACCCCTTTGTACGCCATCGCCGGTCGTCTCTGCAACCTCCGTGGTTTCGGTGGGACCCGTGTGACCGGCTTTGCGCTTTGCCGCTTCAGCGTCTGGCGCTATGCTGCCGGGCGTCAACTCAGGTTCATCATGAAATCACCGCTCTTGGGGATGCTCGCCGTCCTCCTTGGTTTGGAAGTGCTGGGCGCTCAGAATCTCGTTAAGAACGCCGGATTCGAGGACGGCCAGACCGGTTGGCGGGTCTGGTCCAGAAAGGCAGGAGGGCTCTCCGCCACAGTGGAACTGCAGACCGTCCACAGCGGCCAGCAGTCGCTGCGGTTGGTTCACACGGGCGCGGAGGATTGGAGTTTGGAACCGGCGCTGCAACTCGATGTCCGGCCGGGCGACTTGGTGGAATTGGAGTGCTGGCTGCACTTGCAGGGCGAAGGCACTGCCAGCCTCTGCGCCTCAACCTGGGACGCGCAGGGCAAGGTGGTAGCCTGGTCGGAGGGGGACTGTTCGGTCCGCGCCGTCGAAGGCTGGCAACACCTCAAGACGAAGATCGTGGCGTCCGCGCGCATCGTCCGCCTCCAACCTCGCTTGATCGGCTACGGCCCAGCCATCGTCACCGTGGATGATTATTCTACCTCCCGCGCCGGGAGCCTCTTCGCCCTGCGGCCCGCCGAACTGCCAGGAACCTTGGTTCTTAGCAACCAGATCTTGGAGGCTACCTTCAATACGACCAACGGGGTGCTCGCCGTGCTTGACCGCCGGTCTTCGCACCGGTGGGTTCAGCAGCCGTTCTCGGACGATGCCGTCGTCAAGAGCGCTGCGGTGAAGCCCGGCCGGATCGAATTCTCGCTCTTCCACGGCGGCTCGGGGCTCGAGCTTGGCGGGACGCTCCAATTGGACGGTGACCGCCCGGAACTGGTGATGGAACTTTCCGGCCAGGGTGCCTTGCCGCGCTCCATTGGCTTCCCTCACCCTTTCACGGGCGAGCTTGGCGACTACCTGGTCGTGCCCATGAATGAGGGCATTTCCTATCCGGTGGACGACACCACCATCCCGCCCATGCACTTGATCGCCTATGGCGGTCACGGCATCTGCATGGCCTTCTACGGAGTGACGGACGGCGCGCGCGGCCAGATGAGCATCCTGGAAACGCCTGACGACGCCTCGATCCGGATCGACCGTGTGGGCGGTGGTTTGGCGATCGCCCCACTCTGGGACCCGCAGTGTGGGCAGTTCGGCTACGCGCGCCGCGTCCGGCACGTCTTCTTCGACCAAGGCGGCCACGTGGCGATGGCCAAGCGTTACCGCGCCCATGCCCAAGCCACCGGACTCTTCAAGACCCTCGAAGAAAAGCGCCGCGCCAATCCGAACGTCGATCTGCTGGTCGGGGCGGTGAACGTATGGTGTTGGGACCCGGATGCCGTGCCCTTGGTGAAGGAAATGCAAGCCGCCGGGATCGAGCGCATCCTGTGGAGCAACCGTCAATCCCCGGCCAACCTGCGCACCTTGAACGACCTCGGGGTGCTCACCAGCCGGTACGACATCTACCAGGATGTGATGGCACCCACGAACTTCCCCCGGTTGCGCTGGATTCACCCCGACTGGACGACGAACGCCTGGCCCAAGGACATCATTTTTGACCGGCGCGGGGAGTGGATCAAGGGCTGGGGTGTGGAGGCCCGCGACGGCGGCATGATTCCTTGCGGGGTGATCTGCGACCGGCAGGCCCTGCCCTACGCCCGCGAGCGGATTCCCGCCGAACTGGCGGCTTCTCCCTACCGCTGCCGGTTCATCGACACCACCACTGCCGCGCCGTGGAACGAGTGCTATCATCCAGACCACCCCATGACCCGGAGTGAGAGTCGGCGCGCGAAAATGGAGTTGCTCCGCTACGTCTCGGAGGACCAGAAGCTCGTCACCGGTTGCGAGACGGGGCACGATGCCTCCGTCCCCTTCCTGCACTACTTCGAGGGCATGCTGAGCCTCGGGCCTTACCGCGTGCCGGACGCCGGGCGGCGTATGGCCGAGATCTGGAACACCGTGCCGGAGCCGGTGGCGAAGTTCCAACTGGGCCAGCGCTACCGCCTGCCCCTGTGGGAATTGGTCTTCCACGATTGCGTGGTCGCCCAGTGGTACTGGGGAGACTACAACAACAAACTGCCCGCCTTGTGGACGAAACGCGACCTCTTCAACGTGCTCTACGGCACGCCCCCCATGTTCATGTTCAACCGCAAGCTCTGGACGGAGAACAAGGAACGGTTTGCGCAGAGCTACCGCAACACTTGTCCGCACGTCCGCAAGGTCGGCTACCAGGAGATGACGGATCATCGTTTTCTGACGCCGGACCGCGAGGTGCAGCAGACCCGCTTCGCCAACGGCGTGACGGTCACGGTCAATTTCGGCGCGGCGGCCTACACCATGCCCACCGGACCCGTGATCGAACCGTTGGGCTTCCGCATCGACGAGGCGCGTTGAACCATCACGCGCCCTGGGTGGCCCGGACCGCCTGGAGGATAAGGCGGGCGTTGAGATCGGCGACGCGCAGATGAGTCATGCCCATGCGGGCGGCAAGCGGGCCGAGCAACGTCCCAGGACGTCCCTCGGTGAGGACATCGATGATCACCCCGGGGATACGGTCCTGGCGAAGGTGGGCGGCGAGGGCGTGGAGTTCCGGCACGGCGGGGCGTCCCGAAACCAATGGAACGTTGGCCTCGCCATCGGAAACCAGCACCAAGACCGGGCGCAGGCCCTGGCAGCGGCGGCGCTCGCGCAAGATCAACTCCCGGGCCTGGACCAGGGCGTCCGCCATGGGGGTGGCTCCCCCAGTGGGGAGGCGTTCGAGCCGCGTGCGAGCCAGGTTAATGCTGCGAGTAGGCGGCAGCACCAAGGCGGCCTGTTCTCCGCCGAAAGCAATCAACGCCACGCTGCTCCGGGTCTGGTAGGCACGCCGGAGGATGGCCAGGGCGGCGCCCTTGGCGGCGCGCATGCGTACCAAAGCGCCGCTGCCCATGGAATCCGACGTGTCCACCGCCAGTACGATCAACTGGTCTGCCGCGCGGTACCGGAGCTTGCGGCAGAGGTCGGTCCGCAGCAGTGCGGGGACATCCGGCGCGGCGGTTTGGCCGGCCCTGGCCCGGCGCAAGGCGGCGCGGCGCAGGGAGGCGTCGAAGGCAAGGTCGCGCGCCTTTTCCCGTGCGCGCAGCGGCTGGGAGCGCCGGTAACGGCCGGTGGGAGCCTGGACTTCGGCGGCGGCGCGGCGCTCAACGCGGGTTCCTTCCTCGACCAGCTCGCCAACGTCAATTTGCAGCAGGCCTAGCTGCTGATCGGGCTCGAAAAGCCGTTCCGTTTCTTTTTTTTTAGGAAGTTGAAAAGCACGCTGCCCGCCGCGCAGGCGCCCGGCACCTGCATCTGTTCGGCCACGTCATCCCAATCCTCCGCCGGAGCGGCGAGGGGAGCAGGAGTTGGCGAGGCTTCGTCGGTCTGCAAGTCGTCCTCCGAGGCGTCGCCGGACAGCAGCCGGCGAAAGGCTTGGTCGATGCCTTGCTGCAGGCTCTCGGAGGAATCGAGCGGCGACGAGGACATCCGGTGCGGCAAAGCGAGCTTCAGTGCGGTTTGCAGGTCTTCGATCTCCACGGCGGCCTTCTCCAGAAAGGCGGCGTGGGCGCGGGCGGCCTTGACCACGGTGAGGTCGGCCCGATGCCCCGCGACCCCCAGGTGATGGGTCAACCGGACGACCAGGCGGACCATGGGGTCCGGCACCATGACGCGGGCCACGCGGTCGCGCGCGCGGACGATCTGCGCCGCCAGCAGGGCCTCCTCGGCCGTCCATTGTTGTTGAAAGGCCGCTGGATCATGGTCGAACTCCAACCGTCGGCGCACGATCAACTCGCGCGCCTCGACGTCGGTGACCCGTTCGGCGGAGACGCACAGCCCGAAGCGATCGAGGAACTGCGGGCGCAACTCGCCTTCCTCGGGGTTCATGGTGCCGATGAGGAGGAAACGCGCGGGATGGGCGAAGGAGAAGCCTTCCCGCTCCACCACGTTGACCCCGGACGCCGCGGCATCCAGGAGGAGATCCACGAGGTGGTCGTCCAACAGGTTGACCTCGTCCACGTAGAGGATGCCCCGGTTGGCGGAGGCGAGCAGCCCGGGTTCGAAGTGGCGACGGCCGGTCTGGAGCGCCTTCTCGACTTCCAGGGTGCCGGCGAGCCGGTCCTCCGTGGCGTTCAAGGGCAGCTCGATGAAGGGCGTGGGACGCGGTTGAGGCGTGCCGGGCGCGGCGGCGGGGAGGACAGGATCGGTGAAGGGAGCGGACGGATCGCTGTTGAAAGGGCAGCCGGCAACGACCTGGATCGGAGGCAGGAGGTTGGCGATGGCCCGGGCGGCGGTCGACTTGCCGGTGCCCTTCTGTCCGCGGATCAACACGCCGCCGATCAGGGGATCAATCGCGTTGAGGACCAAGGCGGCTTTCAGCGCATCCTGCGCCACCATGGCGGTGAAGGGAAAATGCCAGCGTTTCATAACCCGGGCCGGGTTCGGGGCCGGCACCCACGTTAGGCGCAGGCGGCGCGCATGGCAAGGCGGTCCTTTATTTCGCGGGCGTCTTGACAGCGGCCTTCTGCTTGCCGATCTCCTCCATGACCGCGACAAAACACTCGCCGGCGGTGTTCTTGGGCTCAGCCCCCGGGCCGGCGGCTTTGGCGCGATCCACTTCGGCGAGGAAGGCCTCCGGGCCGGACCACACGGTTTGCACGATGCCCAGGAACCGCTTCTTCATGACCGGAGTGGAGTGTTCGCGGAACCGCACCAAGTCCTGCACCTGGAGGGCGCCGTTTTTGGGATTACGCCAGGGACAAGTGATCACGCTCAGCCCTTTCATGGCGAAGTAGACGGCGGTCTGGTCGGGCCGGTCATAGTGCCAATCGCAGATGACAACGTCCTTGGGGATGAGGTCAACGGCACGGTGCGTGTCGTTCATCGCCGCCTCCCATTCGCCGAGGCCGGTGGTCTTGCCATCCAAGAGGCGGTCGCCCCAGATCCAGAGCGTGCGGTTCCTTTCCTTCAGGTGGTCGCGGATGCGGGCGACCTCGCCGGCGAAGAGTTCGGCTTTGTCTTTGCCGACGCAGCGGGGGCATTTGGCTTCCCCGAGATAGAACACTTCGTCCATGCCCGCGTGGAAGGTGTCGGCCTCGAAAGCGTCGCAGAGCTCATCCATGAGGGCGAACACCACGTCGTGGACCTTGGGATGGAGGGGGCAGTAGCTCTTGCAGTAGAGGCCGTCGGGGTTGGGCCACTGGTACTTTTCGGGCATCTTGATCCACGGGGTTTCGTCGAAGTCCGGATAGACGCGCAGCAGGTTACCGATGTCCTTGGCCCAGGATTGGTGGCCCAACAGATTCAAATGGGGGATCACCCGGATCTGGTGCTCCTTGCAGGCGGCCACCAGTTTCGCCACGTCGGCCTTGGTCAGGGGAGTGCCGTCCCGAAGTTCGGGGTGGCTGGCGTAGTCGAAGTTGTAGTCCACCCGCAGAACCAGAGTGTTGACCGAACGGGGCGCCAACTGCTCGTGGATGAAGCGGACGAAGGCGTCGAGCCGGTTCGGGCGGGGCGCGGAAAGGCAGAGGCCACGCACGGGAAAGGGGGCGTCGCTCGATTCCTGAGCCAGGGGCCGTGTGCATAACGCTAGCGACAAGAGGCAGGCGAGGGAAAGAAGGTGGCGTTTCATAATCGGCATCTATTCCAGAGACTGGCAGCAGCACGACCGTATTCAGCCCGTGTACCCCGGTGCTGCCGGAGCGGTTCAACCGTAGGCCAACCGGGCGTGGGAGGCCATCTCGATTTGCCGCCCTGATCCGTTCGAGTCTGGCACCAGCAGATCGCGCGGTCTGGAATGTCAGCGGCAGTCTGTGTGCGTGCAGCGGCGAGGTGACGACCGCGGTTCGCCACCGCGTGAAGGCCACACATCATATAGCGACAGGGCTACGGGTAGATGTGTTGGGCCAGGGGCGAGGTCTCGGGCACAAGTATCAGGTCGAATACGAACGCCGCGGCCGCATCGTGGCGGGTGGCTTCCCAAGGCGTCAAGGACAGGAGGGAACCGGTGGCGGTTGCGCGGGCCATCTGCTCCTCGGTCGCCTGTAGGGAATCGACCTTGAGCAATCGGCAAGGGGTAGGCAGCAGAATCTGCCCACGCTTGCTGACGCGCGCCACGACTACAGGTCGGGGCTGCTCTTGATTGGCCAGCAGGAGGTGCGGGCCGGCGAAGAGGGTAACGCCCGAAAGGCGCGAGATGAGGCTGGGATCGGGCGAGACGGGCCGAAGCCGGCGATCCTCGATCCGAGGTGCGGCGGTAAAGGTCAAGCTGACCTCTCCCCTCCCACCCGGGCGGGTCGTGAAGCAGAGGTACCCGGCTTCCTCCCGGGTGCGTACCTTGCGGCCCTGGGCATCCGTCACCACCGCCGCGACCGCCCACCAGGGACGCCGAACCCGCAGCTCGGGAG
>CAYYMW010000242.1:0-10633 GCA_964472515.1 uncultured Verrucomicrobiota bacterium | reverse complement strand
ATGCAGGCGCGGGGGCGGGAGCGGGCGCAGCCGCGGCGGCCTCTTCCAAGGACTTGCGCCGGGCGTACTTGGCCTCGTACTCGGCCCGCGCCTGCATCACCACCTGGTTGACCACGCTCAAAATCATGCGGACGGAGCGGATCGCGTCGTCGTTGCCCGGGATCGGGTGATCGGCGAGGTCGGGATCGCAGTTGGTGTCCACGATGGCCACCAGGGGAATCTTCAGGCGCCGGGCCTCGGCCACGGCGTTATGCTCGCGCTTGATGTCCACCACGAACATCGCGGCGGGCTGCTTCTCCATGTTGCGGATGCCGTCCAGGTTCTTGATCAACCGGCCCAGTTCCCGGCGCACCATCGACTGCTCCTGCTTGACGTACTGGTTGATCGAGCCGTCGGCGATCATCTTCTCGATCTCGCGCATGCGGCCCAGCGAGCGCTTGAGGGTCTTCATGTTGGTGAGCGTGCCACCCAGCCAGCGCTCCACCACGTAGGGCTGCCCGCAGGCCACGGCGGTTTCCTTCACCGCTTCCTGCGCCTGCTTCTTGGTGCCGACGAACAGGACCTGCCCGCCCTGGGCCACGGTCTCGGAGAGGAACGTGCAGGCTGCGTCCAATTGCGTGAGCGTCTTGCTCAAGTCAATGATGTGGATGCCGTTGCGCGCGTCGAAGATGAATCGCTTCATCTTGGGATTCCACCGCCGCGTTTGGTGGCCGAAATGAACGCCGCTCTCGAGCAGTTCCTTGATGCCGATCGTAATCACAGTTTTTCCTTTGGTTATCAACCTCCCCTTGGGGAGGTCATCCCGCGGAACACGGGATTTCGTTTTTGTTGTTGTGGCCGGCCAGACTCACACGAGCCCGGCGCAATGATGGCCGTTTCCCCGGTCCCACCTGGCGGTTCTGCCCGCCCGGCGGCACCGAAAGACCGTTAGCCTACCATCCCAAACAAGGGGCGCAACCGCAAAAAAACGAGCCGTCAAGGGCCAGCCCGCCACCGGAGGCTGCTTCTGCCCCCCCACTCCCGGCTTGCCCGTTTGGCCCGAGCCGTTCAAGAATGCCCGGCTGAGGGCGGGCTGTGCGTCCGCCCCAAGCGGGTGGGTGGCCGCCCGCCAGATCGTGGCCACGTGTCTTTTTGCGGGTTCGTTGTCGTATGCCTACGTACCAGTACGTTTGTGAGAAATGCCAGCATGAGTTCGAACTCTTTCAGCCCATCGCGGACAAACCCCTCGCGGTTTGCCCCAAGGAGCATTGCCCGGGCAAGCGCTGGGGCAAAGGCAAGGTCCGGCGGTTGATCAGCGGCGGCGCCGGTCTCCTCTTCAAAGGGAGCGGCTTCTACATCACCGACTATCGCAGCGAAGGCTATAAGCAGGCCGCCAGCAAGGACCAAGCCAGCTCGACCGCCTCCAAGACCGAAAGCAAACCCGCCTCCACCTCGGCCTCCACCAGCTCCGACAGTTCGAGCGGCACGTCCGGCTCCGGGGCCTCCGGCAGCTCCGCCTCCAAGCCGGCCAAGACCTGAGTTCTTCCCGTGCGGAAGCCCCTTCAGCCGCCAGGCACGACCTCCCTCTCCGGGCACGGCGTGGCCTGTTGGCTCGTGCTGGCGGCCTGGCTGGCTCTCGGCCTGCCGCTCGCGGCGGCGGACCTCTCCACCCGTTCCGGCCAGATCATCATCCGCAGCCGGTCGGACCAGTTCGTGGTCCACAGCCTGCAGGCGGCCACCCCCACCCTCGGCCAGACCGGCGGCGGCGCGGTCACCAACTCCGTGGTCATCGAACCGGAGACCCTCGCGGTCACTTGCGAGCGTGTGAAAGCCGCCTTGCTGCGCCAACTCGACCTGCCGGATCGCTGGCAATCGAAGATCCACTTCTGGGTCCGGGTCACCTTCCCCTCGCCGCTCGATCCCCAGCTCGCAATGACCCGCTATGCGGACGCCTGGCAGTACAACGTCACCCTGCCCGATGAGATGCCGGGGGACCGCCTGGCGCGCGTGCTGCTGCAAGTGCTGCTGCTCGAAATGGCCAACCGCCAGGGCGGCCCTTGCAGCCCGGAGCTGCCCGCTTGGCTCATCGAGGGCTTGGTCGCCGAGTTGCTCAGCAGCGTGGGCCCGGACCTGCTCGTCCAATCCACGCCGCTGGTCGCCAAGTCAGGAGACGCGTTGGGCGAACTCCAAAGCATGACCCGCACCATCCGGATGGCCGACACCAATCGACTCCTCCGCGCGGACCTGACCCGGCTCGGCCCGCTCAGCTTCAACCAACTCAGCCTCCCGGCCGCTCCCCAAACCGGTCCGATCTCCCCCGAAGCCTTCCGCGTCTCCGCCCAGGTATTTGTCCGGGAACTGCTTGCCTTGCCTCGCGGCCGGGCGGCCCTGGTCGCCATGCTCGGCAACCTCACCCAAACCTTGAACTGGCAGACCGCTTTCCTCACCGCCTACCGCCACCAGTTCGAGCGCCTGGTCGAGGTCGAGAAGTGGTGGGCCATGACCGCACTGCAATACACGGCTCCGGAAGTGGGAGCACCCTGGCGGCCGGACGTGGCCTTGGGCTTCCTGGAACAGGTACTGCTGGTCACCGTCCAATCCCAGCCCAGCCGCAAGGCCCCTGCGGTGCGGACCCAAGCGTCTCTATCCAAAATCTTGCGCGAGTGGGATTTCAAACGCCAGGACCCGTTACTGCGAACCAAGGTCCGCCAACTCCGGGCCCTCCGCAGTCACACCGCCAACCCCCTCCAGAGCCTCGTCGACGACTATCTCCGCGTCCTCGATTACTACCTCCGTACCCGCCCGCTCCTGGAACACCAAGGTCATCTGAAAAACCAGACGGGCGCGGCAGTCCGCCGCCTACTCAGCCAGACCGCCGAGTCGCTCGATCAACTCGACCACCGCCGGATCAGGCTTTCCGGCCCTCCGAGCCGGCCGGCGGTGGGAACTGAAAGCCAAAGCCCGTAGGCCTTCCGCCGCGCACTTGCCCCCGGAATACCGGCATCCGTCACGAAACGGTAAGCGTTTCGGGCGGAGGGGGGAGCTTGGCCAGGCGCAGTTTGGTTACCCGCAGGTTATCCGTCGCCAGCACCCGCAGTTCCCACGGACCCAACTGCACGGTGTCGCCCTCGCGCGGGAAGCCACCCAACCGGTGGGTGACCAAGCCGCTGACCGTGGTGACATCTTCCTCGTGGATTTCCTCTCCGACCAGGTCCGCGAGTTCGTGGAGCGGCGTGCCGCCCTCGATTTCCCAAGTATCCGGTCCCACGTTGATCACCGGCGGCTTTTCCTGGTCGAATTCGTCCTGAATCTGACCGACCAACTCCTCGAGGATGTTCTCGAGCGTCAGCAGGCCGAGCGTGCCGCCATATTCGTCCACCACAATGGCGAAGTGGAGCCGCCGTTCCAGCAGCAGGCTCAGCACGCGGTCCAGGCGGGCGGTTTCGGGCACGTAGACAATCTTGCGGAAGGAGGCGCGGCGGTCAGCGAGCTTCTGCGTGCTGAGGCGATGGCTGAAAAGGTCCTTGATATGAACCACCCCGAGGGTCTTGTCCAAGTCGCCGCCCTCGCACACCGGAAAGCGCGAATACCGGGTGCGCTCGGCGATCTCCACGCACTCCGCCAGGGGCGCCTGCGCGTCCAAGGCCACCATCTCGCGGCGGGGACGCATCACCTCGCGGGCGATGCGATGGCGCAGGTCGAACGCGTTCAGGATGATGCTGCGCGCAAACCGCTCGCGGGTGCCCGCGTGGCTCCCCCCGGCGACCAGCAGGCGCAGTTCCTCCTCGGAATGCGGCTGGTCACCCTCCTTCAGCGGCTGGATGCCCAACCTTCCCAGGAACCACTGGGCGGAGTGATTCAGGAACCAAATGAAAGGGAAGGCCAGCCGGTAGAACCACGCCAAAGGCTGGGCGACCCACAGGGCGGTAGGCAGGGTCTTGCGAATCGCCAGCGACTTCGGGACCAACTCGCCGATGACGATCAGCAGGAATGTGCTCACCAGAAAGCCCACCAGAAACTCGATGGTCGTGCGCGCCGAGGGCGAGTTCACGCCCAGCGCCTTGAACACCGGCAGCAGCAACGCTTGAAACGCGGGCCGCGTCAGCGCGCCGGTGATCACGCCGCACAAGGTGATGCCCACCTGCGTGGCGCTGATGCAGGCTTCCAGGTGGTTGACCAGCCCCCGGGCCACCCGCGCCCGACGGTTGCCCTTGAGGATCAGCGGGTCCAACTGCGTGCCGCGCAGTTTGACGAAGGCAAACTCCGCCGCCACGAAGAACCCGTTTAGACACACCAAGGCCAGCACGCCCAGGATCTTCAACACCGGCCCGGTCATGCCGCTGTCGGAAATGGGATTCGCGCCGTCCACGTCAGTGTTCCTTGGTCGTCACAGTTTGAACTCGCCGAACAGGAAGCGAAGGATGTCCTCCAGGGTGAGGATGCCGATCTCGTCGCCCTCGCGCCCCAGCACCATGGCCAGGCGCTGGCCGGCTCGCTGCATGCGTTGCAGGGCCACCTCCAGACGCTGCGAATCGTCGAGGAAGAGCGCGGGCTGAAGGAACTCGCCCACCGTCTGGCGGGGGTCGGTCTCCGGCCGGTAGAGCACATGATGCAGGCTGACCACGCCGACCACCCGGCCACCGGCCACCTCGCGGACCGGGAAGCGGCTCAGGTTCTTCTCGGCGCACACCCGGAGCATCTCGGCGATCGGCAGGTGCTTCTCCATCGTCGCCACGCGTTCCATGGGAACCATGAGCTGGCCGACCCGGACGTGCTGAAGGTCCAGCACGCGGTTGACCATGGCCTGCTCGTCGCTGGTGAGCGCCTTGGCGGATTCCTGCATCACCAGGCGCATCTCTTCCCGGTTGGCAAACAGCCGGCCGGTAAAGCGGTGTCCGCCGCTCCACTTGAGAATCTGCCGGGCCAGCCAGGAAAGGATGGCCACCAACGGCGCCAGCCCCAGGTGGGCCAGCCGAAAGGGATAGGCCATCGCCAGACAGAGCCGCTCCGGAAACTGCCGGAAGAGCAGCTTGGGCAGGAGGTCGCCCACCACGTAAAGGAAGAACAGCAGCACCGCCAACCCCGCGGCCAGCAGCCACGGCCGGCTCCCCAGCCAGGTGTGCAAGAGGTACACCGACAGCACCGCCAGCGAGAAGTTCGCCAGCGTGTTGCCGATCGTGATCGTCCAAAGGAAATCCTCCGGGTCCTGCAGGAACTCGTGCAGCAGCCCGGCCGAGGCGTTGCCGCGGTGCATCAAGTGCCTCACGCGCAGTCGGTTAAGGGCGAAAAGCCCCGCCTCCATGCCGGCCATGAAGGCGGAAAACAGCAGGCAGAAGGCCGCCAGAGTAACCAAGCCCAGGTCGCCGCTCATGCCGCCCCCCCGCGTTCAGCCCGGCCTACCGCCTCGACCAGCACCTCCTTCACCCGGCGCTCGTCCGCCACTCGAGTGGTGAGCCGTAACCCCCGGAAGACTACCGACTGGCCAACCTCCGGCACCACATCCGCTTGGAGCAGCACGAGGCCCGCCATCGTATCCACCTCAGGCACCTCGCCAAGCTCCGGATACTCGCGGCGGAAGTCGTCCAACCGCATCGAACCGTTCACCCGCCAACGGCCCGGGCTGAGTCGTTCCATGATGAACCCAACGCCCTCCCCCTCCGGCGGGAGACGGCCAATCAGCGAGCCCAGAATGTCCTCCATGCTGACCAGGCCGGCCGTGCCGCCATATTCGTCCAGCACGATGGCGAGGCCGCGCCGCTGGCGCTGCAGGCTGCGCAGCAGTTGAAGCAGATTGGTGCTTTCAGGCACAAAGGACGGAAACTCAATGGCTTCCGCAAGATCCGCCTGCGGATCGAGCAGCAGGACGCGCGTGTTCAGCACGCCCACGATCGTGTCCGGGTTCTCGTCGTACATCGGCAGGCGCCGGTGCCGGTGCCGGCGGGCCGCCGCGATCATCTCCGGCACGGGCAGGTCATCCGGGATGGCGTAGACCTGCGCGCGGGGGCGCATCACATCCTTGGCCGTCCGCCGGTTGAGGTTCAGAATCTGGAGCAGGATTTCCTTCTCCGTTTGGGCCAGGGTGCCCTGCTGGAAAGCGACTTCGAGCAACTCCGTGTATTCCTCCGCCCCGCTGCTCGGTGCGGTGGGAGTCCCTTTCCGCACCAAGGGCTCGATGATGTAGCGCGTCAGCGCGCCGGGCAGACGCAACAGCGGCTTGGCCAGGGCCACCACCACCACCATCGGGTGGGCCACCCGCAACGCCCAGGTCTCGGGCCGGCGCACCGCCAGGGTCTTGGGGAGCACCTCGCCAAAGACCAGGATGACCCCGAGCGCCCCCAGCAAGGTCGCCACCGGCGGCCACTCTTGATGGAGCACCATCCAGACCGCCACCGCCACCAAGGCGAAGGTGGAGACCGTATTGCCCAGCACGATCGCCGCCAGACAATCCTGCGGGCTGGCCAACAGGCGTTTCACGGCCGCCCCGCGGTTCCCGTGGCGGTTCGCTACGTCGCGAAGCTGCCACTGACCCAGGGTGAACAGAGCGGTTTCGGCGGAGGCGAAAAAGAAGCTCGCCCCCCCGCAGACCGCGATGGCCAAGCCGGCCATGGTGGGCGTTGCCAACACGCTGCCTTTCTACCCCTTAGCGCGATCCGACAAAAGCCGAAAATGCCCCTTTCACCGGTCTTGGCTGCCCTATCCCGCCGCCCTGCCCGATTTTCGGATTGCGAAACCGCCCCGGACCGGGGTATTGATTCTGCTCGTCGGTGTCCGATGGTGTAAGGGTAGCACAGAGGTCTTTGGAGCCTTTAGTCTAGGTTCGAATCCTAGTCGGACAGCCATCTCCCCCCCTCGCCCCTCCCGCCAGCATGGCCAACGACTATCGGCGGGTTGCCGACCAAACGGCCTCTTGCGTACCGGGACACCAACCCTGCTGGGTAAGCGCCTTGGGTGGTTGGCCGGGTGGCCTCGCGGGGATGCTTCCCTTCCACCACAAGACCGCCAAGACCTCGTTCAAGCTCAAGTTCGCCGCGGCATTCCTGGTCTGGGCAGGGTTGAGCTACGCCCGGTTTGCGTGGGGCTGACCACCACACGGCGGCCAGTTCAGCGACCCTCACCCCACCGGCATCTGCCATGGTGCCCGGTACGCCGGGCTCAGCAGGGCGCTGGCTTGCGGGTCGCCCACGATCTCCTCGCGGGCGCCGTCCCAGACCAGGCTGCGGCCGACCTTCCACGAAATCATTCCCAGGAAGGCCATGACCGACGCCCGGTGAGCCGGTTCGATGTCGGCGGCAGGCTTGCGCTTCTGCTCGATGGCCTCGAGGAAGTCGGCCCAGAGCAATTTCAGATTGTGCCCGTCCGGCTCCTGGAGCTGGGCGTCCTCATGCACGGTCTGCTCCCGGGAGTTGGCGGGATAGAACGTCCAGCCATCCTTCCAGCCGAGGTGCAGCATCCCCTTGCTGCCGTAAAAGTACGCTCCCACGTTGTGCTTCTCCGCCCCGTTTTCGGCGAACATCCGGTGCTCCCAAGTGAGCGTGAAGCCGTCGAACTCGTAAACCGCGACCTGGTGGTCCGGGGCGTCCGTGGTTTGCTCCTTGGCGGTGTGGATGGCCGCGCCGCGCACCGGCCGGCCGGCGGTGCTGAAGATCTTCTTGGGATACCGCTCCTCCGTCCACCCCAGCACCTGGTCCAACCAATGCACGCCCCAGTCGCCCAACTGGCCGTTCCCATAGTCCAGGAATTGCCGCCAGCCGCCGGGGTGAATCCGGCTGTTGAACGGCCGCAGGGGGCCCGGCCCGCACCACAGCTCCCAATCCATGCCCTCGGGCGGGGGGCTGTTCAGCGAGGGGCCTTCCTTGCCTCCGCCGTGATGCACAAACAAGCGCACCATCCCCACGTCGCCGACCGCGCCGGATTTCAGGAACCGCCGGGCGTTTTGATAGTGCGGCCCCACGCGGCGATGCAACCCCACCTGGACCACGCGGTCGCTGGCCTGGGCGGCCTTGAGCACCGCCCGGCTCTCTTGCACACTATGGCCGGTGGGTTTCTCCACGAACACATGCGCCCCGGCCCGGATTGCGGCGATGCTCTGCAGGGCGTGCCAATGATCGGGCGTGGCGATGATGACCAGTTCCGGCTTTTCCTTCTCCAGCAGCTCCCGGTAATCCTTGTACGTCTTGGGCTGCGACCCGGTCAGGTCCGACACCTGGTCCGCCGCCACCTCCAAGGTGCTCGCGTCGACATCGCAGAGCGACACTTCCTTGCAACGGCCGGAAGCCAGCGCTTCCCTGAGGATGTTCTTCCCCCACCAGCCCGTGCCAATCAGCGCGGTCTTGTACAACCGGCCCGGCTCCGCCGCCCGGATGAACGGCCCGGCGGATAGTGCGGCGGCGGACAGCGCGCCGGTGTGCAGAAAGCGGCGGCGGCTGAGCTCAAACCTGTTCATTGCAGATTCCGTACTCATTTCTTCCTCACATCGAGCGCCACCACCTCACCCTTGGCGCTGCGGCAGTAGATTCGGCCGTTGGCGAGCACTGGCACGGTCCAGCACTTGCCCTCGATCACCTTGGCCTTGGCGGTCGGCTTGAACGCCTCCGGCACGGCCGGGGCCACCATCAACTCGCCCTGCTCGTTGAGCACGATCAACCGGCCATCCGCCACCATCAGCGCACCCTGCCCGAAATCCGCCACGGCCCACTTCTCGACTCCCGTGCCGAACTCAAGGCACTTGAGCGCCGTCTTGGCCGCCGCATCGCCGTCCACGCCGTAAACATGGTCGCCCAGCCGCACGGCGGGGTTCATCTGCGTCCGCAGCACCTTGCTTTTCCAGACCGTTTCCGGTTCGCCGCTGGTGTATTTGACCAGCGTGGCCCCCTTGCCGTAGCCCGTCGCCAGCAACACCCGGTCGCCGTCGAGAATCGGGTCGGCGGCATTCACGCCGTATTGCGTCAGCCACTTGACGCGCCACGCCTCTTTTCCGGTGAGGGGGTTGACCGCCACGTACGACTGCCCCGAGCCCAGCCAGGCGTACCATTCGCCCCCGCGCTCGCAGAGCAGCGGCGTGGAATAGCCCGCGTCCTTGTTTTCGGACTTCCAGATCAGCTTGCCGGTGGCCTTCTCCAAAGCCACGCCGGCGTCGCCCATATTCAGGAGCACCAACTCCTTGAAGATCGTCGGCGAACCGCTGAAACCCCACCCCGGAATGCGGAGGTCCGTCTCCTTCTGGACGTTCTTCGACCAAACGACCTTGCCGCTCGCCGCTTCGAAACAGAAGCAGTCCCCCCAGCGGCTCAACGTGAACACGCGGTCGCCCTCCACCGTGGGAGTGGCCGTCGGACCGCCCTCGAAGAACTTGTCCCCGAGATCCGCCGGGTAGGTATGTCGCCAGACCTCCTTGCCCGTGTCCGCCGCCAGGCAGACCACGCAGTCGGCATTGTCCACGTGCCCCATGGTAAACGCCCTGCCTTGCGCCACGACCATCGAGGAAAAGCCGATCCCCACGCTGGCCTTCCAGGCGACCGGCGGGCCGTCCGCGGGCCAGGTGTCCAGCCAGCCGGTTTCCTTCGAGATCCCGTTCTGCTGCGGCCCGCGCCAGCGCGGCCAGTCGTCGGCGCGCAGGAGGGCGCTGGCGAGCATCAGGGCCACCGTGGCCGAGGAGGCAAGAGACACTTCTAATCTGCAAAACACCCGGGTGTTCATGATTCGTTCGGTTTGAGACTACCGAGCGTCCGCCCCGAGCGGCAAGGGGCAATGTTCAACGCTCATGGAAATCCGGGTGAACCGGCCTGCCAACCGCTCATCTCCTACCACGCCGCCGTCACTCCGCCAGGAACCCACGCGGCACCCTTCCGCCCGCCGCAAGCACGGCCCGGCGGTTGACGTGACCGGGCGAAACCGCTAAGACTCCTGTCACACGCGGCCTCGAACCCGCCAGACATGCCTATCAACGTATCCATCGTCGAAGACAGCGATCAGTTGCGCGGCACGCTGGCGCGGGTGATCAACCGCGCCGAGGGCTTCAAGTGCGTCAGCCAGCACCCCAGCGCCGAGGACGCCTTGGAGCACCTGCCCACCATCAAGCCAGACGTGGTGCTGATGGACATCAACCTCCCCGGGCTCAACGGTGTGGAGTGCGTGCAGCAACTCAAACCCAAGTTGCCGGCCACGCAAATCATGATGCTGACCGTCTACGAGGATACCGAGAACATCTTCAATGCCCTGGCGGCCGGCGCCTCGGGTTATCTCCTCAAGCGCACCACGGGCGCGGAGTTGCTGGCGGCGATCAAGGACGTGCTGCGCGGCGGCTCGCCCATGACGACCCACATCGCGCGCAAGGTCGTCCAGTCCTTTCAGCGAACCGCCCCCACCGCCCCTCCGACCGAGAACCTCTCCGCTCGTGAGCAAGAGGTACTGGACTGCCTGGCCAAGGGCTTCCTCTACAAGGAAATCGCGGAGAAGCTCGGAATCAGCTACGAGACGGTCCACACCTACATCCGCCGCATCTACGAGAAGCTCCAGGTGCGCACCCGGACCGAGGCGGTGGCCAAGTTCCTCCGCCAGTAACCTTGGCCGCGGCAACCGGGGTGGTGACAGGGTACCCCCGCTTGTCCCCAGTTCTGGTGACTGGTGGGAAACCCGGAATCGGGTACATTGATCT
>CAYYMW010000241.1:0-10692 GCA_964472515.1 uncultured Verrucomicrobiota bacterium | reverse complement strand
AGTTGGACCTGACCCGCGGCGCCGTGCGCTTTGTGAAGACCGGCAAGGACGGCTCCACGATGCGCACCGAGGTGCGCGACCTGGCCTTCGGCGTCAGCAATGTCGGCAACGGCCAGGCGGGCAAGCTCAAGCTGGCCGCCGCCATCACCCAGACCATGCAGCAGACCGGGGTGGTCAACCAGATCGCCGTCAAGGTGGACGGCGCGCTCGATTTCGCCCTCACGGACGCCCTGATGCCCGCCTCGCTCAAGGGCGACATCCGCAGCACCCTGAGCGACGGCCAGGGCGCCTTCAAGGATCTCTCCGGCCTGACCGCCACCTTGAGCAGCGACGTGGCGGGCAACAACCTCAAGCAGCTTCAACTGGCCTTTAGCCGAAGCAACCAGGCCCTCGGGCGGCTCTCCGTGGCAGGTCCCTTCGACCCCGCCAAGGGCGAAGCCCGGCTCACGATCGAGCTCGACGGCATCGACCGCCAGGTGCTCGGCCTCGTGGGCGCGGCCCGGGGGATGGACTTCACCACCACCCGCATCTCCGCCAGCAACATCATTGATCTCGGCCAGAAGGCCCAGACCCTCGGCGCGCAGGGCAAGCTCACCGTGCAGCGCTTCTCGGTGGCGACCGCCACCGCCCCGGCCACGCCGCCACTCGACGCCACGCTCGACTACCAATTCACCGCGAACTTCGCGGATCAGACCGCGGCCATCCACAAGTTCGAGTTCCTGGCCAAACAGGGCGGCAGCGAACTGTTCTCGTCGAAACTGAACCGGCCCACCACGGTCGCCTGGGGCGCCCGCGCACAGAACATCCACGAGGCGGAGGTTGGGCTGGCGCTGCGCAACTTCCGGCTCCAGGATTGGAAGGCCTTCACGGGCACCAACGTGCTTGGGGGCGTGATCAGCGCCCAGGGCCGCATCCATTCGCAGCAGGACGGCCGCCAGGTCGCGCTGGAGCTGTCGGTCAACGGCGATGACCTGGGAGTGGCGTGGAGCACCAATTCGCTGCGCGCCCTGGCTTTCACCACCCAACTCAAGGGCCGGGTGGAGGACTTCAACGATATCAGCCTGGACAGCCTTCAGTTCGAGCTGCGCTCCGGCAAGGACCGGCTGCTGACCAGCAAGGGCTCGGCCGGCTACAACCAGCGCACCGAGAACGTCCGGCTCCAATTGGACAGTCAGGCTGACTTGGTGGCCATCCAGCAGCGCCTGCCGTTCCCCGGCCTGCGGCTCTCGTCCGGCAAGCTGGATAGCTCGGTGCTCGTGCAGTTGGAGAAGAACCTCCCCACCGTCACCGTCCGCGCCCTGCTGGGGGGCCTTACGGGCCAGATGGCGGGCACGCGCTTCAGCGATCTGCAGGTCCAGGCGGACACGATGGTCGAGTACAACCCGCCGAAGGTCACGGTGCGCCAGGGCGGCCTCACTTGCCGCCAGGGCTCCGATTCCGGTGGCCAGATCGACTTCGGCGGCTCCTTCGACACCGCCGCCAAGACCGGCCAGTTCGTCTTCAACGGCGTGGATGTCAACCAGGTGGCGGTCGGGCCGTTCCTGGCTCCCGCGCTGGCGCCCAACCGGCTGGCGAGCATGAACCTCGGGTTCAAGGGCTCCGCCAAGATCGGCGCGCGCAACGAGATCGAGCTCGGCGCCTCGCTCACGAAGCTGGTGCTGGCCGGCCCCGCGTTCACCAACGCCCAACCGCTCGGCCTGCAGGTGGACCTCGGCCTGGTGCAGGCCGGCGCCCGCATCGAACTGCCGCGGTGCACCATCACCCTCACGCCGACCAATCTGGCCGCCAACGTGGTGGAGGCGAAGGCCTTGATCGACCTTGGCACCAACCAGCCCGCGCCGAGCACGCTCACGGTCAAGTCCGAGGGCCTCGACCTGACGCCCTGGTTCGACCTCGCCATGGGCTTGGGCTCCGCGCCCAAGCCGGCGGAGACCGCCGCCGCCAAGCCCGCCGCCGCCCCGGCCGGTGAGCCTCCCGCCGTGACACTCCCGCTGCAACAGTTCACGGGCGACTTCGATTTCAAGCGCCTCTATGTGCGCGAAATCGCCATTACCAACTGGACCGCCCGCGCCTCCCTCCAGAAGGGCGACTTCGCCCTCAAGCCGTGCGACCTGCTGCTCAACGGCGCGCCGGTGAAGCTGGCGCTGACGGCGAATCTCAACCAGCCCGGCTACCGCTACGGGCTCGAACTCGGGGCCACCCAGGTGCCGCTGGAGCCCCTCGCCAATACCTTCGCCCCGGACAATCGCGGCCAGGTGCAGGGCGAGTTGAACGCCACGGCCGCGATCCGCGGGGCGGGCATCACCGGTCCGAACCTCAAGCGCAACCTGGGCGGGCAGGCCGTCTTCGCGGCCACCAACATGAATCTCCAGGTGGTCAATCCCAAGTACCGCAAGCTGGTGCAGCCCGTGGCCACCCTGCTCCGCGCGCCGGAACTGCTCGAGACGGTGCTCAACTACGCCGGCGGTTCCATGGTCATCACCAACGGCGCCATCCAGCTCCACCCAGTCACGCTGGCCACCCCGGCCTTCATCGCCGGCCTGGACGGCGAGATCAAACTGGCCGACGTGCTCACCAACTCGACGCTGAACCTGCCGGTCCAACTGGCGTTGCGCCGGTCCATCGCCGAAAAGGTCCGCATGATGCCCGCCAACACTCCCGCGAACGCGGCGTTCGTTTCCCTGCCCCAGTTTGCCAAGGTTGCCGGCACCATGGGCGTGCCCGAAACCCAGACCGACAAGGCGAAGCTCGGCAGCCTGGCGCTGGGTGCAATCGGCCAGGCCGTGGGCGGCGACGCCGGCAAGATCCTGCAGGGCGTGGGCGGTGTGCTCCAAGGCAACGTCCCGAACCTGTCCGGCGGCTCCACGAATGCGCCCGGGACCAACGCGCCCGCGAACGCGCTGGGCGACCTCCTCCGCAACGTCCTGCCGCCGCCCAAACCCGCAACGAACGCTCCCGGCACCAATGCGCCGGCTGCCACCAACACCCCCGCCAACGCGCTGGGAGACCTGCTCCGCAACGTCCTGCCGCCGCCAAAGAAGTAGGCGACCGCTGCTCAATCAAGCATTCAACCACCACCGCCCCCTGCCATGCCCATCCCCGAGGTTCTGAGTTACCTGGCCGCCCACCGCGACCGGTTCGTGAGCGAACTGTGCGATTACGTCCGGTTTCCGAGCGTTTCCGCGCAGTCGCAGCATCGTCCCGACCTGCAAGCCTGCGCCGAGTGGGCCGTGGCCCGGTGTCAGGAAATCGGTCTCCAGACGCGCCTCTGCCCCACCGCCGGCAACCCCATCGTGCTGGCCTCCACCCCCCGGCGGGCGGGCCGGCGGCACTTCCTGGTCTACGGCCACTACGATGTCCAGCCGGTCGAACCGCTGAACCTCTGGCACACGCCGCCCTTCGAGCCGACCCTCAAGGGCGACATCCTCTATGGGCGCGGCGCGTCCGACAACAAGGGCCAGCACTGGGCGCATCTTAAGACCGTCGAGGCCTACCTGAAGACCGGCACGGAGCTGCCCTGCGATCTCACCTTCCTGCTGGAAGGCGAGGAGGAAGTGGGCAGCAAGAGCCTGGCGAAGTTCCTCGAAGATCATCGTCAGGAACTGGCCTGCGATGCCGTGGTCATTTCCGACACCGGCATGCCCGGGCCCGGCATGCCCGCCCTGACCTATGCGTTGCGCGGCATTGCCGCCCTCGAAATCACCCTGCGCGGCCCCTCGCGCGACCTTCACTCCGGCATCTTCGGCGGCTCGCTCGACAATCCCGCCATGGCGCTCTGCCAGTTGCTCGCGAAGCTGCGCGACGCCAAAGGCCGCGTCGCCGTCCCCGGGTTCTACGAGGGGGTGCGGCCGTTGAGCCGGTTCGAGCGCACCCAACTTGCCCGGCTGCCCTACTCCGAGCGCGGGTACACCAAGTTCCTCGGCGTGCCCAAGCTCTTTGGCGAGGCGGGCTTCACCCCGTGGGAGCAGCGCACCGCCCGCCCCACGTTCGAGATCAACGGCCTCACCAGCGGCTATCAAGGCGAGGGGAGCAAGACCATCGTGCCCGCGTGGGCCTCGGCCAAGATCACCATGCGGCTCGTGCCGGACCAGAACCCCCGCGAGGTCATCCGGGCGGTGACCCGGCATTTGAAGCAGCTTTGCCCGCCCAGCGTGCGGCTGGAAATCAAGGCGGGCCATGGCGCGGAACCGTACCTGCTCGATCCCACCGGAGCGTTCGCCACGGCCGCCCTGCGCGCCCTCGAACTGGGTTTCGCGACCAAGCCCGTCTTGATGCGCGAAGGCGGCTCCATTCCCATCGTCAACGATTTCCGCCGCTTCCTCAAAGCCGACACCCTGCTGCTGGGCCTGGCGCTGCCGGACGACAACCCCCACTCGCCCGACGAGAAGTTCGACCTGCGCAACTTTGCTACCGGCATGCGCATGGCCGCGCATCTCTGGCCCGAGCTGGCGGCTGCCCCGGGGCGGCGCTAGCCGCCGCCTGGCCGTTGACGGCGGATCCTGTGGCAGCTCCCCGCCAACGTCCCGGAGGCATCTCGTTTCGCGGCTTTGGTTCTTGCCGAGTCCGGGGACTTGTGCGACGGTAGGATCATGCCTGCGATTCCGATACCAGGCTCCTGCCGGCGGCAGATTTCCCCCACTCTCGGTCGCCGTCAACCGGCTCGCGAAGCCCGTTCGCACCTCCGGACAAGCCGGCCCCCCCCGGTTCGGCCAGCGGCCATCATCGCCCGCCAGGGCGCGCGGTGGCTGACGCTGGTGTGGCTCCTGGCCGCCGCCGTAGCCCTGCAGGCCCGCGATTGGCGCGTCGGGGTGTTGTACTGGTCCATGAACATCCCCGGCCAGGTGGCGATGCGCGAGGGGTTGGAAGCGGAGGCCAGGACGCTCAACGAAGCGGCGCGACGGGAAGGCCGGCCCGAGGTGAAGCTCGAAGTCCGGATTGCCGGAGACGGCGAGGCGGGCATCGAGAACCAGATCCGCCAGATGCAGGAATTGATCGCCGCCCGGGTCGACCTCCTCATCGTCCAACCCACCGACAACGCGGCCTTGGTCGAACCCCTCCGTGCCGCCAACACCGCCCGCATTCCGGTGGTGGCCTACGATCAATATGTCAGCGGCGGCACGCTGGCGGCCTACCGCACCTCGGACAACTACCAGGCCGGTTTTCTCGACGGCGAGTATATCGCCTCCCGGTTTGCCACCAACCACACCATCCGGTTGATCATGGTCGAGTACCCCCATGTCTCCTCCACGGTGGAGCGGGTGGACGGTTTCCTAGACGCGCTCGCCAAGGCGAACCGACCCTACCGGATTCTCAAGTCCTATACCGCCGTCGAACCCGTGGGCGGGCGTCGGGCGGCGGAGGGCCTCCTGCGCGATTTTCCGGCGCCCGGCAGTGTGGACGTGGTGTTCACGGTCAATGATGGCGGCGGCCTGGCCGTGGTGCGCGGCTTGGCGGAGGCCGGGCGCACGGAGATTCTCGTCGCCACCATCGACGGCGACCCCGCCTCGGTGGAGAACATCAAAACCGGCCGGCTGACGGTGGTGGATTCCGCCCAGTTCTGCGGTCCGCTGGGCGCGGAGGCCATGAAGGCCGCGCACGCCCTCCTTGGCGGCAGCAAACCGCCCTACCACGCCTTGGTGCCCGTCTTTCCCATCACCCGCGAGACGCTCTCGCTTTACCCCGGGTGGAAAGGCCCCGTCCCCGCCAAGTTCGACAAACCCTGGCCCAGCACCAGCCCGGAGTGGCGCGGGGAGTTGAAGGTGGTTAAACCCTGATCCCGCCCTGCGCATGGCCGATCTTCCTCCCGCCGTCGACCGTCAAATGGACCGCCGGCTGGCTTTGAGCTTTGGCGCGGTGGTGCTGCTCCTATTACTCACCGTGGCGGGCGTCGCGGCGTATCTCGATGCCGAACTCCGGACCAAGCAGGAGAACCGCCTCTCCAGCGCCCTGGCGCAGGCCCTGGCCGAGTCCATCAGCCGGGTCAGCTTCGCCGGCAAGTACCAGACCCGCCTGCTGGTGGCGGACATGCAGCAGAAGGTGCCGGAGCTCGTGTTCATCTCGGTCGAGTCCCCGGACGGCACGGTGCTGGCCCACTCCGAACCGGCCCGCCACGATCAACCCGTGCCGCCAGAGGATGCCGCCACCGCCCAGGAAAGCCTGCGCCGGAACCAGGAAGTCGTGACCGAGCGCTTGCGCGAAGGCCGCCTCCTCAAGGAGGTCGTGCTCCCCTACCGCGCGGGCCTTGACACCAACGCCGCCGGGGTGGTCCGGCTGGGCATCGACCTCGCGACAGTCCGGGCGGAGCAGCAGGAGAACCTGCTGCGTTTGCTGGGCTTGATTGCGTTGCTGGCGCTCCTGGCCATCGGGGTGGTCTTCCTGCTCAGCCGGCGGTTTGGCGCGAGGGTGCGCGCGCTCGCCACCCACCTCCAGGGCATCCTCCACCACGCGCCCATGGCGATCAGCATCGGCCGGCCGGCGGGCCACGAGGTCGCGCAGGGCGGCGCGGAGCAACTGTTCGGCGCGGCGGCGGGCGAGTCCGTCGCGCGGGCCCTCGAACAGCGCCTGGCCCGGCCCGAACTCGACACCCTCGCCGGAATCGACCGGGAGGTGCTCGACCGCGGCGCCCCCGCCGAAACCGAGCTCGAAGTCCGCCTGCCGGATCGAACCGCCCTCTGGCAGGTCAGCAAGTTCCCGATCGAGCGCGCGGCCAGCGGGCGCGTCTCCCTCATCTGCACCTTCATCCGTGACATCACCGAACGCAAGCGGGCGGAATACCAGAACCGGCTGCTTGCCGAAGTCATTAACCGCAGTCAGGACTTCATCGGTGTGGCCGATGCGGACATGCAGGCCATCTACGTGAATCCGGCCGGTCAGGCCATGGTGGGTTTGGACGGCAATGAGGCCGTCAGACGCACCAACGTCAAAGAATACTTCCTTCCCGAAGACCTGCCCTTCGTTCAGCAGACCATCCTCCCGGCGATCCTGACCGAAGGTCGCTGGGCAGGGGAATTCCGTTTCCGCCACTTCAAGACGGGCCAGCCCATTCACGTCTTGTATGATTTGTTTCGCACGGAAGGCGCGGAGCCGGGCAAGACGACCTGCTATACCACCATCACGCGCGACATCACCGAACGCAAGCGGGCCGAGGCCGCGCTGCAGGAGAAGACCCGCGAGTTGGACCGCTACTTCGCCTCCAGCCTGGACCTCTTGTGCATCGCCGACACCAGCGGCCATTTCGTCCGCCTCAACCCCGAATGGGAGCGGGCATTGGGCTATTCGGTCGCGGAGCTGGAGGGCCGGTTGTTCCTCGATTTCGTCCATCCGGACGATTTGGAGAAAACCCGGGCTGCGGTCGCCATGCTCAAAGATCAGGAGCAGGTGCTGAACTTCGAGAATCGTTACCGCTGCAAGGACGGTTCCTACCGCGTGATCGAGTGGCGTTCCACGCCGCAGGGCGACCGCATCCACGCCGTCGCCCATGACATCACGGCGCGCAAGCGGACCGAGCAGGAGCTGCGCGAGAGCGAGGAGACCCTCAGCAAGGTCATCGCCGCCGCGCAGGATGCCATCGTCATCATCGACGCCGCCGGCCGCGTCACCCTCTGGAACCCCTCCGCCGAGCGCATTTTCGGCTATTCGGCCGCGGAGATGGTCGGCCAGCCGGTCCACCGCTTGCTGGCGGGAGCGGAAGCTCACTCGTTGATCGGCCAGCGGATGGCCGATTTCAACGCCACCGGCCAGGGGCCGGTGATCGGCCAGATGATGGAACTGACCTCCCGGCGGAAGAACGGCGAGGAGTTCTCGCTCGAACTCTCCCTCGCCGCGGTCATGCTCAAGGGAAGCTGGCACGCCATCGGCATTCTGCGCGACATCACGGATCGCAAGCACGCCCAGACGGAGCGGGAAAAGCTCCTCGGCCAGCTCAACCAGGCGCAGAAGATGGAGTCCGTGGGCCGCCTCGCCGGCGGGGTCGCCCACGATTTCAACAACATGCTCAACGTCATTCTCGGCCACGCGGAGCTCGCCCTGGAACAAGTCCCGCCCTCCGCGCCGATCTTCGGCGACTTGCAGGAGATCCTCAAGGCGGCCCATCGCTCCAGCGAGCTCACGCGGCAATTGCTGGCGTTTGCCCGCAAGCAGACGGTCACGCCCCAGGTGCTTGAGTTGAACGAGACCGTCGAGGGGATGCTCCGCATGCTCCGCCGCTTGATCGGCGAGGATATCGAGCTCGCCTGGGTGGCCGGGCAAGCCCTCTGGCCGGTCCTGGTCGACCCCTCCCAGATCGACCAGTTGCTCGCGAACCTCTGCGTCAACGCCCGCGATGCCATCGGGGGCGTGGGCAAGGTGACCATCGAAACGCGCAACGTTCCCGCCGCGCTGGCGGACACCCCCCGCTTCCCCGGCTCGGGCCCTGGCGAATGGGTCATGCTGGCGGTGAGCGACACCGGCTGCGGCATGAGCCCCGAGGTCCTCGAGCATCTGTTCGAGCCGTTCTTTACCACCAAAGACCTCGGGCGCGGCACCGGTCTGGGGCTGGCCACCGTTTACGGCATCGTCAAGCAGAACAACGGCGCCATCCAGGTCGCCAGCCAGCCCAGCCAGGGCACCACCTTCCGCATCTACCTTCCCCGGCATGCCGGGGGGGCCGCCCCCGCGCCGGAGGCGCCTTCGCCTCCGCCGGTGCCGTCGGGCAAGGAGACCATCCTGCTTGTCGAGGATGAAGCCGCGATTCTCCTGCTGAGCAAGCGCGTGCTCGAACGGAGGGGCTACACGGTGCTCGCCGCCGGCGGCCCCGCCGAAGCGTTGCGCCTGGCCCGTGCCCATTCCGCCCCGATCGACCTGCTCGTGACCGACGTGGTCATGCCCGAGATGAACGGCCGCCGCCTGGCGGAACAGCTCACCGTCCTTCACCCCCGCCTGCGCTGCCTGTTCACCTCCGGCTACACTGCCGACGTCATCGCCCACCACGGTGTCCTCGAAGAGGGCATCCGCTTCCTCCCCAAACCCTTTTCGCCGGATGACCTCGCTCTCAAGGTGCGCGAGGCCATTGACGCGCCCGACTCCGAAAACAACCCGCTCGCCTAGCCTGGCCTCCGACCGCCTTCCGGCGCTGCCGGCTCCCGGCCGCGCGCCTACTTCTGCCCCTGCTCGGGCGCTTTCACCACTTTGAAGTCGCCATTCGCCGGATTGTACTGGAACCGCATGCCGTAGGGCGGCTGCGGCACCGATTGCAGATAGTGCGTGGTCACCAGTTCCTGCAGGTCCTTCGGAAAGCGGTCCTCCATCGCGTAAAACTGCTGGATCGCCTTGCTGATGCTCGCGGTGTCGATCACCTTCTCCGAGTGCTTCTTTGCCTGGCCCACCGCCCCCAGGTAATCCACCGGTGCGGTGATGGGATTGCCGCTGCTCGCTTCGTTGGTCGCTTGCGCGGTCGGAGTGGCTTCTTTCTTGCCGCAGCCCCCGGCCAACAGCGCGGCGCCCATCAAAATCGTTGCTACTGCCTTCATATCGCCACCCTACCACATCTCCCCCCGATTCCAAGCCCACAACACAGGCCGGGTGAGTCCCGACCTCTGACCGCATTGGCCGGCCACTCTCGGAGCCTGCCCTGTACGGCTGCTGGTTGGTTCTATCCGCCCGCGTCGCCACCCCCCAATCAACGAGAAAGCGATGGCCGCCATGACCATCGCTCGCTCGCAAAACTCGGAAAACCGAAGCCTATCGCTTGAGGAACCGTCGCGTGGTCGCAAACCCGGCCAACCCCAACCCGGCGATCAGCGCATAGGTCTGCGGTTCCGGGGTGAAGGCCACCGCGTGCAGTTCGTCGTCCACGTCAAGCAAGCCCAGCGACACGTCCGTGGCCAGGTTGATGACGTCCAGACTCCGCGGACCGGAATTGGCACTGACTCCGTAATAGCGGCCGTTTTCCGGGTTGATGCTCCCATGATGCGCCGCGGAACCGCCGAAGGTAATCGTCCCCTGCGAGGTCGCACTGCCGTCGCCGGTGTTCACCGTGTAGTGCCCGCCGTCAAAGTTGACAAAGTGCAGGGTCCCGGCGCCATCGAAAGCCAAGCCGTTGACGGCCGTGCCCAAGCCGGAATCCCCCACTACGGTGGCGGTGCCCGTGGTCAAGTTGACGCTGACAAGGTCATCGCTAAAACCCCCGCCATCCCCCCAACCGTAAGCTGTTCCGGTCGCGTTGATCGCCAAATTCACCACGTTACCCCCCAAGCCGGAACCGATCTGGGTTCCCGCCCCGGTGGTGGTATCGATCTGGATGAGGAAACCGCTCTCCCTGGTCGTGCCGTACAGTCTCCCATTGGCCGTGTTAAACGCCAGGCTGTTAACCTGAAAACCCACCGGGCCGATCGTGCTGAGGGTGGCCCCGGTGGCGGGGTCCAAGGTGACCAGCGTGGCACTAGTGCCTCCATAGCCCAGCGTGCCGTAGAGGATGGCGGCCTGGCCTGAGGCGCAGCCCAGTCCAAGGGCGAGGAGACACGCCTTGCTCATGTTGTGTGGTGATGAGGTTTTCGTCAGCATGCGAAAATTGAGTTAAATGCGAATTAGCCGTTTGGTGGGAATAATCGTCTCATGCCCCGCAGCCATTGTCAATCTCAGCCGTGCCCCTGAACCACTTGTGGGTGCATCGCAGACTGGTGGGGAGTTCTCAGGCGGGGAGGCAGATTTCTTTTC
>CAYYMW010000240.1:2045-10697 GCA_964472515.1 uncultured Verrucomicrobiota bacterium | reverse complement strand
CCGTTCGGACGGAGGACTGGACGGCGCGGGTGCGTTGGCACGCGGCTGCAACAGTGGATGAGCAGGCCCTTGGTCAAGCGATCCGAACGGCGGGGTTCCAGGCCGAGGTGATCAAGCCGGCGGCGGCGGAGCAGGGGAGCAGGGAATTCACCGTGGAAGGCATGACGTGCCAGAATTGCGCCCGGCACGTGAGCGAGGCCGCGCGGGGGGTATCGGGGGTGCGGTCAGCCAAGGTTCATTTGGAGGAGGGATGGTTGCGCGTGGAATGGGAGATGGGGGTGACACCCGAGGCGGGCGCCGTCGAACAGGCGGTCAAGGCGGCGGGCTACACGGCGCGGGTCCGGGAGACCGCGACGACGACGGCCCGGCCCCGGCAGAGCCTCTTTGACGGGTGGGGCTTGAGTGTCGTGCTGGGGTTGATTTGTACCGTACCGTTGTTGGCCGGGGAGTGGCTGCTGGGTTGGGGGGAAGCCGGGTGGTTTGGGAAGCTGAGCTTTTGGCTGGCGTTGCCGGTGCAGGTGCTGGGAGGCGCGCGGTTTTACCGCGGGGCGTGGAGCCAGCTCAAAGCCGGCCGGTCGAACATGGACACGCTGGTGGCGCTGGGTTCCACGACGGCGTTTGTCTACAGTCTATGGGGTCTGGCCACCGGGAAGGCGGGGCACCTCTATTTCGTTGAGGCGGCGGCGATCATCACGTTGATCAGCGTGGGCCATTGGATCGAAGCCAAGGTGGGAGAGCGCGCCGCCGGGGCATTGCGGGCTTTGATGCGTCTGGCGCCACCGACGGCCCGGCGAATTGACGCGCACGGGCAGGAGACCGAGGTGCCGCTGGCGCAGTTGCGCGTGGGGGACCGGGTGGCCATCAAACCGGGCGACCGAGTGCCGACCGATGGCGAGGTGACCGAAGGGAGTTCGAGTGTCAACGAGGCCATGCTCACAGGCGAAGCCATGCCGGTGGAGAAGGCGACTGGCGCGCGCCTCTACGCGGGCACGGAAAACGTCAATGGACGGCTGGTCATGCGGGTGACGGCCACGGGGGAACAGACGGCGCTGGCGCGGATCATCGCCGTGGTCGAACGGGCGCAAAACAGCCGCGCGAACATCCAGCGGCTGGCGGACCGGATCAGCAACGTGTTTGTGCCGGTCGTGGTGCTGATTGCCCTGGGCACGGCCCTGGCGTGGGGGTTGGGGTTTGCGGGCATGAGCGCCTGGCATCACCGATTGGCGGAGTGGTTGTGGCCCATGCACCTGCCACCGGATGCGCTGGCAGCGGCGGTGGTCTACGCGGCGGCGGTGTTGATCGTGGCGTGTCCTTGCGCCATGGGATTGGCCACGCCGGCGGCGATCATGGCGGCGGCGAACGCGGCCGCCCGGCGCGGCATCTTGATCCGGGACGGCCTCGCCTTGGAGAAATCCGGGCGCATCACGACGGTGCTGTTCGACAAGACGGGCACCCTGACGCAAGGGCGGCCCGAGGTGGCGGCCTCCCTTGATTTGCGGCCCGAGACTGGGCGGAAGCATTCGCTGTGGGATTTGGCCGGAGAACTGGCGAAACCGTCACAGCACCCGCTGAGCCAGAGCATTGCGCGGGCGGCGAAGGAGCAGGGCGGAGCAGCACTGGCTGGGGCAGGGCCGGATCTGAGGATCCCAGCCGCGGGCTGGCCGGCAGACCCGACGGCAATCAAGCCAGCTGGTGGCCTCTTTGAGGTTCCCTCGCTGGTGGCGCGCCCGGCCGCGGCTGGTGCCAATGCGCCCGGATGGCTGGGGTGGGAAGAGGTGCGCGGGCAGGGCGTGCGGGCCCGGTGGCAGGGCGAGGACTGCCGACTCGGCGCCTTGGAATGGCTGCAAGCCGGCGGGGTGGACACCGCCGCCTCGGCGGGATTCGAGGCCGAGTGGGCCGGCCAAGGCGCGACGGTGGTCGGGCTGGCCCAGGGAGCGGTGTTGGCCGGGATCTTTGCCCTGCGCGATCCGGTGAAACCGCACGCCGCCGCCGTGGTGCGCCGGTTGCGGGAGCGCGGCCTGCAGGTGGGGTTGGTCACGGGGGACAGCCAAGCCACGGCGCTCGCGGTGGCGTTGGAGGTCGGAATTGCGCGATCGGCGGTCTTCTCGCGGGTGGCACCGGAGGCGAAGGCGGGGGTGGTGGCGAGGTTGCGCCAGAAGGGTGACCGGGTGGCTTTTGTGGGGGACGGCATCAACGACGCGCCCGCGCTGACGCAGGCGGACCTGGGCATCGCGGTGAGCCGCGCGAGTGACGTGGCCCGCGAGGCCGCAGACCTGGTGCTGCTGCGCTCGGATATCGAAGCCATTCCGGAAGCGCTGGGCCTGGCGCAGGCAGCGTTGCGGACCATCCGCCAGAACCTGTTCTGGGCGTTCTTCTACAATACCGCCGCAATACCTCTGGCGGCGCTGGGCTTCTTGAGCCCGGTCTTGTGCGCGGCGGCGATGGGCTTGTCGGATGTCATGGTGATTGGCAACGCGTTGCGGTTGTACCGGCGCAAGGGGTGAGGCGGGAACCGGGGACGCGGCGGCACGTTCAGGCTTTATGTGCGGGCGGATTTGTGGTTCAATCGCCCCATGAAGAGCGTTTCTTTGGCGGCGATGACGGCCTACTGCGATCGCCTGCTCAAGCCGGCGGAGTTCAACGATTGGGAGGCGGCGGTGAACGGTTTGCAGGTGGAGAACGCGGGGACGGTCAGCCGCATCGCGGCGGCAGTGGATGCTTCGCTGGCGACCGTGAACATGGCGATCGCCGCCAAGGCGGACCTGTTGTTGGTGCATCACGGCCTGTTCTGGGGCGGCAGCCATCCGTGGACGGGCCGGCGCTACGAACTATTGCGCCGGCTGCTCGACGAAAACCTGGCCGTCTACTCGTCGCATCTGCCGCTGGACGCCCACCCGCGCCTGGGCAACAACCCCCAGTTGTGCGCCGCTCTCGGCTGGCGGAAAGGCAGGCCGTTCTTCTTCGAAAGGGGGCGCTATCTGGGTGTTCGTGTCCGTGCGAGTGTGGAGCGGGACGTCCTCGCGCAGCGGGTTGGCCAAGTGTTGGGCAAGCCGGCCCATCTGCTGCCCGGGGGGCCGGGCCGGTGCCGCGAGATCGGGATCGTGACGGGTGGCGCCGGCGCGGAGCTGGCAGTGGCGGCCCGGGAGGGAGTCGATACCTTCATCACGGGAGAGGGACCGCACTGGACCTACAATCTGGCCGAGGAACTGGGCATTAATGTGATTTACGGCGGCCACTACGCCACGGAGACCTTCGGGGTGAAGGCCCTCGCCGCTCATCTTGGCCGCAAGTACGGCCTGCCCTGGGTCTTCCTGGACCGTCCCACGGGGCTCTAGCATCCGGCGTGCAGGCACCGACCTGCCCGCGCCGGAGCCGGGTGAGGGCGGCGGTTGGTGCGGGTGCATGCGAGCCCTTGCGTTGCGGTGTCGCACCCCGCCTGTTAGGCTCCTCGCCATGACACGTTTGTGTGCGATGGTTTTGCTGGCTTGCCTTGGGTCTGCCCTGGCGGATGAGGTGAATTGGCCCCAGTTCCGCGGGCCGCGTGGCGACGGGGTTTCGCTGTCCACCGGACTGCCGGTGGAGTGGGGAGAGGGGAACCACGTGAAATGGAAAACCCCGATCCACGGACGGGCGTGGTCCTGCCCGGTGGTCTGGGGGGACCAGATCTGGGTGACCACCGCCACCGAAGACGGCAAGGAGTTGTTCGCCGTGTGCGTGGATCGTGATTCGGGCAAGGTGACGCAGGACCTCAAGCTGTTCGAGGTCGAGAAGCCGCAGTTTGCCCACAAGTTCAACACCTACGCCTCGCCCACGCCGGTGATCGAGGAGGGGCGCGTCTATGTCACCTTCGGATCCCCGGGGACGGCCTGTCTGGACACCCGCACCGGCAAGGTGCTTTGGGAGCGGCGGGATTTCGAGTGCAACCACTACCGTGGGGCTGGCTCTTCACCGATCCTGTACCAGAACCTGTTCATCGTGAACTTCGACGGCAGTGATCATCAGTATATCGTCGCGCTCGACAAGAACACGGGGAAGACGGTGTGGCGTCGCCAGCGGTCGATTGACTATCAAGACTTGGACGAAAAGGGCCAGCCGATGATCGAGGGGGACCTGCGCAAGGCTTTTGCTACTTGCCACGTGACGGTGCTCGACGGCATGCCCCAACTCCTAAGTCAGGGGGCCAAGGCGCTCTACAGCTACAATCCGCTTACCGGCGACGAGTATTGGCGGGTGGAGGAACGGAGCAACCACTCGGCGAGCACCCGCGTGGTGGTCGGGTTCGGCCTCATCTTCGCGCCCAGCGGGTTCTCGAGCGGGCAGTTGCTGGCGGTGCGGCCGGGCAAGCCGGGCGAGGTGATCGATGCCAACGCGGCTGAGGCGCCCAAGACCCAGTTGCAGGTGGTCTGGAAGACCAAGCGCAACGTGCCGAAGAAGCCCTCGCTGATCCTGCTGGAAGATCTGCTTTACGGCATTGACGACAATGGCGTGGCCACCTGCTGGGAAGCCAAGACAGGCAAGGCGGTTTGGAACGAACGCGTCGGCGGCAACTACTCTGCGGCGCCCATCGCCGCCGAAGGCCGCCTCTACTGCTTCAGCGAGGAAGGCAAGGCGACAGTCCTGGCGGCCGGCCGGGAATTCAAGAAGCTGGCCGAAAACCAGCTTGAGGAGGGTTTCATGTCTGCTCCGGCGGTGACGGGGAAGGCGCTGATTCTACGCACGCGGACCCACTTGTATCGGATCGAGAACTGAGTCGATGGCTTGGCCCTATGCGGTCGCGGTTGCCGCGGTGCGGCTGCGGCTCGGCAAAGCTGACTTTCCGCTTGCATTGCCCTGGCGATGGGCCTCATATGCGGCTGTGACGCGACACGGACTTGGGCGAACACAGAATGGGGCAAACCTCCGCCGCTGGCTTGGACTGCGGTGGGTGGCGCTGCTCGCCTTGGTGCTGGCGGGGGGATGCACTTCCTCCAAGGCGCTCTGGAACGGCCGGGTCGGCAACTACACCTTTGACCAGACCGTGCTGCAGTACGGACCACCCGATAAGAGTGCGGCCCTGACTGACGGCACCCGGGTGTGCGAATGGCTGTTGCAGCGCGGTTACGTTTCTGCGAACACCTATCGGCTGTACCCGGGAACCTCCGTGTACACCCAACTGAGTTCGCCCACGCCGGACTACTACATGCGGCTGACCTTCGACACCAACGGCACGCTCCGTGCCTGGAAGAAAGTGGCCCGCTAGCCCGCCCCTGCATGGCCGCGACGCCCGATAACGTTTGGCTGCGCCTTACCCGCGCGTTGTGGGTGCTGGTGGCGCTGGCCATCGCGATCCTCATCGGTCTCTGCTACCTGCCGTTGATCCGTCAGAACGAATCGTTGCACAAGGAGTTGATGCGCTTGGACCAGGCCTTGCAGCAGCAGTCGGAGGTGCTTGCGCGCAAGCGGTTGACCGTTCAGGCGCTGCAAACCGATCCGAAAACCATCGAGCGGCTGGCGCGCGAGAAGCTCGGGCTGGCGCGTCCCGGCGAGATGGTCCTGTACTTCGAGCCGACCACCAACGGCGCCCCCAAGCGATAGCTTGTCCGGGCACCCGTCCTCACGCCAGCGGTTTCAGGCATCCTCCCCGAGACACACGGAAGCGGCGCCCGCGCCATTCCACCGTGTTCCCAAGATGCGCCCCCAGCCAGAGCGCCGCCTGGGCCAGGTCCTTCAGGGGCGTCAGCCAGAGCCAGCGCACATGACGTGACGACTCAGTGAGACGCCGCTGGTTATCGTGGGCGGCGAGCATTCGCGCGGCCGTTGCCGCGAGGAGAACCCCCAGGGTGACTTGGTTGGGCCAGATGGCCAGGAGCAAGGCCGGCCAGAGGATGGGGTTGCTAACGATGCTGGCGGCGTAGGCGGCCGGCTGACAGACCCGGATGGTTCTGGCCCATCTGAGTTGGTGGCGCCAAACCGCACTCCAGCCCTGCGGGGCTTCCCAACAATCGACCACGACCGGGCAGAGTTCGATCCGGCCGCCGCTGGCGGCGACGCGGTGGCCGAGTTCGTAGTCGTCCGCCAAGTAGTTCAGCAACGCCTTGAACCCGCCAATCTCCGCCAGCGTCGTCCGGGGCAACGCCATCACCGCCCCCAAGGCGAAATGCAGCGGTTGCAGCCGCCGTGCCTGCAGCACACTGCTCCAGAAATCGGCGTTCACCGCAAGGGCTTCCGCCTGCATGGCCGCGGTTGACGGATTGGCCAGACGGTAGAACGGGTTCACCAGCCCGACTTGCGGATCGGCGAAGTCTGCCAGCAGTTGCGCCAGGAAGTCTGGCGGCACCCGCACGTCGGCGTCGCTGACGACCACCCATTCCTGTGCGGCCAGGCCCTCCAATTGGGCGAGCGTTGAGACCTTGGCGTTGGGGCCGAGCGATTCGGGGCAGAAGACCAACTGCGCCTGCCGGTCCGGATGCTCGGCCAGCAGACCCCGTACGACCTGGCAGACGGGATCGTCCGGTTCCGCGACGCCGAAGAGGATCTGAATGGGGGCGGGATAGTCCTGCTGCAGCCAACTGCGCAGGCAGGCGGCGGTCTCGCCGTCGCAGCCCTTGAGTGGCTTGAGGAGGGTGACGCCGGGCACTTTTCCTGCCACGGATGTGCGCTTGTGCAACGGGAAGCGCCGGGCCTCCCACCACTGCCAGAGGGTCAGGCTCAGGCTGATGAGCGCCAGAAGGCCAAGCGGGATGATCAAGACCGTCATGTTCGAGGTCGGCGAGGTGGCGGAGTCAACGCGGAACCGCCGTGGGCAAACGCCTTGCGCTGGCGGGCCGCCGTTCAGGGGGTTCGCGGCCAGCTACGCCGTTTCGACCGCCAGCACACGCATAATCTCCTCGATAGTGGTTTCGCCCCGGGCGACCCGGCGCAAACCGTTCTGCCAGAGCGTCTGCATCCCGGCTTGGATGGCGGATTGGTGGATGGCCTGGGTGGGGTGTTTGTTCAGCACCGCGTCGCGCACCACGTCATTCACCACCAACAATTCGGTGATGGCGGTACGACCGATGTAGCCGGTCCCCACGCACTGTTCGCAGCCCGTGCCGCGGCGGAAATGAGCCACTTCCACGAAGTCTTCCGGCAGATTCTTAAGCACGGGCGCATCGGGCTGGTAAGGCTGGGAGCACATGGCGCAGTTGGTGCGAATGAGGCGAAGCCCCAGCACCCCGGCGAGGCTGGAGACCGCGAGGAACGGCGGGACTTCCATGTTGGCCAGACGGGCGAAGACCCCCGCCGTGCTCCCGCTGTGAATCGTGCTGATGACCAAGTGGCCGGTGAGTCCGGCCTGCACCGCGATGGAGGCGGTCTCCGGGTCCCGGATCTCGCCGATCATGATGACCTGCGGATCCTGCCGCATCAACGAGCGCAAGGCCCGGGCGTAGGTGAACTCCTTCGTGGGGTTGACTTGCGCCTGGCTGATCATCGGTAGGTTGAATTCCACCGGGTCCTCCACCGTGCTGATGCTGATGGTCGGTCCAGTGCGGTTGATGATCTGGACCAGCGAGGCATAAATCGCGGTCGTCTTGCCCGAGCCGGTGGGGCCGGTGAGCAGGATCAGTCCGTTGGGGCGTTCGAGGAGCTGGGTGAGGACCCGCAGGGTGTCATCCTCGAAGCCCAGTTGCTTGAGGCTGAAGGTGCGGTTGCGCGGGTCAAAGAGGCGGATCACGATCTTCTCGCCACGCACGGTGGGGAAGACCGACACGCGCAATTCCACGCCGCCAAAGTCCGGGCTGGCGGGCACATGCCCTTCCTGCGGCAGATCGGTCTGATAAGTGATGAGGTCCGCCATCACCTTGATGCGCCCCGAAATCTTGTCCATCAGGTCCAGCGAGAGGTGGACCAATTCCTGCAATACGCCGCAAGTGCGGATGCGCACCACCAAGGTGCTCTCCCAAGGCTCGATATGGATGTCGCTGGCACCCGCGCGGACGGCGTCATAGATCAGGTAGTTGACGAGCGTTCCCACCTCGATGTCTTCTGTGCTGACCGATTCCAAGTACCTTGTGGTCTCATTCATAGTGCATCACCCTTGCCGCAGGCTCATGAACATCATGATGGCGGCTGCGGTTGGCTTGGCGAGCAGGAAATTCACGCTGGCGATGGCCGCCATGCGGACACCCTTGCCAACGAGGGCCGGTCCCTACGCCACCACGTTCCGGGGCGTGCCGGCCAGGAACGCCCGGACGTTCTCGACCGCCGCCTCCATGAGACGGTGGCGGGCGGCCGTGGTGGCCCACCCGAAATGGGGTGTGATCACGCAATGTCGCGCGGTGAGGAGGGGGTGATCGGCCGGCGGGGGCTCGACCGATAGCACGTCCAGTCCCGCTCCGGCGAGCCGGCCTTCGTTCAGCGCGGCGGCGAGCGCCGCCTCGTCCACCAGCGGTCCGCGCGCGGTGTTGATGAGGTACGCGGAGCGCTTCATCGTGCCCAAACGGGCCGCGTCGACGAGGTGGCGGGTTTCGGGGGTGAGCGGACAATGGAGGCTGACCACGTCAGCTTCGGCAAACAACCGATCGAGCGTGACGAATTCAACCGGGGCCGCCGGGCGTTCGGGAACCGTCCGGGTATGAACCAGGACCCTCATTCCCAACGCGGTCCCGATGGCGGCCACGGTTGAATTCGTCA
>CAYYMW010000240.1:0-2035 GCA_964472515.1 uncultured Verrucomicrobiota bacterium | reverse complement strand
CGAACCCGACGAGGCCAAGGGAGCGTCCCGCCAGCTCGACCAGCGGGATTTCCCAGTAGGAGAAATCGGGGTGGCGGCTCCAGCGGCCCTCACGCACCCCGCGGGCGTGGTCTCCCGAGTGGTGCGTCAGTTCGAAGAGCAGCGCGAAGACCAGTTGGGCCACCGAGGGGGTGCTGTAGGCGGGCACGTTGGTCACGATTACGCCGCGCTCCCGGGCGGCGGCCAGGTCCACCACGTTATAGCCGGTGGCCAGCACGCCGATGTAGCGAAGCTTGGGCAGTTGGCCCAGCACGGCGCGGTCGAGGACTACCTTGTTGGTCAACACCACCTCCGCGTCACGCGCCCGGGCGACGGTGTCGACGGGCGCCGTGCGAGGGTGGACCTCGCAGTCGCCAAGCGCTCTCAGTGGCTCCCAGCTCAGATCGCCCGGGTTGAGGGTGAAGCCATCCAGCACTACGATGCGCATACTCATATTCCCCAGCCGGCGCGGCAGGCGGGACGGATGAACGCGTCCGCCTCCCGCGTGTTCTTGACCCGCATTGCCGCGCCATCCCAGTCAAGGCGGCTTCCCGAACGCAGGGCGGCACAGCCGAGCAAAGCGAACTCGGCAAGGGGCGCGACGTGGTCGAAGGTTGAAAAGGGTGCCGGGCCTCCCTTGATGGCGGCGATCCACTCCTGATGATGGCGGTAGTCGGCGTTGCCCGAGAACGGATTTCGCGGCAGGGCCTGTGGCACCTGGTCGACGGCGGGGTGTTCGCGGCTACTCCTGAAAACCGGCTCGCCCTCCAGGCGGAGGGAGAACCGGGCACCATGTTCGTCGGATGAGAAACCTTGGCCCTTGTCACCCAACAGCAGGCACCCGTTGGCCGGCACTTGGCCGGTGGCATCGGTGAGGCCGGAGGTCAGTTCCGGTTTCGGTTTCCAGCCGCCGTCGTGCCACCAGACCGTGACCGGCGGCATTCCCGGGCGGGCTGGAAACGCGAACCGCACGCGGGCGCTCTTCGGGTAGGTTTGCGTGTTGACGCCAGAATGGCTGGCTTCGACCGCGGTTGGATACCCCAGCTTGAGGGCCCGGAAGGGGAGGTTGGCGATATGGCAAGCCATGTCTCCCAACGCGCCCGTGCCAAAATCCACCCAGCCGCGCCAGTTGAAGGGATGGTAGACGCCTTGCTTAAAGCGGCGGTCCGGGGCGGGGCCGAGCCAGAGATCCCAGTCGAGCCCGCCGGGGATGGGGTCGGCCCCGACCGGGCGGTCCAGCCCTTGCGGCCAGATCGGCCGATGGCACCACACATGGACCTCTCTGACGGGGCCAAGGAGGCCTGCCTGAACCACCTCGACCGCGCGACGCCACCCATCGTCCGCGGTTCCCTGGTTCCCCATCTGGGTGACCAGCCGGCGGGTTTGCGCGAGCCGGGTCAGCAAGCGCGCCGCATGGATTGAGTGGGTCAACGGGGCCTGGCAGTACACGTGCTTGCCCATGGCCATCGCGAGTGCGGCGACCGGGGCATGCAGATGGTCGGGAGTGGCGATGATTACGCCGTCCAAGAACTTGCCTTCCCGGTCGAGTAGCCGGCGAAAGTCCTGGTAGAACTTGGCGCGTTCGAACTTCTTCAGAGTGGCGGCGGCCATCCGGGTGTCGGCGTCGCACACGGCCACGAGGTTCTCTGTGGCGCAACAGTCCGCGTCGCCCGCCCCTTGGCCGCCTGTGCCTATGACCGCCAGGTTCAACTTCTCGCCGGGCTTCCGGGCAAGCAGAATCCGGGGAAAACCAAGGGCCAGCGCGGTGGCCGTCATGGCGGCGCCGCGCACGAAAGCGCGCCGTCCGACGGGGAGCCCTGGTTCCGGTACGAGGCGTGGCCTTTGCATGGAGACGTTGGTAATCTCGGACGGGACCCGTCTCAAGGTTTTTCTGCTCGGGGCTGGCAGGCAGGGCGGCCTATCTGGCGTCCGTCATGGCGTCCACCAGACTCTGCGGATCATTCGGTTGTCCGAGGGCGGTGGCCTCCAGCCCCAGACGTTGGAGGTGGGGGCGGAG
>CAYYMW010000239.1:0-10729 GCA_964472515.1 uncultured Verrucomicrobiota bacterium | reverse complement strand
CCCGTGCCCCGGCGGTTGACGACGAACTGATGGGTGGGGACCTGCTCGACGGCTTCGAGGATGAAATGCACGACGTGATCGGCGGGGACCCACTCTTGCAGAGCCGGCGGCAGCATCATCCGGGTGTCGCGGTCAATATTGACGAAGCGCGTGGCCATACTTCTTGGACGCATGGCTTCGAGAAATGTTCAATGTGGCTAATAACTATATACCACATCTATTAGACCCAAGTCCGACAGGCTGCTAGTTATTTGAGGGACGTAACACTAGGCGCTGGATCGCTTCCATGATGCCTGCAGCTTGCCTGCCTGCGGCTGGCCTGTCCGACGGCGTTTGGGCACCACCAGACCACGGCGTGGATTGCCGCCCTTCAAGGCCCTACTTGGCCGGCTTGGGGACGAAGGTCACCTCCAGGTCCAAGGTGACGGCCAGCGGTTCCGACGGCCCGGAGAGGACGTTCAGCACCCGGTAGGGCAACTTCACAGTCTCCGTGCCGCTGGCGGTGTCGGACTTGCCGTGGACGTTGAAGAGGACCGTCTTGCCGGCCGGCAGGGTGACCCGCTCAGGGGAGCCCAGCTTATCGGTCAGCCCGGCCCGCTCGAGGCGGTAGTCGATGTCGGTGTCGTTCGCGATCTGCAAGGCAACGGTCTGCTTGCCGGTCACGGTGAACTTCGTTTTCGACCAGCGCAGGGAACGTTGGAACAACGGCAGCAGGAAACGCTCCTCACCCACCAGGCGATCACCCGAAAAGGCCACGGTCTGACGGTTGAACAGCGCCTCGCGCACGGCTTCGGGCGAACGCTCCCGGGCGAAAATGAGGGTCAAAGGGCGGTGTCCGCCCGTCTGGAGGGAGTACTCGAACTGGATGGGCGAGTGGATGTCCGAGTTGCTGAGCATGGTGAGCTTCTTCTCAAGGGCCCAGCGGTGCGCCTCGGGATAGTAGTCGCCGCTGTTGATGACTTCGATGCCGTGGAGCATGCCCTCCTGAAGGAGCTGCGAATGCTGCGGATACCAGAGCACGATGCCGTTGGTGGTCTGGGCGTCCCAGCCGGGATGGTTCCAGAAGATGAACGCGCCCTGGCGATGCGCCGCGGCCACAGAGTCGTGCCAGTTGGTCAGCGCCAGCTCCATCGAGTTCGTCAGGAAGATGGCATTGAGATGCCCGGGCGGCATGCTCCGGGTGATCTCGGAACCGCGAAAGAGGAGCAGCTCCAAATTGGCGGCCGTGGGCTTGGCCAGGTCAACCGCCCGGTTGTGGTTGGTCGAAACGTCGCTCTTGTGCGGTTGGTACTCGAGATGGTCGGTGATGGCGAGCGCATCCAATCCCTCCCGCCACGCCTCCTCCACCCGCACGGTGGGCCAGACCTGGCCATCCGAAAACACCGTGTGGATGTGGAAGTCACCCTTGAGGGTGACGTAGCCGGGAAGGTCGGGAAAACGGATGGGAGTGCGGGCGCGCAGGACGGGTTCGTGCGCCTGCAAACAGACTGCGGCCAGCAAGCCGGCCAAAGGCATGAAACGGTGCATCATGATGCGGATGACTCTGCTCCCGGATGGCGGGCAGGGCAAGCTTTGGCTGACCCGAAAATCCGCCTGACAAGGAGGCCGCTTGTGATTTGTAACCGGTTGGTCTATGGTGAGTAACCGTCAGGGCCAGCAGACCGTCAAGCGCAACTCAACCAGCAGCCGCCATGAGATACATCGCCATCGGGACCTTCTCCAAAGACGCCACCATCCTCGCCGAGTTGGCCAGCCAGCGCCGCGACTACCAATACCCCGCTGCCTTCAAGAACGTCGCCAGCTACTTGGACGTGCAAGGAGGCCGCGCCGTGGTGATCTTCGATACCGACAACCCGGACAGCATCCTCGAATACACCTCCGACTGGGGCAACGTCGCCTTCGATGTCTTTCCCGTCGTGCCCAGCGACAAGGGCTGGCAGATTTACCTCAACCGGGGTCCGAGGTAAGCGGCGCCGTCCGCTCGTTCTGCGACTGTCAGGGGGGCGTGGCCGACCGCTGCTTCGCGACCCACCAAAGCCATGATGACCGCCGCGAGGGCATTGACGTCGCGAGTTGCGACCGGGGATCGAAGCACCCTTGAGGCAAGGTGGCGCTGCGGTTGGACCCAACGCCGGTGCATGGGAGCGACTTGGTCCCGAAACTGCCGCAGCACCGAGGCGCGGGTGCGTCCGCGCCCGGCGGTATCACGGGCCAGACGACGGTCTCGACGCAGCCCAGCCGGGCAGTCGAGATAGAGGGAAAGGTGAAACAACCGGCGCAGCAACGGCCGCCGCAGGAGCCAGAGTCCTTCCACCAGAATCACCGGGCAGGGCTCGACGAGGCGCCGGTCGGCACGGCGCGCATGGGTGGCGAAGTCGTAGGCCGGCAGGTTCGCCGCAAGGCCGTCGGAAAGGGCGCCGAGTACCTCCTGCAGGACCGACCAGTCAATGGTCCGGGGGTGATCGAAATTCACGCGGGCCCGCCGGGCGAGCGAGAGGTGGCTCAAATCACGATAGAAATCGTCTTGGGAAACGCGCAGTGAGGCGACCGGCAACCGGGTCGCCAGCCGTCCGGCAAGCCAGGTCTTGCCGGAGCCGCTGCCTCCCACAATGGCAACCAATACCGGGCGCGATCGTTGCATGCTCGGAGCCGATGATGCCTGAGCCGGAGCGAGTCGCCAGTCGAAACCATTCCTTGGCGACCTGACCGATTCGGCTTGCGCACGTCGTCAGGCTGCGTTAGTTGGACAAGGGAGACCCGACTGCGTTGTACATCATGCCCATGAAAGATCGCTCGGTTTGCGGCAACGTTGCTTATTCAAAGACCCGATCAACGGGACCTTGGATTGAGCTGAAGACCATGGCGGGTGAAACCGCCCAGGCAACCGAACCGGGAGGCGGCTCCCGCCTGCGTGAGGGCGCCTTCGGGCTGGGGCGGTTGGCCGGTCTGGCGATCGCAGCCGGACTGGTCGCGCTGGTCCCGATGGCACGCGGGGCCGGCACCAACCTCGTGGAGATCGGGTCCTGGCCGGGGTTCGCCCGAGGCAACGCGGCAGATGTCTGCCTGACCAACGGACTGGCCTACGTAGCGCTCAAAGGAGGGGGACTGGCGGTGTTCGACCTGGCCACTCCGGCCAAGCCGGCGCGATTGGGCGGATGCCTGACGAGCGGGGAGGCCGTGCGGGTGACCGTGGCGGGACGCTACGCGTATCTGGCAGAAGGGGCGGCAGGCCTGGAGGTGATCGATGTCAGCAATCCGTCGTCGCCCGGGCGGGCAGGCGGGTACGATACCAGCGGAGACGCCAGAGGGGTGGCGGTAGCCGGGGACTTCGCGTTTGTAGCTGACGGCACGGAGGGGTTGCAGGTGATCGACGTGAGCGACCCCGCGAAATGCAAGCGGGTGGGCGGTTGCACGACCGGCGGCGAAGCCACGGCGGTAGCCGTCGCGGCTGATTACGCGTACCTCGCAACCGGGGCAGCCGGGATGCAGATCGTAAGCCTCGCCGACCCGACCCAACCCGTGCTAGCGGGCAGCTTCGATACCAGCGGCGCCGCCCAAGGGATCGCCGTGGCGGGCGGCTACGCCTTGGTCGCAGACGGTTCCGCCGGCCTGCAGATCGTCGATGTGAGCGACCCAGCCATGCCCAAACTCACCGGCAGCTACGACACCAGCGGGGATGCCCGCAGTGTGGCGTTGACTGGGAACCGTGCCTACGTGGCGGACGGCGTTTCGGGCCTGCAGATGCTGGATCTCTCCAATCCCGCCAAGCCGGCGTTGCTGGGTGGATATGCGGAGCAAGCCGGCGCGCTTTCGGTCGGAGTATCCGTCGCGAGCAACCTGGTGTGTGTGGCGGACGAATACGCCGGCTTGCTGGTGCTCGACTCTTCGAATCCAGCGGCCCCGGCGCGTCTGGGGAGCTATGACACCAGCGGCTACGCCTGGGGCGTGGCGGTGACCGTGTCGGGTCACCGCGCCTATGTGGCCGACGACGCCGCAGGCTTGCAGGTCATCGATGTGTCGAACCCGGCGAATCCTGTGCGCTTGGGAGGCTGTGATACGCCCGGGGGGGCGGTAAACGTGGCGGTGGCCGGCAACTATGCTTACGTGGCGGATTGGGACGCGGGTCTGGAGGTGATCGATGTCACCAACCCGGCGCAGCCGGTATTGGCGGGAACGTACGATACGGATGGACTCGCCAGCGGCATCACCGTTGCGGGCCATCTCGCCTTTGTGGCCGATTACGATTCCGGATTGGCGGTCATCGACGTGGCCGATCCCGAGCATCCGACCTTGATCGGCGGGTATATGACCACCGGGTATGCCACTTCGCTGGCGGTGGCTGGCAGCTACGTCTACCTCCTGGACAGCGCCACGGGAATGGAAGTCATCGACGTGGCCGATCCCGCCAATCCGACCTGGGTGGGAGGGCTGGAACTCGCTGCGGACAAGCAGGCGATCACGGTTGCAGATGGTCGTGCATTTGTGGCGGCGGGCCTCGAAGGTTTGGAGATCATTGACGTCCGTGACCCACCCCGGCCGGTACGCCTGGGTGGCTTGGATACCGCTGGTTACGCCAGCGGCGTGGCCGTGTCGGGTGCCTATGCCTACGTGGGAGACTATCACCAGGGCGTGACGGTGATCGACGTGAGCGATCCCGCCCATCCTCAAAGGGTAGGTGGGCTGGATACCCCCGGTTTTGCCTCTGGTGTGCAAATGGCGGGCGACCAACTCTACCTGGCGGATGGCGCTTGGGGCCTGCGGATCATCGAGACCACCGTCACCGAACCGGCGGCGCCCAGTCTCCTGCTTGGCCGGCTGGGCGAGGGATTCTCGCTGACTTTCAAGGGCACCGTCGGGGTGGACTACCTCCTCGAACAGGCCACGGAGTTGGGGATAAGCACTGTCTGGCAAGTCGCCACGCAGTTCAACCTCGGGACCAACCCTCTGGTGATTCCCCTCCCCTCGCCCGGGACCAACTCGCAGGGCTTCTATCGCGCGCGCCAAGCTCCGTAGGAAAGCCGTGGCGCGGTGGAATTTGGGCTGGCTTGGCTGACGGGCCGGAAGTTAGAGTCTTCCGGCTGATCGAGAATCGGCCCCTCTAGCCTATGTCTTTACCAAGCACGTCTTTGCGATTCGTTCTGGCGGCAGCAGCTTTGAGCGTGGTGGTCGCCCTTGGCGATGCCAGCCCTCAGCCGACCGAAATACCGCTCCCGGAACACCCGCGCCCGGATTTCCAGCGCGCGGACTGGCAGAACCTGAACGGTCCGTGGGCCTTCCGGTTCGATGGCGAGAGCCAAGGTGAAGCGCAAGGCTGGCAGGCCAGTTCGGCAACCCCCTTCCCGTTGACCATCCAAGTCCCGTTTCCTTGGGGCTCGAAGCTCTCGGGAGTGACCAACGGGGCTGATATCGCCTGGTACCGCCGGACCATCAAGGTGCCGGAGGCCTGGCAGGGCAAACGCGTCTTTCTGGTCGTGGGGGCGTGCGATTGGAAATCCTCCGCCTGGCTGGACGGCAAGGCCGTGGGCAGCTACCAAGGCGGCTACACGCCTTTCGATTTGGATCTCACCGACCACGTCCGTTGGGGCCAAGAGCAGTCCTTGGTGTTGCGGGTAGACGATACCCCACACCCCTTCAAGCTCGAAGGCAAGCAGGGCTACGGCCCTGCCAGAGGCATCTGGCAAACGGTCTACCTCGAGGCGCGCCCCGCCGTCTTCCTGGATACCGTCCACATCACGCCGGACATCGACCACGGCCAGGCGACCGTGAAGGTCACGCTCTCGCAACCGGCTCCGGCTGGCACCAAGGCCGTCCTCAAGCCGCGCGGCGAGGCGGCGGGAATGAGCGAGCAGACGTTCGCAGTGCCTGACGGGGCGCGCGAGGCCAGTTACACCTTCGGCATTGCCCATCCCCGGCTCTGGCGGTTGGAGGATCCCTACCTGTATGAGGTCGAGGCTATCCTCGCGCCGGGAGGCGCGCCCAAAGATGTTGTCAGCACCTACTTTGGCATGCGGAAGATCAGCGTCGTCAATCTGCCCGGGTCGGGTTACCCGTACATTGCTCTCAACAATCAACCGATCTACCTGCAGTTGACCCTCGACCAAGCCTACCATCCGGATGGGTTCTACACCTTCCCCTCGGACGCCTTCATGCGGGATGAAATCCTGCGCTCACGGCGGATCGGCCTGAACGGCATGCGCGTGCATGTGAAGGTGGAACTGCCCCGCAAGCTCTACTGGGCGGACCGCCTCGGCATGCTGATCATGGCGGACGTGCCCAATAGTTGGGGCCAGCCCGACGCGGACATGCGCCGCGAGGCCGAAACCGCCCTGCGGGGCATGGTCCGGCGGGACTACAACCATCCCTCGATCTTCTCCTGGGTCACCTTCAACGAAACGTGGGGTCTGTTCTCGAAGGACCGGGTTTACACGCCCGAGACGCAGGAATGGGTGGCCTCGATGTACAAGCTGGCCAAGTCCTTGGATGCCTCGCGCTTGGTCGAGGACAACTCGCCCTGCAACTACGACCACGTAATCACGGACATCAATAGTTGGCACGTGTATCTCCCCGGCTACGAATGGGGGAACCACCTCGCCCAAGTCACGCGCGACACCAAACCGGGCTCGAAATGGAACTACATTGGCGGCCGCACCCAGGGGACGCAACCGCTCCTGAACAGCGAATGCGGCAACGTGTGGGGTTACGAAGGCAGCGCGGGCGACGTGGACTGGACCTGGGATTACCACATCATGATGAACGAGTTCCGCCGCCATCCGAAAGTGAGCGGCTGGCTCTATACCGAGCACCACGACGTGATCAACGAGTGGAACGGTTACTATCGATTTGACCGTAGCGAGAAGACGACCGGCCTGGCTGAACTCGCTCCGGGCATGAGCCTGTTGGACCTGCACAGCGCCCTCTATCTGTCACCGGGCGGTGACCTTTGCCGCACGGTGGAACCGGGGGCCAAGGTCTCCGTGCCGGTGTTCGCCTCCTGCATGGCGGCCCAACCGCCTCCGGGGAGACTGACCCTGCGCAGCGTGCTGTACGGATGGAACAACCTCGGCCAGCGCGAAGTGTGGTGGGCGGGCGCCCGGAACGAGACCTTCACCCCGTGGATGGCGCAGGAACTCGCTCCGCTCAAGGTAACCATGCCCAAACAGCCCGGATTGGCGATCCTGGCGTTTGCCTTGGAGAAGGAAGACGGAGTGGTGCTGCACCGCAACTTCACGACCTTCCGGGTTGGCAGCAACGCCTCGCCGCGAGACGAGGTCGTGAAGATGGGATCGGCCAAGGCGCGGGTTCTGCGCCTGGACCCGGCCGGGTTCCGCGAAGCCAAGTGGTCCGTCAAGCAATGGAACGTGCTCGACGGCCTCAAGGTCAACGGCGCCGGCTCGGGATATTTTGAGTATCGCCTGCCCTGGCCCAAGGGACTGAACGCCGCCCAGATTTCGAGCGCAAGCTTCGTGATGGAAGCCGGTGCCAAGCAGCTCTTCGGGAAGGACCGTGAGGGCGCCGCCAAGCAGGAAGGTGATTTCATGCGCGGCCAAGGCACCCACGATCCGAGCCTGAACCGCAATGCCTATCCCATGACCGATACGCAGACCTTCCCCAGCGCGGTGCGAGTGCGCGTCCAGGGACGGTCGGCGGGAGTATTCGACCTGCCGGATGACCCAGCCGACCACCGCGGCATCCTGTCCTGGCACGCGCAGAAGCGGGACAAGTACCTGCGCGAGGCGGGCTCTTACGGGTACTTGGTGACAGCGGACGTGTCGGCGGAGGCGCTGAAGGAAGCGGCGGCAGCGGGCGAGATCGTGATTCGGTTGGAGGTGGATGCGTCGCTTCCGCACGGGCTGGCCATCTACGGTGAACGTTTTGGCCGGTATCCGATTGATCCCACGATCATCCTGAGCTTCAAGTAGATACAAGGCGCCCCTTAAGGAGCCTGCGCGGTGGACAACCGCCAGGTTCCCAGGATTGGGCTCGTTTCGGCCTGCGAGATGCCCTGCCCCCCGGGAGGTTCACTCGCCGGGAGGTTGTGCCGATAGTTACCGACAAGGACCCTCGGTCCTGTCGACATGGATAGTGCCCGCCTCCTTAGCGGCTTGGCGTTCCTTGCCCTCATCAGCACAGCATGGGGGGTGTCCCGACTTGTACGCCCCCGGCCAGCATGGTGGGCGTTTTGCGTTTTCGCCTGCGCCCAAGCACTGTACGAATGCGTCGGAGGGCCTTGGTCCACCATTCCCGAAGCCACGGTCCTGCCCGCCCTCGGTCAATTGACCTTGGCGGTGTCGCTGTTGGCGCTGACGGAGCTGGCGCGCTGCCTGGCTGCGGAACTGACGGGCAAGGCCCCTGGTGTGTGGCTTCACGCCGTCTTGGTGGGGGCGACGGCGGGGCTGATCTACATCGGCTCGCTGCCCATGCCCGTGGCCCTGTGGGCGGTTTTGGGCGGCCCCGGGGTTCTGGGAGGAGCCTGGGGGCTTTGGCGGTTGAGCAAGAACCCGCCGACGCTCGCCCTCCCGCTGCGATGGGTGGCGACCGGCCTGGTCATAGGAGGGGTGGGAGCGGCCTGGCCCGACCTGGCCAGCCACCGGTGGCCGGTTCTTTCCGGCACTTCCGGACTTGAGCTTGCAGCGCTGACCAAGGCGTTCGGGACAGTGCTGATGGCGGCCGGGATGTGGCGCTGCTATTGGGAACTGAAGTACCGGGACTATCCGGCGGTGCCACGCCACTTGATCAGGCAGCACGAGTCTATTCTGGCGGTTGCCTGGGGATTGGTGCTCCTCGCGAACTGGGCGGGAGCACGCCAATTGACCGACGCCCAGGCAGCCGGCCGCCGGGAGCAGATTCTGGGCCGCATCGCCGTCGCCGCCGCGGTCATCGATGCGGACAGGCTGAATGAGCTGCTGAGGCCCCCCCGGGCTCAAGGCTCCAACTTGGCCGAGGTGGTGGAAACGCAACTGGAAGCCCTGCGGCGGGCGGAACCTGACTTCAAGGCGGGCTGGCTGACGTGGGAACGAGGCAACGTCTTCACGATCCTGGCGGCCTCCCCCCCAGCCGAGCCGGGAGACTATCCGGCGGGGATCCCCCGATGGGCACATCCGGCGGGACGGGAGTTGCAGCAACCGCGTCCGGCCAAAGCGTTCCTCACCAAGGCGCACGAGGAGGACGGACACGTCACGGCGGTGGCGGGCGTCCCGTTTCGGGAGACGACGGACAGGACCGTTTGGCTGCTTTGGTTGGTGGATGCCGGCGCATGGTCAAGACAGGCGGCGCTCGCCCGTCTACCCGCCCACCTGGTCGCCCTGCTCCTCGGTGGTTTGTTGTTGGTGTTCAACGCTCTCTGGCACCACAGCCGGTTGCTTTCGGAAGCCCGCCGCCGCGACTTGGAGCGGACCCGCCGGCAGGAAGCCGCCATCGCCAAGCTTGCCTCATCGCAGATGCTGGCGGCCGACTCCTTCGCGACGGCCGCGGCCTTTATCACCGGCATCGCCGCCGAGACCCAACAGGCGGAGCGAGTCAGCATCTGGTTGGGAGGACCGCGGGAGGGGCGCATCCGCTGTGTCGACCTTTACGAACTCACTCCACAACAGCACCAAACGGCGCCGGACATCCTGGCCAGCGACTGTCCGAGCTACTTCGCGGCCTTGAGCGCCAGCGATCTGATCGTGGCCTCGGAGGCGATGACCGATCCCCGGCTGCGCGAGTTGGCGGGGAGTTTCCTGAAGCCATTGCGGATCACCGCCTTGCTGGATGCGCCCATCTTTGCCGAGGGCACACTGGCCGGGGTGGTCTGCTTCGAGCACGTGCAAACGCCGCGGCGCTGGCTCGAGGATGAGGCGCGTTTCGCGAGCGAGATCGCCGACCAGGTGGCGTTCGCGCTGGTCAGCGCGCGCCGACAAGAGGCGGAGGCCGCGCTGGCCGCCAGCGAGGAGCACTTCCGCGAATTCGTGGAGGTGCTGCCGCTCATGGTCTTCGAGCTCGACCTCAAAGGGCGCTTCACCTTCGTCAACCAGGCCACCGGCCAAACCAGCGGTTACTCGACGGAGGAGTTGCTCGCCGGGCTGAGCCCGTTGGACTTATGTGACCCGGTGCATCACGAAGCGATTCAGCAGAGTCTGACCGGCCTGCTGGAAGGCGGAGGCTTGGTCCGGGGCGAGTACCGGATGCACCGCAAGGACGGGTCGGTGTTCATGGGGCTGGCGCACGTGTCGGCCATGCAACAAGGCGGCATGCCGGTGGGCTATCGCGGGGTCGTGCTTGACATCACGGAACGCAAGCGGGCGGAAGTCGCGGCCCGGGACAGCCAACGCCGGCTGGCGGAGATTCTGGATTTTCTCCCGGACCCGACGTTCGTGATCGATCAGGACCGGCGGGTCGTGGTCTGGAACCGGGCGGTCGAGACGCTCACGGGCGTCCCCGCGAGCCGGATGGTGGGGCGCGGCAACCATGAGTACGCCCTGCCGTTCTATGGCGAGCGCCGCCCGATCCTGATCGACCTGGTCACGGAGGCCGAGGACAAGCTGCGCTTGAAGTACACCAACCTGCGGTGGGACGGCGACAACCTGGTGGGGGAGGCGTTCGTGCCCGGGGTGGGCCAGAAAGGAAGGCACCTGTGGGGCAGCGCCCGGCCTCTTTACGACGCGGAAGGGCGGTTCGCGGGCGCCATCGAGAGCATCCGGGACGTCAGCGCGCGGCGGCGAGCCGAGGAGGCCCTGCGGCAGACCCACAC
>CAYYMW010000238.1:0-10824 GCA_964472515.1 uncultured Verrucomicrobiota bacterium | reverse complement strand
ACTCTCGGCCTGGCGACTGCGGAGCGAGGGGGTGGCGTCGGTGGCCGAGGCCGAGCGCCTGCTGCAGAGCGCGGCGCTCTCCGATCCGTTCGGGCTGCTGATGGTGGATGTCCGGGCCGAGACGTGCGAGGGGCTGAGCCGGCTGCGTTCCCTGTTTGCGGGAGGCCGGGAGCCCGAGCCGCGCCTGCTGGCGATGGTGCCGTGGGGCGCTCAGCATCAGACGGCGCCGTTCCTCGCGGCGGGAGCCAACGCCTGCCTGCCGAAACCCATCAAGCAATCGCGTTTGGTCGACGGGCTTAACGCCGCCTTGGACCAACCCTTTCAACCGTGTGAAGCGGCGCCTCTCGCCCGGTCTGAAACACCGGCCAAACCCGCGCCCGCGCCGGAGGGCAGGCCTGAGCCTCCCGCGCCCCGGCGCCAGCTTCGGATTCTGTTGGCGGAAGACAACCCCATCAACCAGAAGGTGGCCGTCACCCAAATGGAGCAGCTGGGCTATTCGGTGGCACTGGCCGTCAACGGGCGGGATGCCGTGCAGGCGTTTGTCGACCGCCCCTTTGACCTGATCCTGATGGATTGCCAGATGCCGGAGATGGATGGCTATGAGGCCACCCGCCAGATCCGCCGGCTGGAGCAAGAAGCCCGGCCGCACGGGGATCGGCCCGTCCGGATCATCGCCATGACCGCCAACGCGATGACCGGCGACCGGCAACGGTGTCTGGACGCCGGGATGGACGACTACTTGAGCAAGCCCGTCGAGATGGAGGAGTTGGAAGCGGTCTTGACGAGGCTGGAGACGGCGGCCAAGCGAAGTCCGGCGTCGGCGCCCGAAGCGCCTTTGCCGGCGGCGGCACCGGCGAACGTCGCCGCACCGGCGACCACCGCGCCCGTTTCCGTGGATTGGAAGCGTCTGCGGAAGGTCTGCTTGAACGACCCGCAGCGGATGCGGGAGATGGTGGAGATTTACCTCGGCCAGAGCGACGAGCTGATGGCGGCCATTCGAGTGGCGGCGGCTTCGGGAAATGCGAAGCAACTGTCCCAGATGGCGCACAAGCTGGCGGGGGCGAGCGCGAGCAGCGGCATGAGCGGCGTCGTGGCCGGCTTGCGGCAGCTCGAGGCTCTCGGCCAGGAGGAAAAAGTGGGCGAGGCCCCGCCGTTGCTGGCGCCGCTGGAGATGCAACTGAGCGGCATTCAGAGCCAGTTGCGCGACTTTCTCCGGGAGACGCCGGCGCCGGCGTCTCCGCCGGCCATGGCCGCCCCGGAGGATGACCGGTTGATTGACTGGCCGCGGTTGCAGGGGATCTGCCTGCACGACCAACAGCGGGTGCGCGAGTTGGTGGAGATGTATGTGGCCCAGAGCGAGGAGCTGTTCCAGAACCTCCAGGCGGCCGTCGATACCGGCCAGGCCCGGCTGTTCGAGCAATGCGCCCACCGCCTGCGCGGGACCAGCGCCACGTTTGGGGTCCACGCGGTGGCGCAAGCGCTGCAAGAGCTGGAGCTGGCGTGCGTTAGCGGTCACTTGGCGGACGTGGCCCCACGGATGCCCGAACTGGGCGACTTGCTCGGCCGGAGCAACCGTCTCCTGATGCAGATGGCCGTCAAGCCGCCGCCCGCGCCGGCCGAGGCGGCCGCACCCCCTTCCCGGGTGCCGAGGTCTCTGCCCGCCGGCCCCGTAACCGCCGCGGCGCCGCCGGCTTCGCCGGACGAAAGCCTGGTGGATTTGACACGGCTGCAGCGGGCCTGCCAGGGGGATGCGCAGCGGGTGCGGGACATGCTGGAGCTTTACCTGGCGCAGAGCGGGGGTATGCTGCACTCCCTCGCCGCGGCGGTGGCGGACGGGGCCACCGACCGGGTGCAGCAGACGGCCCATCAGTGGGCAAGCGCCAGCCACAGTTGCGGCGTGGTGGGCATGGTCGCCTCCTTGCGCGAACTGGAGGCTTGCGGGCGCGAGCAACGGCTCGAAGCGTTAACGGAATATTACCGTCGGGTCTCCGCCCAGCATGAGCGGGTGACCGAGGCCTTGCGGTCCAGCCTTTCCCTCCCTGCCGGCGAGATTGCCGGTTCCCAGCCAACATGAAAAAGGTACTGATTGTCGAAGACGACGCCGTCATCAACCGGCTTTACCATTACTTTTTTGACCATGCCGGTTTCCAGTTGCAGATCGCGACCGACGGCGAGGCGGCCCTGCAGTTGCTGGAAACCTACACGCCCGACTTGGTGGTCGTGGACCTTATGCTGCCCAAGGTTCATGGCATTGAGGTCATCAAGCATCTGCGGGGGCGTCCCGCCACCGCCCAGGCTCCGATCATTGTGTTCTCGAACGCCTATCTGCACACCATGGTGAAGGCCGCCTGGCAGGCGGGGGCCAACATGTGCCTGACCAAGGCGGACTGCTCCCCCGAACAATTACTGCAGATCGTGCGGTCCACGCTGGAAGGCGGCCAGGCTGTGCCGCCCCCCCCCTCCGCAGAGCCCGCGGCGGAGCCGGCGCCGGCGGTCCCGGCGGCAGGCCGGTCAGAGCCCGAACCTCCTGAGCCGGCCCCGGCACCCGTCCCCGTTCCCGTTCCCGCTTCGGCGAGCCCACGGAAGGTGAAGCTGCCACCCGAGTTCGTTCCCCGCTCGGCCCCGCCGCCGCCCGCGTCTGCAGACGACGCCCAACGGAGGCTGGTGGCACTGCTCCCGGAATTCGGCACCACCATCCGCGCGTGCCTGCCCGGTTGCGACCCCCGCCAGACCGAGACGCAGTTGCTGCCCCAAGTGCGGGCCGCCCGGGAGTTGCTCGGAGTGCTGGTTTCCCAGCCGGAAGCGCCGGCCACCACCCCGGGCTCCCGGATGCTGCCGGTATTGGCGAGTTTTCTGGATGAGTTGCTCGAGGAGCCGACTTCCATCAATCCGTCCAGCCTGCGCACCGCCACCGCCGCTTTGGATTTCCTGCCCGTCTATTTCCAGCATGCCCATCAACTGGGCGCGGAGGGAGCGCCCCCGCCGCTCATCATGGTGGTGGATGACGAGGTGATTTCGCGCCGCACGGTGTGTTCGGCGCTGGAGTTGGGCGCCATGCGGGCGCTGAGCATGGAGGATCCCTCGATGGCGCTGCGGCTGTTGCAGGAGGGTTCGTTCGACATTGTCTTTCTGGATGTGGATATGCCCGCCATGAACGGGTTCGACCTTTGCAGCCGGCTGCGCAGCATGCCCAACCAGAAGGATACGCCGGTCGTCTTTGTCACCGGGCTTTCCAGTTTCGAGAACCGGGCCAGGTCCATCCTGAGCGGGGGCAACGACCTGATCGCCAAGCCGTTCATTCTGCCCGAACTGGCCCTCAAGGCGCTCACGTACGTATTGCGGCGCCGGATTCCGCCGCCGGCGTGACGATGCCGCGCCGGAGGGCCGCCTGGTCGGCGGCGCCGGCGCGGGAACCGACCCATGAAAGGCATCAAGGCACTGCAGACCCTCAGGCCGGCGCGCCAGTTGACACAGGCGGGCTTCGCCACAGCGGAGCTGACCTTGCGCGGCGCGCTGCTCGAGGCGCAGTGGCGGGCGCACGAGGCGGGGCTGCCGGTGGTCATCGTCGTTTCGGGAGCGGACGCCGCCGGCAAAGGCGAGGTCGTGCACCGGCTGAACGAATGGCTCGATCCGCGCGGGGTGGATACGCACGCCTGTTGGGAGCCTTCCACGGAGGATCGCCTGCACCCCCCGTTCTGGCGGTTCTGGCGCCATCTACCCGCCCGCGGCCGGATCGGCATCTTCTTCGGCTCGTGGTATACGAACCCCATTCTTGAACGCGCCTACCAGCGGCTCAAACGAGCGCCCTTCGAGCAGTCACTGGAGGAAATCCGGCATTTCGAGCAAATGCTCGTGGAGGACGGCACGCTCGTGATCAAGCTGTGGTACCACCTTACCCGCAAACAGCAGCGCGCGCGGTTGGCCGCCCTGGAGCGGGATCCCAAGACCCGCTGGCGGGTGCTCTCGAGCGACTGGGAGCATTTCGAGCGGTACGAGGATTTTGTGCGGGTCTATGAGGACGTCCTGGGGCGCACGTCGACTGCCGAGGCCCCGTGGCATCTGGTCCAGGCTGGCGAGGCCCGGCATCGCGAACTGGAGACTGGACGCATCGTGCTGGCGGCGCTGCGCCAGCGGCTGGCTCGCGCCCGTGCCATCCCCCAAGCCCGGGCGGTTGGCTTGGGGAGGATCACCCGTGGCGCTTCGCGTTTGGAGAGGATCGATTTGACGGTTGCGCTGGGACGACGGGAGTATCAACGCCAGTTGGAAAAGCACCAGGGACGCCTGGGGCGGATGATGTGGGAGGCCCGCCAGCGGGAGGTGTCCGTGGTGGCCGTGTTCGAAGGATGGGATGCGGCGGGCAAGGGCAGTGCGATCCGGCGGGTTACCGCCGCCATTGACCCCCGCCTCTGCCGTACCATCGCGGTGGCCGCCCCCACGCGGGAAGAGCTCGCCCAACACTACCAGTGGCGGTTCTGGCGCGATGTGCCAGCCCGTGGCGAGATGGTCATCTTCGACCGTTCGTGGTATGGCCGCGTGCTGGTCGAGCGGGTGGAGGGCTTTGCCCGGCCCGCCGAATGGCGGCGGGCCTATGACGAGATCAACCGTTTCGAGGAACAGCTGGTCGCGGATGGCGCCGTCCTGTGCAAGTTCTGGATTCACATCAGCCCCGAGGAGCAATTGAGGCGTTTCGAGCGCCGGCGGGACACGCCGCACAAGCGGCATAAGATCACCGAAGAAGACTGGCGCAACCGCGCCAAATGGAGCCACTACTGTGCCGCCGTGGAAGACATGGTGGAATTGACAGGCACGCGCCGGGCTCCGTGGACGCTGGTGGCGGGCGAGGACAAGCGGTTCGCGCGGATTCAGATCTTGAAGACCCTTGGCCGCGCCCTGGAGGCCCGGTTGTGAGGGGGGCAGGGTGGCTCAGCCACCTGCCAGGCGCCGCACCAAGAGGTCCAGGGTGACGGACGAGGCGGTCTGCCGTTCGGCGCCCATGATGCGCTCGAATTCCTCGCGGACGGCCTCGCAGGCGGGGTCGGCGCGGGTGGCCAGGGAACGTCCGCCTCCGTCGCGCAACGCCTTGAGAATGTCATCCGCCGTGATGTCGGCCAAGGGCCGGGCGACTTGGTAGGAAGGCTCGCTGGCCACGACCTCGGTCAAGAGGCGCGCTTCGGCCAGCGACCCGAGGATCTGGCCGGCGAGGCGCGAGGGGACCCCCACGGATTCCGCCAACTCGTTGAGTTTGGGAGGTTTCTCTCCGCGGAGGAAACGGAGGCCGATGGCGGCCATGAAGCGCAGCGCCACGAACTCGCGGCTGCGATGGTTGACGGTGCCGGCCCGGCGTTCCTGGAAGTAGGTGCGGCGGTTCTGGAAGGCATAGGCCACCTGGGCGCCAAAAAGCAGGATCATCCAGGAGAAATAGAGACCGATCATGAGCACGGGCACCATCCCCAAGCTGCCGTAAATGCGGCTGTTGCTCACCACGCGGGAGACGTAAAGGACGCTGATCTCATTGTTCAACTGCCACAGGCAGCCCCCCAGCACGCCGCCGGCGAGCGCGGCGCGCCACTGCACCTTGGTGTTGGGCATCAGGTAGTAGAACAAGGTGAAGGCAACGCTCAGAATGGCGAACGGCAGCAAGACGAAACCCACCTTGACCAACTGGCCGCCCCACGGCAGGTGTTCCACCACGTCCTGGAGCTTCTTGAAATGCGGTCCGCTGGTCAAAGCCAGCGCGGTAATCAGCATGACCGGGCCCAGGCTGATGGCGGCCCAGTAGAGCACCACGCGGGAGAACCAGGAGCGTCCCCGGGTGACCCCCCAGATATCGTTGAAGGTGTCCTCGATGCGGCTGAGCATGGAGATACCCATGACGAGCAAGGCCACCATGCCGGTGGCGGTCAGGGTGCCGCTCCGAATGTTGCCCACGAACTCCATGATGCGCCGCGCCGCCTCCTTGCGCACCTTGACCTGTTGCGCTTCCGCGGCCGCAGTTTCTCCCGATGGCGCGGTGCCGGCGTCGATCGAGGCGTCCGGGGTGAGCGAGGCGACCATCTGGTCAATCACCTTGGCGATGGGTTCTTCTCCCTGGCGTTTGAGCAGGCTGCTGGACACGCTGATCGCCACCGCCAGCATCGGCACCATCGCCAAGAGACTGGCGTAAGCCAACGCCGAGGCGCGCACCGGACAGCGGTTGCGCACGAAGCTCCCCCCCACCAACACCCAGAAATAGAGGAAATACTGAAAGTATCCCGGTTCCTGCTCCTCCTTTGGTCCCTGGGCCGGCCTGCCGGAGGTCTTGGCCCACAATCGTTTGAGTATGGCGATCATTCGATAGACTCTTGGGAGGCGAGAGTAGCAGACAGGCAGGGCGGCGCAAGCGCCGCCACCGGGCCCGCAGCGCGGCCAGTTCAACCTGCGCGGTCATCGATGCACTGCGGTGGGTTCGGTCTGCCGGCCACGCGCTCGACCGCTGAAGCGGGGGGCTACGGAGCTTGGGTGGTGTTTTGGTGGTTCTTGACACCACAAGATGTAGTGTGTTAAGGCATGTCTAAACACATTCGGCTGTGTTTGTGTTGAACTATGCGGTGCCCCAAGTGCACAACTCAGGAAGATAAGGTGATCGATTCCCGCAGTTCGCGGGAAGGAGCGAGCATTCGTCGGCGTCGCGAGTGTCTCAAGTGCGGGCATCGCTTCACCACGTATGAGGAGGTGGAGGAGAAGTCCTTGGTGGTGCTCAAGCGGGACGGACGCCGGGAGGATTTCTCCCGCGACAAATTGCTGAACGGAGTGCGGAAGGCCTGCCAGAAGCGCCCCGTGAGCGACGAGGCGGTCCAGGCGATGGTGGACCGGATCGTGGCGGAACTCCAGAGCCACTACGATACCGAGGTGCCATACGTGGCGATTGGGGAGAAGGTGATCCAGGAGTTGAGGGGGTTGGACGCGGTGGCCTACGTGCGGTTCGCCAGCGTCTACCGGCGCTTCGAGGAAGCGTCCGATTTCCTGCACGCGGTCCAGAAGCTCGAGGTGCGGCATGATACAGCTACCTACCGACTGCCTGGTTTTTGAGACGGAGGACGGCTGGGTGCCGTGCCACGATACGGACATCGTGGTCGAGTTGGGGGGAGGCGGCAAACCGGCGGACAAGGAGTTGCTGGGGCACGCCGCCGAGGCCGTGGTGCATTACTTTCGCGTGGAAAAGCGCCAGAGCGTGGTGACGCCGGGTGATTTCAGCGAGGCCCTCGAACGGGTGCTGCGGGGATTTGGCATCGAGGCGAGAGTCCACCTGCCGCAATTCGCCCGGCCAACGCGCTCGGCCGTGGTGGAGCACGATCTGGCCGGTTTTGCCACCGGGGAGATGACGGTTTTCGAGTTGGGCTTCTTTCTGAATCTGCGCCGCGCTTTGGAGGACGCTTTGAAGAGCTCGCCGCGGGTGCTGCGTTTCCGGGGGCTCCGGGCCTGCGTGAAGCGCCTGCTGGGCACCCGCCGATGGAACGCCCGTTGCGAGGCGCTGAGCGCCCAGATCGTGGCCTATCTGGAGCAGTGTCTGGCCTCGCCGCCCCCGGTTTCGCCGTGCTGTCTGGTGGTGACCGCCTAGGCCGGTCCCGCCCCCGCCTTTGCCATGAACAAGACCCTTTTTGAGCGAATCTGCGACCATGAGTTGCCCGCCCGCATCGTGTACGAGGATGACTTGGTGGTGGCGTTCCATGACGTCCGGCCGCAAGCACCGGTCCATGTGCTGGTGGTTCCCCGCAAGCCCATTGCGCGGGTCGCCGAGGCCGGAACCGACGACCGGTTGACGCTGGGCCACCTCGTGTTGAAGGCGGCGGAGGTGGCGGGGAGTCTGGGGCTCAAGAAAGGGTATCGCCTGGTGATCAACAACGGGGCGGACGGCGGCGAATCGGTGCCGCACCTGCACTGCCATGTGTTGGGCGGGCGTCCATTGGGCTGGCCGCCCGGTTGAGGGACTGGGCAAGGCTGGGGGGACGCCGGTGTTCCAGACCTTGGAGCCCGGGCCCACGGGGCGCCGCATGGGGGGGCGAACGGTGGGCGGGAAGGCGCGCGCGTCCCTTGCTTTACAGCCCGGCTGCGGATGCTAGAGTGCGGCGCATGAGCGCGCCTTTTGACGAGGCAGATTTCTACGATGGCGACCTGCAATCGCAGCCGCCGGGCCGGGCGGCGGTTCCGGGTCCGGCTCCGGTGGCGGGGCGTCCACCCACCCAGGCGGAACTGGAGGCGAAGCTGGGGCAGGCCCAGAGCAAGATCGCCGAGTTGCGCCGCGTGCAAGACGAGTTGGAGCGCGAGCGGGCGGCCTTGGAAGACGCCCGGCGGCGGCGCCAGGAGTTCGAGCATGGCCGGACGGAGATGCTGCAGCATCTGGTTCGCGGCATCGGTCTGCTGGAGAAGGCTGAGTTCGAGGCGCGCCGGGACGCGGAGCAGATGAAGAAGACCTTGGAGGATTTCCGTCAGGCGCTGGCCTTGGTCGAGGCGATCAAGGAAGAGGCGTGGACGGACGAAAACTGGCCGGGAGAGCTGACCAAGGCGTTGACCACGCTCGAGAACGCGCGCATGGAGTGGAATGCGGCGCGGTTGAAGTGGGCGGTCCTGGAGGGCCAGCCCGCGCAAGCCGGGGCTGCGGTCGTGCCCGGCGCGTCGGAAGTGGACGGCTTGGCCCGGCACTCCTTCTGGCAATTGTGCCGGCTGGGCCTGGCTTTCACCTGGCCGCTGGCCCTGTTCAGCCTGCTGGCGTTCCTGGCGCTGCTCGTCTACCTGGCCCGCAAGTGATGTCCATGGGCCTCTTTCGCCCCAAATTCGATCCCATTGCCCAGCGGGAGCGCGAGCTTCAGGCCCAGATTGCCTCGCTCAAGGGGCAGATTCAGCAGATCAACCAGAAGATGGCGAACGACCAGGCGCAGCCGAAGCTTAAGTCGACCGCCCTGCCGCATGCCCAGGCGAAGACGGCGCCGCCGCACCACGAGGACGCACCGACGTTCGAGCCGGTGCATCAGCCGCCGCCCCGTTCGGCCGAGGCCGCTGAGGTCTCCGCCGAACATTACAACGAACTGGGCATCCGCAAGTACGATCTGGCCGCCGCGGTGCGCCGTTGGCTCAGTGGGTGGCGGCGCAAGCCCGCGCCGAACCCGAAACTGGTCAACTATCTGGCGGCTGGGAGCATCCAGGGCTTGCGTCCGTTGCGTTACGAGACCCGCATCGCCCGCCGCCGCTTTTTTGCGCTGCTGGCCATCTTTGCGCTGCTGGCCCTGGGGTTGGTGTCGTTCTATCTGCGCCAACGTTAAGCTGCCGTGATCGACGGGAGGAGGTGGGCAACCGGCTGGCGGCACGCGCTGGCAGTTCCTGGAAACCGCTTGACGGTGGCAGGCGGGCCAGATAGATGACAACCACTATGAGCATACTCAGCGGTCTCTCGGTGTCGCAACTTGAGCAGGCTCTGGCGATCCGCCAGCAGATTGACGCCCTGGAGCGGCGGTTGGCGGCGGTCTTGGGCGCAGCGAAAGAACCGGCGGCCCCTGCGGCGAAGACGGTGCGGTCGCCCGCACGAGGGAAGCACAGTCTGAGCGCCGCCGGCAGGGCGCGCATCGTTGCGGCACAGAAGGCTCGATGGGTCCGCCAGAAGCCATCGGCCGCGCCGGCTCCCGCCGCGCCGGCGAAGGTGGAGACCGCACCGGCTCCGATCGTGGGGAAACCGACTGTTCCTCCGGCCTCGACGAAACCCGCCCAGCCCGTTCGGCGGAAGACGCCAGCCAAGGGCTAGCCTCGTTCCCCCCCCCGGCTTGCCGGTCAGCCCTTGCCGGTGCCGGCAACATGACTCGCAGCCGGTCCGGTGACCGTTGGCCGGGCGTTTGAGCACTGGTCCGGGGTGCCGCTTCATCTTCAACCGGGAATCGCCCGCGGCGCTGGTGGCTGGCTGGCGCGCTGTATCGCCAGCCGCGAAAGCGGCGGCCATCCCGGGCGGCCTCCGCACTGGCAGGCGCGCCTGCGTGCCGTTCCGCTTCCCGCCGACTTCCGCTGGGGACGGTCCGGTGGTTTGCTTGCCGAAGGGGACAAGCAGGGTCGTGCCATGGGACAACTCGCCGTGCGAAAATTTCTTGCAGCTGGCCGGTGGGCGGGCGTCTTCATGTCGCGCCTCAAGCAGCCCCTTCCGTAACGCCAGTCTCGCCGCATCGTTCAAGAACTTGATTCTCAAATATATAAGCGCGCCTGGCCGGGGCGGGAAGCCGTTGGCCCGGGTTTAGGTTCCCATGGGCGGCTTTGATGTGGAAGACGATGGTGTATTAGGGTGGATTAACATGCGCATAAGACACTATTTGCCGAGCAATCTTGCGGCGCTATATTCCGCGCCAGCATGGCCAATCTGTTTCCTGCGTGGTTTAACCGCCTGCCAGCAAGAATCGCAGTGGGGCTGCTCGTATGTGGCAGCCTGACGGTTGCCGGTGGTTGGTACTACCTCACGCCAAAGTACTCGCGTGTGGGCTATCAACCCATCCAGCCGGTTCCCTATTCGCACGTAACGCATGTGGAGCAGTTGGGTCTCGACTGCCGTTACTGCCACACCGGGGTGACGGAATCGTGGTACGCCAACGTCCCCTCCCCCTCCACCTGCATGAACTGCCACAGCCAGGTGCTGCCCACCGACCCGCGGTTGGCCCCGGTGCGGGACAGCTTCAAGTCGGGCGAGCCGGTGCCTTGGGTGCAGATCCATCGGACCCCCGATTTTGTCTATTTCAACCATGCGGTACACGTGAATCGAGGCGTGGCCTGCGTTTCCTGTCACGGCCAGATCAATGAAATGGTGGAGGTCAAACA
>CAYYMW010000237.1:0-10927 GCA_964472515.1 uncultured Verrucomicrobiota bacterium | reverse complement strand
CGAGCGCAAAGACGGCGTTCGTGGCGCCGGGCACCGGCACGCCGTTGCGGAACCACTGGTACTTCATGGGCGTCAGGCTTACGGCCTCGACGCTGAGTTCCGCCGGGGTGTGAATGGTCCGGATCACCACGGCCGGATGCCGGGTGATGACCGGGAGCGGCCGCACGGAAAGCCGGGCGGGCGGGCTGATCACGAAACCGTCCGGATTCCACACCTTCACGGTGTAGTCCCCTTCGTCCAGCGGCTGCACATTCTGCAGGACGAGGAGTGCCTGGTCAAAACCCGCCAAGAGCGCGCCGTCCTTGTACCACTGGTAGGAGAGTTCGGTGCCCAGCACCTCCGCACGGAAGACCACGGTGCTGGTTTCGTTGGTCACGATGCTGCGGGGCGGCACGGTCAGCAGGGGCGGGTTGCGGAAACTGACCACCGCCACCTCGCTGGTGGTGACACCCACGAGGTTCGACGCCACCACCCAGTAACCACCCAACGCTTCGGCGCCGGCCAGGAAGCGCAGTTGGCTGTTGGTGGCCCAGTCGATGGGCTGGCCGTCTTTAAGCCAGAAGAGCTGGAGCGGTTGCGTGCCGCCCACCTGCACTTCAAGGGTGACGACGCTGTTCGCAAGCACTCGTTGGGAGAGCGGTTGGACCAGGAAGCAGGGGGCCTCTTGCACGGTCAGTTGCGCGTCCCGGCTCGTGGCGGTGCCGTCGGCGTTGGTCACCCGGACCGCGTACCGTCCCGCCTGGCGGGTCTGGACCGGGTCCAACACCAGCGTCCGGGCGGTCGCGCCGCTGATCGGGGAACCGGCGTACAGCCATTGGTACTGGAAGGGCGCCAGTCCGCTGGTTTCCACACTGAAACTGGCGCGCCCGCCGTTGACCACCACCAGCGAGGCGGGGTCCCGCGTAATGACCGGCGGCTGGCTGATCGAAACCCGGATGTCCCGCGAAATCGCCGTGCCGGCCAGGTTGCTGACCTCGACGCGGTACGTGGCTGCGTCAGCCAATGCGACGCTCGGGAAGCCGAGGGTGGCCGCCATCCTGCCCGCCCAAGCCTGGCCGTTCTTGAACCACTGGTAGCTCAGCGGTGCATCGCCCTGAGCGGTGACGGCCAGGTTAAGCGCGGTTCCCAAGGCGGCGGTAACGGTCTCCGGCGGCTGCGAAACGATGACCGGTTTCAGGCGCAGGCGCACCCGGATGGTTTTGCTGGTGGCGACCCCGTCATTGTTGTTGATCTGGATGAAGTACAGACCCTGGTCGCTCAACGTGGCGGTCGAGATGGTGTACTGGCTCTCGTTGCCCTTCGTCAACGGGAGGCCATCCTTGAACCACTGGTAGCGCATCGGGGTCTTGCCTTCGACCCGCGCATGAATCTGCACGGTGTCATGCTCGTTGATGACCAGGTCAGCCGGTTCCTCGATAATCACCGGCGGCTGCGTGACGGTCAACGTTGTCCAGGGAGACTCAACATTCTTGATCTTCGAGGTGAGCCGGAGTTGGTAATTCCCCGCTTGCGCCAATTGCACCGACGGGAGGCTCAACGTGAGATTGGCCGAGGCGGTCACACCCAAGTCGTTTGTCTGGATCGCGCGGTCTCCGAAATACCACACCGCGCGGAAAGCGATGTCGCTGGACACGGTGGCTTGGAACCGGGCGGTGCTGCCCAGGGGGGCGGTGACCGCCTGCGGGTTCTGGCGGATGACCGGCCCAGTGAGGCTGGGGGTGCTGTTGGTGGAAGTTGTGTTGGTTGAGGAACCGGTGACCGTCACCCACGCGGTCCGGCTGACGACCCATCCCACTTCGTTGGTGACGATCACGAAGTAGGCTCCGGCATCCTGCGGGGTGGCGGCCGGGAAGGTCAGCAGGTTCGATCCGCCAGCCCGATAAAAGCCGTTCTGCGCCCAGATGCAGCCCATGGGGGCGGTGCCTTGGGTCTCGATCCGCAAAGAACCGGCCTGGCCTTCGGTCAGCCGGGTATCGGCTGGCTGGAGGGTGATGCTGGGCGGGAAGAGCACCGTGACCCGCGCCGTCTGACTCGTGATGACCCCGTCCGGGTTGGTGATGCGCACGCTGTAGGTGGCGTCGTCGTTGGCCGAGGCTTGCGGGATCAGGAAGCTGGGCCCGATTTGGCCGGCCATCCCGGCGCCGTTGCGGTACCACTGGTATGAAAGCGGCTCGCGGCCGGTGGCGGCTACGCTCAGGTTGGCCGGGAAACCGGCCCGCACTCGCAGCGAGGTTGGCTGGACGGCGATTACGGGAGGATCCTTGACGGTGAGCAAGGCTGTAGAGTTCACCGTGCCGCCGGCATTGCTGACTTCCACCCGGTAGAAACCAGCCGCGTTGGTGGTGACCGCTACAAGGGTCAACGTGGCGGAAGTGGCGGCAGGGAGGAGGGTGGCACCCAGGTACCATCGGTATTGCAGGGAGCCCTGCCCGCTCGCGTTCACTGTGAAAGTGACATTCGCGCCGCGGACGACGGTCTGATTCTGGAGCGGAGCGGCAAGTGTTGGCGGACTCACGAGCGTGATGGTGGCGGGCTGGCTGACCGCCTCGCCGTCGGCGTTGCGGACCCTCACTCGATAGGTGCCCGTTCGCTCGCCGGTCACGGGGGTGAGTTCCAGAGTGGCGGAGGTGGCGCCGCTCACCGGCACGTCATTGCGGCTCCACTGGTATTGCAGCGGTTCACGACCGGTGGCTTGGACTGCCAGGGTGGCGTGGCCGTTGGCGGCCACGGCTTGGGAGACCGGCGGCACAAGGATCTGCGGAGGTTGCAGCACGGTGACCCGGGCCAAGCGGCTGGTGATGGTACCCCCGAGATTGTCGACCACCAACTGGTAGTCGCCCTCAGCCTCGGCGCTGAGTCCGGTCAGCCGCAGGGTGGCGTTGGTGGCCCCCGCGAGCGCTTGGCCGTTGAAGAACCAATGGAAGCGCATCGGCTGAGTGCCGGCCACCGGCGCCGCCAACTCCACGGTTCCACCCAGCGGTCCGCTGATGTCGCCCAGCTCGCGGGTCCAGGAGGGCGGAACTGCCAGACTGAGTTGTGCCGCGGGGCTTTCCACCTGCCCGTCATCATTTGTGACCACTACCGTGTACAGCCCCGCCGCCGCGCTCGAGGCTGGGTCGATGATCAGCCGGTTGGCATTGGCTCCCGGCAGATCGGTGCCGTTGCGTTTCCATTGGTAATGCAGTTCCCTTTCGCTGCTCGCCACGACCAGGAATTCCGCCCGCCCCCCGGTCGCCACGACGACGCTTGCCGGTGGTTGGACAATCACCGGCGGGGCCTGTACTTGGACTGTTACATTGGAGCTGGTAATCGACCCGAGACGATTGCTGACCGTCACTTGGTATTCCCCCTCATCACTGAGCCTCACCGGCTGGAACACCAACCGGTTCGTGCTGGGTGCGGCCAACGGTTCGCCGTCTTTGAACCACAGGTAGGCGAGTGGCGTGGCTCCGGTGGCAGTCACTTCCAAGGCGTTGGTGGTCCCTGCCTTCCACACCGCCGGAAGGAGGTCCTTGGTCAGGCGCGGGCGGGTGAGCACTTTCAGGGCGGCTCCGGTTGACGTGGCCGAACCATCCTCGTTGCGCACGAAGACCGTGTAGGTGCCCTCGTCCGCCAAACCCAGGGACGACAGCGTGAGGCTGCGGGCGGTCGCGCCGGGCACATCGACACCGTTGCGGCGCCACTGATAGGTCATGGGCTGCTTGCCTTTGGCCTCGACTGCCAACGTGAGGGACCCGCCTTCGTCGCCGGTCAGGGCGGCGGGCAGGGGACTGAGGACCGGCGGCTCGAATACGGTCAAGGTCGCGGGGTCGCTGGTGACCGAGCCCAGGTCATTGGCCACGATGATGGTGTACTCGCCCGCCATCGAGGTTTCCACGGGCGAGAGCACGAGCGACTGCTGCGTGCGGCCCGGCAGCGGGCTTCCATTCAGCAGCCATTGGAAGGTCAGCGGCGAAGCCCCCTCCTGCCGGACCGTGAAGGTGGCGGCGCCGCCTTGGTTGACCGCCAGACTGCGCGGCTGAGTGGTGATGGTCGGCTTGAGCCGAACCGTCAGGCGGACGTCCAGCGCCTTGACTGTGCCGTCCTCGTTGGCGGCCAGCACGCCATAGAGTCCTTCGGACTCACGGCCCACGGACGGCAGCCGCAGCTCGGGGGTCTGGTTGGTCAGAATGGTCCGCCCGTTGAAGGTCCAGACAAAGCTCATCGGCTGGGCGCCGGTCACCCCAAGCTGGAAGACGGCGGCAGCGCCCTCGTTGGTGGTCAAGGGTTGCAGCGGGCGGGTGATGACCGGCGGATCGGTCATGGCCAGCGACGCCTCGCCACTGGTCAGACTGCCGCTGGGATTGGTGATGGCGACGTAATACGCCCCGGTCTTTTCCGGTTGGACGTTGGTGATGCGACAGGAGGCATAGACTTGGTTTGGCAGCTTCTCGTCGTTGCAGTACCACTGATAAGTGATGGGGTCGGAACCGGAGGCGGTGACGTAGAACCAGGCCGTGCCACCACGGGCCACCACGGTGTTCGTGGGTTGGCGGGTGACGGTCAGCGGGGTGTTGACGATCAGGGTGGCATTCGTGCTGGCGGTTTGGCCGTAGAGGTTGCGCACCACCACACTGTAGCGTCCGGCCGCATTCGTCGAGACTGCCTCGATCCGATAGTCCCGGTTGGTGGCGTTGGCAATCGCGTAACCGTTCAGCCGCCATTGGTAATAGAGCGGCTCCCGGCCGTCGGCGGTGACTTGGAACCGGGCGGGTTGGCCCAACGTGACGGTGAGTTTCCCGGGCTGACTCAGGATGCGCGGGGGTGCTACCGGCAGGAGTTCGGCGAAGAGGGTCTCCTCCAGACCATCAGGGGTTACGATCCGCACTCCGTAGCGGCCGTAGTCGGTGGAGGCGAGGTTCGGCTTGAGGAACGTGCGGTTCGTGGCGCCGACGAGTTCCACCTCGTCGAAGAGCCACTGGTAGCTGACCGGCAGAGCGGTGCGGGCTTGGACCTCGAATTGGAGGGTCTCGCCGGGTTCCAGGAAGCTCACGCCTGGCAGAATCCAATAGAGCGGGTCGGAGGCCAGGTTCACCCGGATTGTCCGGCTGGTGCTGTTTCCGGCCGCATTGCCGGCGGAGACAGAGTAGCTCCCGACGAGCGTCTCGTTCATGGAGGACAGACCGAGCCTGGTTCCGGTTGCTCCGGCTACCGGCAGGCCATCCCGGTACCATCGGTATTCCGGTTGCGGGATGCCGAACGCGACCGCCTCGAGGATGGCGTTGGCGCCGGGTTCCACGCTCAGGGTGGCCGGGGGCTGTTTGACCCAGACGGGAGCCAGGGGTTGGGCGTCGTCGAAGTAGGCCTCCAGGAGGACATCGTCGGCGAGGGTCAGGTTCAAGGGGTTGGCCACGGCGGCTCCCCCATTCCAACTCCAGCCCACGAACCGCCGACCCGTTGCGGGTGCGGCCGTCAAGGTCAGGGAGGTGCCCGGCGCTACCTGGATTTGGCTGAGGGCATTTCCATTGAGGAGCACGCTCCCACTGCCATGGACTTGGACGGCGAGTTGAACGCTGGGCCGGTCACGCAGGCTGGAGATATAACCTGCCCGCTCGCGGAGGGTGCGGGCGTTGTTGTAGAGATCGGTGCCGACGGGCACCCCCAGATAGCTCCGGTCCGGGGTTGAGAAGAACGGGACTTCGGCGCCGGGGGGATAGGCCATGATGGTCCGCATCAATCCGGCCGAGGTGGTGAAACGGTAGCCGTAAGAGTAGTCCCCATATCCGGGGAAGTTCGCGTTTTCGCGGTCATGCACGCACCCGAAGTTGTGCCCCAGTTCGTGGGTCAGCACGTGGCCGGGGAAGTACTGGACCCCCACGACGGTGTAGGCCATGTCGCTCAGGTTGTTGACCAGCACGTAGCCGATGCCCGCGACCATGGGGTCGGTGGTCTTCACGAAGAGGGACACCATATCCGCCCCGTAGGCTTCCCGGAGCGACTGGGCCTCTTCGAGGAAGCCGTCGCCGGCGGTGGCGAGGCGGCCCAAGTCGGTCTGCATGCTGCTGGTCTCGGTGTAATTGACCTTCTCGATCCCCACTAGGCGCATTTGGATGTTCTCGACGCCGCTGTTGGTGAAGCAGGTTCGCGTGTCCACCAGCGCCTGGACCATGGTATTGGTCAACTGCTGGTAACTGCCCGCGTGGTTTTGCGCGGCGGCGGTGTAGAGCAGGAGAACGTCGATGGTGACCGGCTTACCAGGGGCGGGATAGGTCGTTTGGAGCGCAACCCGGCGGGTTTGGGGTGCGGGCAGCGCATCGTTGACGAGGTAATGGGTGGCGGGGATGGGCAGCGGCTCTTGGGCTGTGGCAACCACGCCCCCGGCAAGGAGGGCCAGGCCCAGCATCAAGATACTCCCCCCCAAACGCCTCCATGGGTGGGTTCGTTGGGTGGATTGAGAAGCAGGACGGGGTTGGTCGACATCCTTGCCGGGCTCGTCCGCCATGCTCACTGCTCTGCATCCTTGCCTGCACGGCCGCATGCCCCCCCCCGCGCACGGGGCATGCCATGATTCGTCCGACTCGGGATTTCCTGAAAGTCCACCCCGAACCGAGGTTAACGCCAGCTTGAATGCGGGCGGGGGGGAGATGGTTTTGGTGTGGGTAATACCTTGGAGCAAAAGCGGTTGGGCACTCTTATAGGCGACGTGGGGGCACTCCAATGGCCGTCGCAGAGTTGATCCCCGCCGTGACCCATGCCTCCCCCGGTGGGTCTTCCTCTCCAAAGATGAGACACCTGCTGCCCAGAGTGTCCATGGTTGGGACAGGGGAGCATCGTGGGCCCGGTTTGGGTTGTGAAGGGCGATGAGCGAATCGCGACATAACCCGGTTTCGCGCGAGATCAAGCGTGACGAAGGTTGGGAAATAGTGTGTAAAGTGTTGTTAATGAATATGTTAATGTTGTGAATGTTGGGTTGAACGAAACTGAAGGAGGGGCGTGATTCGCTGGGCTTTTCATCGTTGGGATGGCATGAAGCGTGCTTGTTTCAGTGCCATTCGACCGCATTAGTTGCTTGGTTGGTTAGGCTAGATTGGGTTGATACCGCCGACGAGACAGGCATGGCTCGTCGGCGGTAGGCTTTTCGGCCCTTCACAAACTCCTCTTTCGACGCTCTGCGCTCAAGCAGCCCCCTCTCTCTGCCGATGAAAGAACAAGGCCTCGAAAAGGTTATGGATGAGTCATTGACTGGTACGCTCAAATCGTTGTCAGAAGCCGTGGACAAGCTGGCGCTCGAACTGGTTTTTGCCACGCCTGGCAGCGATGTCGGGCTGTTGCCCGCGAACCACTTCGTGGGTTCCATTGAGGATTTGTGTCGAGGCGTGCCGCTCCCGTCCCCGCTGGGCGAGAGCATTGCCGATGCGCGCGCGACGATTGACCGTGTCTTCGATTCCGGCGGCATGTTTGAAACCGGTTCGCTGCAGCACCTGCGCGACTGGGTGGGGTGGGTCCAGAGCGCGGTTCAGGCGGCGTTGGACGAGCGGCCTTTGCCTCCGCTCCCCGCAGGATGCACCCTTCAGGCTACCTCAACCACACCCGCACCTGCTTCGCCCGCCGCCCCCCCAGCCGTACCCGCGACCGCAGAAGAGCCGTTGGAGCTGAACTTGGAGAAGGATATCGATCTCCTGCGGGAGTTCTGCAACGAGTCGCACGAGCACCTTCAGAACATCGAGAACGGGGTGCTGGTTTTGGAGGCCAACCCCGCCGATGGCGACACGCTCAACTCGATCTTCCGTGCCTTTCATACTTTCAAGGGTGGTTCTGGATTTCTCAACCTGTTGCCCGTAAAGGAGTTGGCGCATGACTTGGAGTCTCTGCTCGACCTTGCCCGGCAGGGCAAGTTGGTCGTCAATGCGGAGGTCTGCGATATCATCCTGGCGGGGGGAGACTTGCTCAGCAAGTTCATCGGCAGCATCGAGAATCAGGTCTCTGGTCGGTCTCCGACCGAACCGATCTGCATCCCGGTCAAGCCTTTGCGAGCCAAGATCTGCCGAGTGTTGGAGGCGCGCTTGAGCGGCAACCCGGCCACTGCCGAGACGGTTGCCGTCCCTCCGCAGCCCGAGGCCTCGCCCGAGCCGGCTGTCCCGTCCTCCCCGCCGGAGGGCGAAACGGAGGCCGCCGCCGCCAGTGTCAAGCAGGCCGTTCCCGAGGAGTCTGCGAAAGCAGTGTCCGCACAGTCGCTGGTGATCAAGATCGACACGCAGAAGCTCGACAGCCTCATGGACTTGGTAGGCGAGCTGGTGATTGCGGAGTCGCTGGTTTCGCAAGACGACGGGGTGCACAAGGTGCAGAGCCCGACGCTGGCACGGAATTTGGCGCAGCTTGGCCGCATTACGGACGATTTGCAGCGCACCGCCATGTCGTTGCGGTTGGTGCCTATTCGCGCCACTTTCCAGAAGATGCACCGGTTGGTGCGCGATCTGGCCCATCGCCAGGGCAAGAAGGTGGAGCTGGTGGTCAAGGGCGAGGAAACCGAGTTGGACCGCACGATCATCGAGGAGATCAACGACCCGCTGATGCACATGATCCGGAACTCCGTGGATCACGGCATCGAGCGTCCGGAAATCCGGGAACAACGCGGCAAACCGGGCAAAGGCCGCATCCAGCTCAGTGCTTTCCACCAAGCCGGCGCGATTGTCATCGAGGTCCGGGACGATGGCAACGGGCTCAACAAGGACCGGATTTTGGCGAAAGCGATCTCGAAGGGGCTTGCCCAACCCGGCGAGAAGCTCGACGAGAAGGAGATCTTCAGCTTCATCTTCGCGCCGGGTTTTTCGACGGCGGACCAGATCACGGAGATTTCCGGTCGCGGCGTGGGAATGGACGTGGTTCGTCGCAACATCGAAAAATTGCGCGGCAAGATCGAGGTGCAATCGACTCCGGGAGAAGGCTCCAGCTTCTCCATCTTCCTGCCGCTCACCCTGGCCATTATCGATGGCCTGATCCTTGCTGTGGGCAACCAGCGGCTGATCCTCCCGACCCTCTCCGTGCGCGAGTCCTTCCAACCGACCAAAGAGATGATCTCGATCATCCAAGGACGGGGGGAGGTGGTCAATGTGCGCGGGCGTCTTTGCCCGCTGTTGCGCCTTTACGACTATCTGAAGATCGAGCCCAAATCGACTGATCCAACACAAGGCATTCTAATGATGGTCGAGGCGGGTCACGAGAGCCGCTGCGTGCTGGTGGACCAGTTGCTCGGCAAGCAGGAAGTGGTGATCAAGAGCCTCGGGGAGGTCTTCAAGCAGAACCCCGCGCTGGCGGGGGCCACCATTCTGGGGGATGGCCGGGTCGGCCTGATCCTCGATCCCAACGCGCTGGTCAAACTTCGCCACACCTCGGCGGCTGAGGGCGGTTAGGCTGGTCCGTCCGCACCCCTCCGGACAACTTCAGGGTCGCTTATGCTGACCTTGGGGTGATTCCCCGCCCCCGGCTCGGTCCGTCGGCGCCTCGCACGATTGCGGCCTTGACGCCGCGCCCGCCAACCGCGATATTCCACGGCCTTTTTTGAATTCGCCTCCATCTGGCGAAGTCACTCTCATTATGGGAAAACTGAAACCGAAGAAACCCATCGCCAAAGCCGTTCGTCCGAGCGCGGAGAAGCCGGCGCACAAGCGGCCGGTGAAGCCCGCCGAGCCCGAGCCGCACCACCGTGCGGAGGTGCATCGTCGTCCCCCGGTCAAGCCGGTGTCGCCCGCCTTGGTTGCGCCCCCCGCGCGGGGAGCGGAGGAATTGGACCCGGCCGCGCCGGCTTTGGCCCACGGCAACGCGCCGGCGCCCGCGGTGGGGATTGCGGAGAAGATCAAGGAGTTGGTCCGGCTGGCCCAGGAACAGGGTTATCTCACTTACAACGACATTAACGACGCGCTGCCCGACAGCATGGTCAGCCCGGAGGATCTCGACGAGATCTACATCAAGCTGCGCAACCTCGAGGTCGAGATCGTTGACCAGGCCGAGGTGGACCGGGTCAAGCAGCCTGAGCCGGAGGAGGAGGACGAGAAGGCGCGGTTGGACATTCTCGACGATCCGGTGCGGATGTACCTCAAGCAGATGGGCCAGGTGCCGCTCCTGACCCGCGAGCAGGAGGTGGAGATTTCCAAGCGGATCGAGGAGGCGGAGAACGAGGTCAAGAAGATCATCTACGGTTTTGGGTTTGCCGGGAAAGAGCACATTGCCTTGGCGGAGAAGCTCATCTCCGAGCCCCCGAAGGAGCGCTTCGACCGCGTCATTCTCGACAAGAAGGTCGAAAGCCGCGACAACCATCTCCGGGCCCTGCGCAAGCTGGTCAAGGAGGTTCGCGCGATCGACCAGATGGTGGACGACAAGTATGCGGTGTGGCAGGCGGAGGCGGCCAAGGCCAAGAAAGACCGGCTTTTCGCCGAGTTTCGCAAGCTCGATACCAAGCTCCAGAACACCTTCGCCAAGTTCTACTACAAGCAGAAGGTGGTCGAGGAGATGGCGGTGGTGGCGGAGAACATCCACGAGAAGATGCAGGCCAACCTGCGCGCCATTCATGACCTCGAGGCGCAGCGCCGCGCGATCAACCAGCCCATCATTCAGTCCGAGCAGAAGAAGCTCAAGGGGCTCGAGGAATTCGTGCGCATGGCGAACGCGGACTATCTCAAGGCCTACCAGCAACTGCAGCACTTCAGCCGCAAGGCGCTCCAGGCCAAGACGGAGATGGTGGAGGCCAACCTGCGCCTGGTGATCTCCATCGCCAAGAAATACACCAACCGGGGCCTCTCCTTCCTGGACCTCATTCAGGAAGGCAACATGGGCCTCATGAAGGCGGTCGAGAAATTCGAGTACCGTCGCGGCTACAAGTTCTCCACTTACGCGACGTGGTGGATCCGCCAGGCCATCACCCGCTCGATCGCCGACCAGGCCCGCACCATCC
>CAYYMW010000236.1:0-11016 GCA_964472515.1 uncultured Verrucomicrobiota bacterium | reverse complement strand
GGATCCCACGCGGTGCTCGACGGATTGACGAAAAGCGCCCCTCCGTTGAAGAAGTGCCGGTAAGCATGGTCGGCAAAACGAAGGCGGAAGTCGGGATTGGCGCGGGCAGCGGCGTAGGGGGTGGCCACGGCGCCGCTGGCGCCCGTGACATTGGCGTCCAAGCCGGTGACGCCCAAGGCCGTTTCGGTGTCCCACGGGTAGAAGTGAAAGCCGTCGCCGTTGTTGCGATCGCGTCCCACCCACCAGTTCCGGTGGGGCCAATCCGTGTTGCCTGCGTAGAAATTGAGGATCATGTAGTCGATCATGTTGTCGACATCGAGCAGATCCTCGTAACCAGGGTTGCGAGTTCCATCCGGATTGTTCCCTTGGATGCGCTGGTAGACCTCCGGTTTGGTCATGCCCTGGTTGAGCAGGCCCAGCATGCGATTCCACGCCTCATAGTTGCCGTCCGGGACCGAGTCTTGGTTGATGGCGTCCCAAGTGTCGCGGTCTCCGCCGCGGTACGTGGACGAGAAGGCCGCATCCGGCCGCTCAACCGGATTGTAAAGGCCCCAGTAGGCCCCGTTGATGTAGAGATGGACGAAGCCGGAGTGAGAGGAGACCATCCCCATGGCGCGCGCGGTGTCCATGGCAAAGGCATCGCGGATGTAAAGGCAACTGGCGCCAAAATAGGGCCAGCCGTCATTGCTGTTGGCGCGCAAGACGAAGTTGTTGAACTCCGTGGCTGCGTCAGGGCCAAAAAGCGGATATCTCAGCTTGGTTGCCCCGTATTTGTCGCTGAAGATGATCCGGAACGACTTTTTGAGCGTAAGATCGAAGCGTCGGAAGGCACCGCCTTGGATGCGCACACCAGCGTTCTCCTGAAACCCCTGCCGACCGTCGGGATAGATCAGTTCCAGGGAAGCCCCGCGTTCCCACGCTTCTCCATGATTTTGCGGGTTAGAGTAGATCCCCTTGGGGCCGAACATGTCCGCCATGTCCATCACCAGCGACATGGTGGGAATCGCCTGCAGATCGGACTTGATCGAGCGCGCGTACTTTCCGCCATACGCATCTTGTCCGCTTTGGCCGGCCACTCGCGGGTCCAGACCGTAGTCGACGGTCTGGCCGTTCCACGTGGTTGGGAACCCCTGCTTCAAGGTGGAAGCGGCGGTTTGGGTGATCACGTCGTTGAGCAGGATGTAAGACTGGGTCATCGGCCGGGAGGGATGCCAACCGTCCCGAAACGCCACCGCCCGGAGCGGGGTGGCACGGGCGATGCGGATTGGCTGGGTGTAGAGCGTGCCGTTGGTAAGGGAGGGCGTCGAGGCATTGGTGGTGTACCAGATGCTGGCCCCGGCGGTGGGACAGTAGAGGGCGACGTCCATGGGCGCCTCGTAGAACCCGTGCTGCGGATTGGCGGTGACATCCCCGACCAAGCCGAGCTTGGCTTGTCCGTTTTGACGGCCCGGCGTGGGTGGCTCGAAGTACCCCGGATCTCCCTGGCTCAACTCGCTGTTCTCCAACTCCGCTTGAAGCAGAAACTCCGGGCTGTCGGCGGCGTCGTTGAGCGCCTGAATCGCCAGAACGTTAACGCCGGGGTGCAGGAGGTGGGCAAACCCGCTCAGATCGAAGCGCTCGGCGGTGATCGCCGCGCCCCGGGAGCGGTTGGTTACCGCGGCGGAATCCCAAGCTATGCGGTCCGGGGCGTTGGCGCGGGCCACTTCCACCCCGTTGAGGAACGCAACGAACCCGTCATCGTATCGCATCCAGAGCGCCAGGTGCGGCCATGCATGCACCTGCTCCACGGTGAACGGCAGGCGCAAACACATCGAGGCGCTGCGCGAGAACAGCGCGGCCTCAACCTCGGATTGGATCAGTTCGGCAAAGCTGGGGGGAATCGCACCAACCCACCCGAGCAGTTCCACCTCCGCGATCTGAACCGCCACGGCGGCATCGGCATCCTGGACGGTGGGGAACAGGAGGCGGTAATGCTGGTAGGCAGTCCGGTTGGTGAACGCGACTTCCACCGGGGTGAAGCGGGCCGGGAAGGAAGGAATGCTGCCGCGAGCGATTTCGGAGTAGCCGGCGTCGTCCTGCGAGCCCAGGAGCACGAAGCTCGTCGGATCCCGTTCCGGGGCGTCATTGGCGGAAGTCAGGCGCAACCCCGTGACCACGCTCAGGCCGGCGGCCGGCGTCACGGTGAATCCCGCGTTGAGTTTGTCGAAATTCAGGTACTTGGTGTCGGGACGATTATCGATGGCATTCTCCACCCCTTCGTTGTCCGGGGAATTGCCCGAAGTGGCGACGATGAAATCCATCGGCTGAGTGACATCAGTTGTGGGCAACGTCGGATCGGGGAAGGTGGGATCCGAGCCGGTACGATCATAGCCGATCCCCATCGCAACCGTCTGCCAGGAGGAATCGTCGAAATCCGGCTGCGTCCAACCCATCCCTGTCAACCCATTCCCAGGAACCACAAACCGCACGAGCGAGTTGGTCGGCACTAGCCTCTCCGAGTTTGCCGTGATCGAAACTCCGTAGGAAATATCGCTGAGCTGGCGAGGATAGCCCGGGGCGTAGCTCGAAGCCACCGTCACGCCGTCCGTCTTCACCAAGCCAAGGTATCCGCCGTCACGGGCGAGCTTGAAATTGGCGTGCAGCGGCTTGGCTGGATCAACGCGGTCATTGCCGGACGCGAAGACGAGCAGGAAACCCTGGCCGGAAATGGTCACGTCAGGGAAGGTCCACTTGCGCAGGTTATGCACCTCGTCGGTTAGAAACCACCCTTTGATGGACGTCGCTGAGGAACCCGGATTGTAGATCTCGATCCAGTCTTGGTACGTGCCGTCTTCGTCCTTCTCCCCGGAATGGTTGGCCGCCAAGAATTCCGTAATCTGGAAATCCTGGGCGGACACGCCAGCGGCAAGGATCATCCACAGCAGCCCGTACCAGACTGCCGAAAGAGGGTTGCGAGCTGCAAGATGGGACGGCGATGGGCTCATTGCAGTGGGCCTGTTGTCGATGGGTCACACAGTGTGGCAACCCATTCGGGGCTTCAAGAGTAAAGAGCGCCAACTGGGCCCAAACACCGCAGAGTAATGCCCTGGTCCGGCGCCACCCGTCCGCCACGCCGCCGCGAGTCGCTTCTTGGCCTGCGCCCGGGCTTGACGCCTGCCGCGGTTCCAAGGACTTTGGTGCCTGCAACGCGATGCGTGACTTGGCTCATCGGCCATTGCCCCGTCTGAGCGCCGCCGTTCTCGCCGCGGCTGTGGTCTGCTTCCACCTTGGTTTTCCGGACGCTCAGGCCGGGGAAGCGGACGAGTGGCATGTTGTGCCCGGCGGCCGTTGGGCCAATCTTGCGGCGGCCCCGCCAAGTCGGCCTGGCTTCGCTCTCCTGCCCCCTTCCTCCACCGGCGTTCTTTTCACCAACGCCCTCGACGAGGCGGCCAGCGCCGCGAACCGTGTCCTCAACAACGGGGCGGGAGTGGCGGTTGGCGACTTCGACAGAGATGGCTGGCCGGACCTTTTCCTGTCTGATCTCAGTGGGCATAATGCGCTCTATCGGAACCTCGGCGACTGGCGCTTTCAGGACGTTTCCTCGGCCGCCGGCTTCGGCAAACCCATCCCCGAGACTCGCGGCGCGGTGTTCGCAGACGTGAATGGCGACGGCAATCCCGACTTGCTGTTGGCGGTGAATCGACGCGGAGTGATGTGTTTTCTCAACACGGGTCACGGCACTTTTGTGGATGCCACGACGACGGCAGGCACGGCCAGCACCCTCGGTAGCACGAGCATGGCCCTCGCCGATGTGGATGGAAACGGCACGCTGGACCTGTACGTCGTCAACTATCGTCCTGACGACATTCGCGACCGGGGCCGGGTAAGCCTCAAGATGGTCAATGGCCGCCCCGTCTTGCCCGGCGGTGAAACCAACCGTTTCTTGATGCTCAACGGCCGGGTCGAGGAATGCGGCCAACCCGACCAACTGTTCCTTAACGACGGGACCGGGCGTTTCACCCCGGTGTCGTGGACCGGAGGCACGTTCCGCGACGAATCCGGTGCCCCTTGGTCGAGTCCTCCCATGGACTGGGGCCTCACCGCGGCGTTCCGCGATCTAAACGGGGACGGTGCGCCCGATCTCTATGTCTGCAACGACTACTGGACCCCCGACCGTTTCTGGCTCAACGACGGCCACGGGGGCTTCCGCGCGGCACCCCCACTGGCGCTCCGCAAGACCAGCGCCAGTTCCATGAGTGTCGACTTTGCCGACATTGACCGGGACGGACTGCTCGACTTCTTCACGGTGGACATGCTTAGTCGTGATCCGCGCCTCCGAAAGCGGGAATCCTATGCCCAAATGCTCGTCGCTTCCCTCGTTGGCGCCATCGAGGATCGCCCGCAGATCATGCGGAACTGTCTCTTCTTAAACCGAGGGGATGGCAGCTTTGCGGAGATCGCGTGCTTCGCCGGCCTGGCCGCCTCCGATTGGTCCTGGGCGCCACAGTTCCTCGACGTGGATTTGGACGGCTATGAAGACCTGCTCATTGGCGCCGGCCATTTCCATGATGTGCAGGACTACGACGCGGAAGCCCAGGTGCAAGCTCGCCAGCACTCGTGGAGCGGTTACCAAGATGAAGGGGAACGTCAGCGGGCCTTCACCAAGGAGATGCTGGAAAACAACCGTCTCTACCCACCTCTCCAGATGCCCGTAGGTGCCTTTCGCAACCTGGCAAACGGCACGTTCCAGGAGGTCACCCAGCCATGGGGACTCAACCAACCCGGCGTCCATCAAGGGCTGGCATTGGCTGATTTCGATCGCGACGGTGATCTTGACTTGGTCCTCAACAACCTCAATGAGGCCGCAACACAGTATCGCAACGAAGCCTCTGCAGGCCGTCTCAAGGTCATGCTCAAGGGAAAGGCGCCAAACACCCAGGGCATCGGTGCGCGCGTAACCCTCTACGAAGGCGCGGTTCCGGTTCAGACCTCCGAGATGGCGGCGGGAGGCCACTATCAGTCCGGGTCTGAAGCCGCGCTTTGTTTTGCGACCGGTGCCAAGACTGCCGGTATGCGCCTGGAAATCCGTTGGCGAGGAGGGCTCAGAACCCTCCTGACCGAGGTTCAGGCGAACCGCGTCTATGAGATTGAGGAGCAGGCCGCGCAAGCGGTCTCACCCGAGGCTTCGCCAGCGGTTGCGCCCCTCTTCGAGGACCTTAGCCAGAAGCTCGCCCACCGCCATCACGAAACGGAATTCAACGACTACGCCCGCCAACCGCTGCTCCCCTTCAAGCTCAGCCAGTTGGGGCCTGGAGTGGCGTGGATTGACCTCGACGGCGACGGTAGAGACGACCTGGTCATCGGTTCGGGCCGGGGGGGGAAACTCAGCGCTTTTCACAACGACGCCGGTGGCGGGTTCAGTCCCATTACACTGCCGCAGGTCCAGGAGCTCCCCGAGGACACAGCCGGCATGGTGGGATGGTGTGACGCCGACGGGAATCGCGGTATCATCGCTACCCTGACAGGTTACGAAGCCGGCCTGAGTAACGCCGCGGTTGCCTTTTCCTGCACGGGTGGCCAACTCACCGCGGGCGTGCCCGTCGCGTCGGACATGACCGGCGGCGGTGCCCTCGCGGTGGGAGCTGTCGCTGGCGACGGGAGGTTGGCCTTGTTTGTTGCCGGTGGGGTTGCACCCGGGGCCTATCCGCTAGCCAAGCCGTCCAAACTATACCGGTACGACGGACGCCAATGGCGGGTTGATGCCCGGAACAGCAGCCTGCTCGACAACCTCGGTATCGTTAACGGCGCCGTCTGGAGCGATCTGGACGGCGACGGCCTGCCAGAACTCGTGCTGGCCTGTGAATGGGGACCTGTCCGGGTGTTTCGCCATCAAGGTGGTGTTTTGTTCGAAACCACCGAACAGTGGGGGCTCAAACCGTTCACCGGTTGGTGGCGCGGGGTGACGACCGGCGACTTTAACGGCGACGGCCGTCTGGATATCGTCGCGGCCAATTGGGGCTTCAACAGCCCCTACCGGGCCTCCGCGGAACAACCGCTGACGTTTGCCTACGGCCAGATTGTCCAACCCGGTGTGACCGAAGTCATCGAGACCGAGTACGTCGATGGAAAACTGAGTCCGCGCCGGCAGTTGCTGCCGCTGGCGAACTCCCTGACCTTCCTCTTCGATCAGTTCGCCACCCACAAGGCTTACAGCGAAGCCACCCTGGACGAGGTCCTGGGCGAACGTTCGCCCCTGGCCAAGCGTGTGACGGCGACGACCCTGGCCACAACCCTCTTCCTGAATCTCGGCAACAAGTTCCAAGCCATTCCTTTGCCCAAAGAAGCCCAGTTCGCCCCCGCCTTCAGCGTCAACGTCGCTGACTTCGACGGAGATGGCAACGAAGACGTCTTCCTCAGTCAGAACTTCTTCGGCCTGCAGCCGGAGCTTGCCCGGATCGATGCGGGTCTGGGCCTGGTTCTGCGTGGCGACGGAAAGGGGGGATTTGCTCCCCTGCCGGCCAGCGAGGCTGGCGTTCGCGTTCACGGTGAACAGCGAGGCGCCGCCGTCAGTGACTTCGACGAGGATGCCCGGCCGGACTTGGTGATCACTCAAAACGGCGCGGCTACGCGATTGTATAGGAACGTGGCTGGGAAGCCGGGTCTGAGGGTGAGAGTCGAAGGCCCTCGCGGCAACCCGGGGGGCATTGGTGCGGTGTTGCGGCTTCAATACGCCGGGCGCGAGGGTCCCGCCCGCGAGATTCGCGCCGGTGCGGGCTATTGGTCGCAGGACAGCCTCACCCAGGTGCTCGGGTTCCCCTTTCCACCCGATGCTCTACTCATACGCTGGCCGGGTGGCAAACTCACCAAGACTCCGCTTCCGCCAAGGGGGCATGAGATCCTGGTGGACGCCGATGGCCGGCTGATCTCGAGCCGCTAGCCGGCAGTTCCGGGTCTGCGACGACGCCTGCGCGCCGCTCAGACGGCTCCGGACGCAGCGGTACCGAAACCGTGCCGCGAAGGGGATCGCCACCTGTGCGCCGCGCTCCACTCCGAAGGGTCGGGGCTGCCCGTTGGGCATGGTGCGGCGGTAAACGCTGACGGTGGGTTGCCGCAAGTGACCTTGGCAGGTGACTTCCCGCCCCTCAACTCTTGCCATGGCAGCACGTTCAGGCGGGAAGACGGTTGCATGGATGCAGCAGTACATCAGATGAGCGTCTTCGTCACCGTCCCGTTCCTTGTGTAAGTCGTTGATTACGAAGTGGAGCCAGTTGTCGGATTCGAACCGACGACCGACGGTTTACAAAACCGTAGCTCTACCACTGAGCTAAACTGGCCCGATGCACCCCAGAACATACCACAGTACGCCAATTCATGGGGAGACGCCATGTCCACAGGGTACGGGACACCCTGCAGCCAAAGCGGCACCAATCGACAAGCGCGCTTTATAGGATGGCCAGCGGTTGGGGTCAAGCTGGGTTCCATGGTGGTAAGCGTACGCCCCGCCATTTCGCCTGCCCGAAGCGCTCGGCCCGCGACGAACGGCCGCTTGACGAAACAAGAGGAGTGGCGGGCGTGTGCCCCTATCGGCGGAGGTACCCGCTCAGAGCCGTTGAGGTGCGGGCACGGCGCACCTGCAGTGGGCGGATACCGGAGCAGGCGGGGTGGCCTTAGCCGGGCGGTTCCGCTGCGGCACGGGCCGGAGCCGGGGAAGCCCAGTGTCGCCAGAGGCCATAGGCCAGGTAGATCAGCAGACCCACGGCCATCCAAGCGGCGAAGCGCAGCCAAGTGACAGCGGGCAGCTCGGTCATCAAGTAACCGCAACTGGCGACGGTGGCGAGTGCCACCAGGGTAACGCAGGGAACACGGAAAGGCCGGGGGCGATCAGGCTGGGTCTTCCGGAGGATCAGGACGCCAAGGGCGACCAGGATGAAGGCGAAGAGGGTGCCGATGTTGGTGAGTTCGACCATTTCGTTGATGTTGGTGAAGCTCGCAAACACGGCGACGAATACGCCGGTGAGGATGGTGGTGACGTGCGGTGTGCGGTAGCGGGGATGTACCCTGGCAGCCCAGCCGGGGAGCAGGCCGTCCCGGGCCATGGCGAAGAAGATGCGCGGCTGGCCGATCTGGAAAGCCGCAAGCACGGTGGTATTCGCCAGCAAGGCGCCCACCGACACCACGGCGGCCGCCCACGGGAGCCCAACCTCGGTGAACGCGAGGGCCAGAGGCTCCGCCGTGCCGAGCTTCTGCCAGGGAACCATGCCGGTGAGCACGGCGGCCACGGCCACGTAGAGGACCGTGCAGATGCCCAGGCTGGCGAGGATGCTGAAGGGAAGGTCGCGCTGGGGATTGCGCGATTCCTCGGAGGCGGTGGAGACGGCGTCGAACCCGATGTAGGCAAAGAAGACGATGGCGGCGGCGGTGGAGATTCCCTCGAAACCATGGGGCGCGAAGGGCGTCCAGTTTTCCGGCCGGACATAGGTGGCGCCCAGGACGACGAAGAAGACCACGATGGCGAGCTTCACGACCACCAGGGAAGTGTTGAACCGGGCGCTCTCGCGGATGCCGAGCACGAGCACCCAGGTCAAGCCCGCGACCACGGCGACGGCGGGAAGGTTGAAAATGACCGGGAGGCCCAGCCACCGGGGGGCGACAGAGAGGGCCTGGGCGTCACGCAGGACGGAAGCGCCGAGGTCAGCCACGTTGCCTTGGCGCGCGAGGCACTCGGCCACGGCGGCCGCAGCCGCGCTGGCGGAGCGGTAGTCCGTCCCCAGCCAGACCGGCCACGGGAGGTGACAGGTGCGGAGCAGATCCTGGAAGTAGGCGGACCAGGAAATGGCGACTGCAACGTTGCCGATGGCATACTCGAGGATGAGATCCCAGCCGACGAGCCAGGCGGCCAACTCACCGAGGGTGGCATAGGCGTAGGTATAGGCCGAACCGGCGGACGGAACCATGGCCGCCCACTCGGCGTAGCAGAGGGCGGCGAAGCCGCAGGCGATGGCCACCAGCACCAGTGAGAAGGCCAAGGCAGGCCCCGCGCCGGGGTGCCCGGCGCCGCCGGCCGCGGCGGACCCGATGCTGGTGAAGATGCCCGCCCCAACAATGGCGCCCACGCCCAGCGCGGTGAGATGCCAAGGCCCGAGGACGCGGCGCAACTGCCGGTCGGCCGGGCCGCGCGCGTCATCCGTGATGGATTTGCAGCGGAATAATCGCATGGGTTCGAGCCGGAACGGGAGTTGGCCTCGCCGGCTGGTTTCCGGCGGGCGGAGCGGTCAAATCTGGTAATCCAACCCTTCGTCAGGCCCCAGGAACCGCGCGGTCTTGTCGCGCTTGCTCATGACCTTGACCTTGACGTCCTCGTTGATGACCAGCGAATTGGCGGGCACGCTGTGGGTGAGGAAGACGCTGGCTCCGACGGTGCTGCCGGCCCCCACGACGGTATCGCCGCCCATGATGGTAGCGCCCGCATAGATGGTGACACGGTCCTGAATGGTGGGGTGACGCTTTTGCCCGCGCAGGGCCTGGCCTCCGGCCAGGGAGCGCGCCACCAAGCCGACGCCCTGGTACATCTTGACGTGATCGCCGATCACCGAGGTCTCCCCCACCACGGTGCCGGTGCAGTGGTCGACGAAGAAGTGGGAACCAATCTGGGCGCCGGGGTGCAGGTCCATCCCGGTGCGGCTGTGGGCCCATTCGGTCATGATGCGGGGGATCAAGGCCGCCTGGCGGACATAGAGTTGGTGGGCCATCCGCTGGACCGCGATAGCCTCGACGAAGGGATAAGCCAGGATGACCTCCTCCCGGCTGAGCGCGGCGGGGTCGCCGTTGTAGGCGGCTTCCACATCCGTCCGGAGCAGTTCGCGCACGGCGGGCAGGCTGCGGAGGAACTCCCCGACGAGGGAGCCGGCCAGATGGCGCAGTTCCTTCCGACCAACCCCGGACGGAGGGGCGTACTCGAGACTGCGGTAGATCTCGGTCTCGAGGCGGCGCCGCACGGCGTCGAGGAGGCTGGCGGTCTGGTTTTGGAGTTCGGAGGAATGGAGGGTCTTTTCGTCGAAGAAGCCGGGAAAAAGCAACCGCAGGAGGTCGGCCGTGAGCTGGATGATCGCCGTGCGCGAGGGGAGGTTCTTGCCGTCCACATGGTTGATCCCACCCACGGTGGCATAGGAAGCCAGGAGGGATTCGGTCAGTTCGGGCGCCGAAGCATGCACGCGGCGACTATCCCGCAGCGGCGCTTGAAAGGCAAGGCATGGCCGCGGACGCGGGGCGACAGAGCAAGACGGGGAAGCGCCTGGTAACGGCTGCTTCCCCGGGTTGCGGAAAAGGTATGAAAGGGGCGGCTAGCCCGCGATGGCCTTGTCGAGCGAGGACTTGAGGTCGCGCTTGCTCTTGAGGCCGACCAGAACGTCATTCACCTGGCCTTGCTTGAAGACGAGCAGGGTGGGCACCGCGGTGATCTTGTATTCCATCGCCAACTGCTGGTTGGCGTCGATGTCGACCTTGCCGACCTTGGCCTTGCCTTGGTACTCGTCGGCGAGTTCATCGACCAGCGGGCCGAGCATGCGGCAGGGGCCGCACCATTGCGCCCAAAAATCCACCAGCACTGGGACCGGGGAGTTGATAACCTGTTCCTGGAAATTCGCCTCGGTGATGACAACAACGTTCGCGGAAGCCATAGGCTCAAAAAGATGGTTGTGGAGAGGAGAGTCGAGTGGATCAAGCCGCGCGGCCTAACCCTGGCCGAGCTGGCCCACCAGCATGAATACGCGCACCAATGCGCCCACCGCCACCAAGGCGGCGACGATCGCCAGGGCGTTGTCCAGCATGCTCGGCGCCGACGACGACGCCCGAGGCGCGGGCGCGGCAGGAGCGGGACGGGACGGAGCAGCCGCCGGGGCGGAGGCGACGCGGGCCGGAGGAGCGCCAGCGGGAGGCGGCGGAGGCACCGGGGCAGCAGGCGCAGCAGCCGGGGCGGCGGCGCTCGCGGCGGCCGGGGCAGGCGCGGCAGCCGGGGCGGGAATCTTGATGGTCGGAGCC
>CAYYMW010000235.1:0-11161 GCA_964472515.1 uncultured Verrucomicrobiota bacterium | reverse complement strand
AAGGGGACATTTTTATCGAGTTCAATAGGGGACATTCTCACGGAGTTCCGACACGTGCAGTTCGGCGGTGAAAGCCTCGGCCTTCCTGATGTCCCGGCGCGCTTTGCGTCCCAGGGTATGGGGGATCAATTTGCCGACCTCTCTCACCGTCATGCCCACCCGCAGGTGGAGCAGGCCATTTCGCAACTCCGCCTCATTGGCTTCGAGTTTCCCGGCATCGCGGCCTGAGGGGGGCGCGTTCTCGTAGGCTTTGACCGAGGAGTGCGCCACTGTGGCAGCGCCGGCGACCGCGACCGTCCCCAAGTAAGCCGCTTCCGCCACCTTGCCCGCGTCATGGCACACCGCAACCGTCAACCCCATCGCCACCGCCGCCAAGCGAGCGCAGTGCTTCCGCAGGCCGGATGCCTTCCCCGGGCATCGGATGTCCGCCACCTTTGATTGCATGGTAGCGTTATAGTCCGGGCGACTGGCCGCGGCAAGCTGGATTGGGGGGGTGAAGGGCCCGCACGATCACGGGATCGGGTCTGGTGACGCTCCTCCCGCCGGAACGCAGCCGGCGGGCAAGGGTGAAGCGCGGGTATCCTCACATCCTCAACGGGACGGGGCGCGCCCCCCCTAAATGCGGCGGGGAGGGAGCTACAGGCTCCCTCCCCGCATTTCAGTCGCGTTCGAGCGCCTCCGCCACGAACGCGATTGCGCAACCATTACCCTATCGAACAACCGAACCGGACCGCCACCGAATCAGGCGCGCCGTTCCTGCTTGGCTTGCGCCCCGGCGACTGAAGATGGCGGTCACAGCCAAATTTACCGGCTGCCACAGAGAGGCTGAAAGGGAGTCGCAGAACCCTTTAAGCGCTCGACCGGCAACCGAGCTTCCACAGAGAAGCTGACGTAATTTAGTGCATGAGTCGCGGTTGTCAAATGGCGGTTTGCAGTTTCGCCCCGAACCACCTCCCAGCACCATTGGCGGCGAAGGAATTAAGCCTGAAGATTCCAAGCGAACGGGCAGCACGCTGCCAGCGAACGGAGCTTGCTCGGCGGCCCGTTTGGCGGAGGGAGGGATCGCCGCGATGATTTGCCATGGTATGACTGCCAATGTCCCACCCCCATTGGTATAGTGGACGCCATGCTGGGGCTTGGAAAGGCGCGAGGCAGTTGTCCCCTGACCTCGGGCCGACACGTTTTCCGAGTCCACCCGGCGGTTCCTGCCGGGGGCGCCAGGAGGAGGCGACCATGGCCCAGGGGCGGAGCAGGGCGGGCGTCACCCACGCCAACCCTCCCGCCCCTGGGTCTCCAACCTCCCTTGAGCGTTCCGCCCGGGCCACGAGCCCGGGGGCGTCGCCGTAGCCGAGGTGTTCGCTTCGGGCTGGCCATGCCCGGCCGATGGCGTCATACTCGGGCGCAGCATGAAGCAGAACTCGTTGATTTGCGCAGTGATAGCAGGTGGCCTGCTGGCGGGCGGGGTGGTCCCGGCCGCGGAGGCTCAGTCTGGCAGAGTAGCCGTGGAGGCCAACGCCAACACGGTGACCTGGCGGATGGCGGGCGGCATCGGGGCTTCCTGGCATGCCATCGAGACCCCCATGCCGGTGGAGGGAGACCGTTCTCACGGCGGCAGTGCCTGGGGCGGCAACCCGCCCGCCAACGATGAGCGCGCCTGGGCTGAACTGGCCCGCCACGCGCAATGGCTCGGCATGGATTTCTGCCGGGTGGAGGTCGAGCAGCGCATGTACCAACCGCAGCGCGAGGAGTACACTTGGGATTCCCCGGAAATGCGCATCCTTTACCGCATCCTCGATATCTGCGAGGCCCAGGGCGCGGATGTCTTCCTCCAGCAGATGTGGGCCAATGTGGCGTGGAACGCCTTTCCCGAGTTTCGGGACGACCCCATCAAGCGCCTCCACAGCGGACCGGTTTCCACCGAGGATTACGCCGAAGGGATCGGCGCGCTGGCCGAGCACCTGGTCAAGAAGAAGCGCTACAAGTGCATCAAGTGGATTGCGATCAACAACGAACCGGGGGCGGAGTGGTCCTGGTGGCAGTCGCCCCCGAACCAGCCCATGCCCATCGGTCCCGGCTTGAAGGCCGTGCGCGCGGCGCTTGATCGCCGCGGGATCTCGATCCCCCTGTCCGGGCCGGACATGACGGATCTCCCGCCCCTGAAGGTCGAGACGATGAGCTACGACGACCATGTCGGCGCCTACGATCTGCACTCGTATTTCGCGCGCTTCGACTGGGCCACGGGCGAAGGTTACCCGCTACAGGAGGCGGAATTGCGGTTGGCGGATTGGGTGGGTTGGGCGCATTCCCGGAACAAGCCCTTCTTCCTGAGCGAACTGGGCACCATGGTCTTTGGCTGGAAGAACTCCCATGCCGGCCCCTCCACTTATGACGCCGCCCTCAAAGACGCCGAACTCGTACTGCGCTTCATGAACCGGGGCGTGGATGGCTTCAATCGCTGGAGCTTCGTCAATCGGGGCGACCTCGACGGCCAGTGGCAGATGGTCAACACGTGGAACTCCGAGAAGCAACGGCTGCTCGAGGCCTTCTCGCCCAATCCCAATCCCTACTTCATTTACGGCGCGCTCTCGCGCTTCACCGCCAAGCGGTCGAGCGTGCTGGCGACGTCGGTGAGCGGCGGACAGATCGACGGGCTCCCGCGGGTCTTCACGGCCGCGCTGCGGAGCCCGGGCGGGAAGTTCACGTGCTTCGTGCTGAACGACTCGCCGCAGGAATGGCCTGCCAACCTGCTATTCAAGGGGCTCAAGAAGGGGATCATCCCGGCCAAGCTGCGGAAGTACCAGGTCAAGTCGGAGCTTACCCTCCGGGTCGATCTGCGGCTTGACCCGCTGAGCGTCACCCCGGTGACCGGCGGTGACATGGCCCTGCTGGAGACCCTGCCCCCGCGCAGCCTGACCATCTACACCACCTACAACCTCGCCCACGAGGACAAAGGCATTACGGCGGAGTGAGCGGATTCGGCCGGAGGGCCGAGGGGAACCGCCCCCGGGACGGTTTGGGTGGCCTTGACAGCCCTCGGGGCCCCGCCGCACCATGGTGGGCATGACGTGCCGGCCAGAGTCTTTCGCCGTGGTTGAATCGACCTTTGCATGAGCGGACGCCACATTGCCTTCCTGGGAACGGCGGTTCCCACCTCGCCGCATTTCGAGACGCAACTCGAACTGATGGACAAGCACGCTGAAGCCGTCGATGCGATCACCTTCATCTACTGCGACGGCGACGGAGTCTGCCATTGCGACGTCAACCAGTTCCACCGCCGGCTGACCTGCTGGATGTGCCGGGGCAAGCGGCGTTGCGGGTTGCGCGCGCTGGGGCGGGAGGTCGTCTTGGTGAACCTGAGGGAGCTGGTGGCGCAAGCGGAGGCAGCCCAACCGTTTCGTGCGCGCGTCCGGCAGGACTTCCCCACCGTCGCCGAACTCTGGAACTACACGTTCGACGGGTATGACGCCGGGGAGGCGACCCTCTCCACGTTCATTTCCGCCATCCAGCAGCTCGAGCCCGACGTCATCAAGCACCGGGACTACCTGAACCGCGCGGTGCGCTCCTCGGTGGCGATTCACAAGGCGATCCGCCATTACCTGGCGAGCTGCCGGTGCGACACGTTCTATTTCTTCAACGGCCGGGGCGCCACGCATCGGGGCGTGTTGCGCGCCTGCCAGATGGCGGGGGTCGAGTGTTACACCCACGAGCGCGGGTCCCACGTGAAGAAGTACCTGCTGACCCGCAACACGGTGCCGCACGACATCGACTACAAGAAGCAACGGGTGGAGGAGCTGTGGGAACAGGCCGCCGGAGATCCGAACCGGGAGGCGGTCGCCCGGCAATTCTACGAGAAACGCCGCAAAGGGGTGCTGACGTTCACCAACATCACCTACCTGACGCATCAGCAGCAAGGCATGCTGCCCGAGGGGTGGATGGATGGCCGGGAACGCATCGCCCTGCTCGGCGCCACGGAATCCGAGCGCGCCGCGCTGCGCAACTTCTATCCCAAGCATATTTACGAGTCACAGGGGGACGGCATCTGCCGGGTGATCGAAGGACTGGCGGCGGCGAACTTCCAGGGCGTGCTGGCCGTGCGGCTGCACCCCAACAGCCACCTCGAGATCCAGCCGCTGCTGGCCCGGCTGCGCCGTTACCCGTATCCGTTCCTGCGGGTGATCGGCCCCAAGGACGAGACCGACACGTACGCCTTGATCCAGACCGCCACCAAGGTGGCGACCTTCTGGTCCACCGCCGGCGTGGAGGCGGCTTACCTTGGCCTCCCCGTGGTGCTGCTCGGCCGCGCCACGTACGAGGATGTGGGGGCCACCTACAACGCCCGGACCCACGAAGAGGCCATCCGCCTGCTACTCGAACCGCTGCCCCCCCGCGGCCAGGCGGGACTGCTCAAGTACGGCTACTACATGGCCAGCTACGGCACCAGCTACGAGCGGGTCGAGCTTCAAGGGGTCCACAAGTGCCGGGTCAAGGGGCGCGCGGTGCGTTCGCCGTATCTGCTCCAGCAGTTGGACAAGCTGCTCAAGCACTGCGGCGCCATGAAGTCCATGCTCGAACTCGAGCACCCGGAGCACTTCAAACGCTAGCCCGGCCGGCCAGCCATTCGGCGTAGGCCCAGTCTTCGAGGGTGTCGAGATTCACGCTGAGCGGCTTTGCGGTCACATAGGCAAGACAGCGGTCCCCATAGATCGAATTTTCCTCCATCAGCACCCGCCGGCGGGTGAGGTAGAAATCGCCGTTCCGGCTGTAGGCGGGCGGCGCGTCCTGCCGCCGGGTAATGCGCTGGTTGCCTTCGAGGAAGGGTTCGAGGCGTCCCTCGGCGATGCGCATCACATAATGCGGCGACAAATGGGCCGGCACACGCTCCACGCTGACGACGGAGGCGGCTTCGGGATGGCTCGCCAGCATGGCCAGCCCCGCCCGCAGGTCTTCGGGCTGGCGGAAGGGGGAGGTTGGCTGGAGGAGGAGCACGTAATCGGCCAGCCAGCCTTGCTGCTCCAGGAAACGCACGGCGTGCTGCAACACCGGCAGCATGGGGGTATCGTCCCGCGCGAGCTCGGGCGGGCGGAGGAAGGGAGCCTCGGCCCCGTGGGCGCAGGCGACCCGCGCCATCTCCGGATCGTCGGTGGTGATCAGGATGCGGCTGCAGATCCCGGAGGCATGGCCGGCGGCCACGGCGTGGGCCAGCAGGGGCTTGCCCGCGAGCAGGCGGAGGTTCTTTCCGGGAATGCCTTTGGAGCCGGCGCGGGCCGGGACCAGGGCGAGCACGCGGGGGGTGGTTTCAGCGGGGGGCATTCTGGAGGTAACGGAGCTCGCGCAGCAGGCTGGCCACTTCGGCAGCGGCCGGCAGGGCGCCGGGTTGGGGTTCCACCGGCCGGCACAGGAAGCCAACGTGCAGGTGGTCGGCGGCGTAATTGCGCCGCACCGGACGAAAGCCCGCGCGCTGCAGCAGGGTCAGGGCCGTGCTTTCGGTGAAGTAGAACGGGTGGTCGATCTTGACCGCTTCCTCGACCGAGTGGTTTCGGAGGCAGGCGGCGCGAAAGTCGACGATGTCCAGGAACAGCCAGCCGTCCGGCTGGATCAACTCCCGCACCTTCGCCAGGGACCCGGCGGCGTCCAGGAAGTGGTCGACGGTCTGGCAGACCAGGACCAGGTCGAAGCGGCGGCCCCGCATGACCGAGTCCTCCAGGAAGCCCGCCACCGTCTCGAGGCCCAACTGCCGGGCCTGGTCCAGCTCGGCGGCCGCGGGATCGAGCACCGTGCCGCGCAGCCCGAAGCGGCCGGCCACCTCCCGGGCGACGATCCCGGTGGACCCGCCCACGTCCAGCAGGGCGCCGCCGGGGCGCGGGCTCCAGAGCGGGGCGAGGAACTCCCCCAGCGCGGCCGCATAGGGGCGCTGGTCGTCCTGGACCGTGCGGGCATCGATGAGGCGGTTGTGGTAGGCGCTGACCAAGGGCCGGTAGACGCGCGCGTAGAACCCGCCGTAGGCGCTCCCGGTCATCACCGGGTTCAGGAACACCAGCCCGCAACGAAGGCAGGCGCTGGCAGAGGCGCGGAAACCGTAGCGATCGGAGTGGGTGAGGATGACGAATTCATCGTGGCCGCAGAGGTTGCAGCGGTCCCAGGCCCGCTTGGGCTGGGCGGCGTAGTCGTACCCAAGCTGCTCGATGCGCAGCCGCCGGTCGGGAGGGATGGCGTGTAACATGGGAGGGGGATCAGTAGGCGAGACGTTTTTCGAAGACGGGCGGCAAGGTGGCCAGCAGCCCGGCGATCCGTTCGCCGGCCGCGCCATCGCCGTAGAGGGGGGAGCGGGGGAAGCGGCCGTGCGCGACCTGCGCCGACACCGCCTGACGGATCGCCTGCCGCTCGTACGGCACGTCGAGCACGTTGGCTCCCCGCTCGCGGCCCGCCTGGCGGTTGCCCACATTGACCACCGGGACGCCCAGCAGGGAGCATTCCCGGATGCCGACGCTGCTGTTGCCCACGAGGCAGGAGCTGTGGACCAGCAGGCGGAGGAAGTCCTGGCTCTCCATATGCCGGAAGAAGCGCATGCGGGGCGGATGGCAGCGTTCCCGGAAGGCGCGGATGCCCTTCGAGGTCCCGTCCGAGCCCGCGTCCACGTTCGGCCAGAACCAGAGCGTGGGCAGGTCCGCCTCCAGCAGGGCGTGGCAGGTTTCCTCGATATGCCGGCGGGCTTCGTCGTATTCGGTGGTCACCGGGTGCTGCAGGACCACCACGTACCCGCCGTCGAGCCGGCTCAGTTCCCCCACCCCTCCGTAACGCGCCATGGGATCGAAATCGAGCTCCGGCCGGGCCAGGACCTCGGCTGCCAGGTCGATCGAAGGACAACCGGTGACGAAAACGCGCTCGGGACGCTCGCCCATCCGGATGACGTTTTGCGCCGCCTGCTGGGTGGAAACGAAGTGGTAGTCCGCCAGTTTCGAGATGGCGTGCCGCACTTTTTCGTCGATCGAGCCGGTGACTTCGCCGCCCTGGATATGCACCAGCGGCAGGTTCATGTAGGCCGCGCTGGCGGCGGTGGCCAGGGTTTCGTAGCGGTCGGCGATCGTCACCACCATGTCCGGGCCCAGGTTGTCGAACACGGTGGCCAGCTCGATCATCCCGAGGCCGGTGGTCTTGGCCATGGTGACCAGGTTCTCCCCCTCGACGACCATGTGGACGTGGGCCTGCACCTCGAAGCCGTCGGCCGCGATGTGTTTGAGCGCGTTGCCGTAGCGGTCCAGCAGGGCGGAGGCTGCCACCACCAACTGCAGCTCCAGCCCGGGATGCCGCTGGATGGCGCGCAACGCGGTTTTCACGCGCGAGTAGCTCGGCCGGGCGGTGACCACAACACAGATCTTCCTTTTCATGCGAAAGCGGGGGCGCGGGCGGGTTACTCCAGATCCTCGAGCCGCAGGGGGGCGTCCGCGGCCACATCCACCCGCAGGCGGCGGCCCGGCAGGGATTCCAGTTGCGCGGCCGGAATGCCGGTTCCGGGCTTCTTCAAGGCAAGGTGCGCGGCCGCCAGCACCGTCCCGGCGGGCAGGGGGATCCGGGCCACGACGCTCTTGCCGAAGACCCGCTTGAGCGCGGCCGTCTCGGCGGCCGCCTGGTTTTTATCCACCGGCGTGGTGCGCATGACATGGATCTCGCGGAGCCCCTCGGCCAGCAAAGCGAGGTCCGCCGGGACCAACGAGGAGGCCACGTCCGGGCCGAACATTTGTTTCGAGAACGCCAGGTGAACCTCAATCAGGGAGGCCCCGGCGGCGGCGGCGGCGAGGCTGGCGAAGATCTTGCCGGAGTGATCCGACAACCCGACGGGGCAACCATAACGGCCCCGCAGCTCCGCCAGCACATTCAAGCCGGTGCGTTCCGGCGGCGCGGGATAGGCCGACGTGCATTGGAACACGGCGAAGGGCGCCCCGGCGTTCCGGCAAATGGCCACGGCGGCGTCCAACTCCGCCCAATCGCTCATGCCCGAGGATAAAAGCACCGGCCGGCCGGTGGCGGCCAGGCGGCGCAACTGCGGGGTGTTCGCCACCTCGCCGGAAGCCACTTTCCACGCGGGGACTCCGACCTCGAGCAGCCATTCCACGGCCTCGAGCGAGAAGGGCGAGCTCAGAAACAACAAACCGCGCTCCTCGGCATGCTGGCGCAGCCCCTGCCATTGCGGCAGGGTGAACTCCATCCGCCGCCAGTAGTCGTACCGCGTGGCATCCTGCGGGCTGAAGCGCACGCGCCACGGTTCGGCCGGCGTGCTCTCCGCGGCGGCCAGGTGCGTTTGAAACTTGATGGCCTGCGCCCCGGCGGCGGCGGCGTCAATGTAGGCGTGCGCCATGCCCAGGCTGCCGTCATGGGCCTGGGCGATCTCGGCAATCAACAACGGGGGATGGCGTTCGCCGACGGGACGGCCCCCGAGGTGGAACTCTGCGGACGGTGCGCCGGCCGGCGGGAGGGGTTGGGGATCGAGGGGCATAACTCAGCCTTTGCGCGCCCGCCTGCCACGCGCGTCTCCCTTCCGACTTGCTCGGGTGCCAACCATGTCGCCCCCAGTCTAGCCGCTCCGGGCGCGTTGGAAAGAGCGGAACTCGCCGAGGTGACGGCTCAGCCCGGCAACGGCCACTCCCAACGGCGCAGCAGGCGCCGGCCGAGGCTCTGGCCCCATTTGCGCCCGATCTTCGCCAGCAGCGGCTCGGGAATGCGCCACGTTGCGGCCCGGACCATCGCCAGCATCGCCTTTCGGCGGGACCGCCGGCTGGCCGGGTCTCCCGCCGCCGCGACGCGAAACGCCACCACATTGCCCCGGCGGACGACGCCGTCAAAGGCGGGGTCCCTTTCCTCACCCCATTCCTGGATCGCCTGGAACACCCCCGGCATGACGACGTCGTGAAACGCCACCACCCCGCCCGGCTTTACGTGCGGCGCGAAGTTGATGGTGTCGCGTTTGGCAAAAGCGTAGTCGTGGCAGCCGTCAATGAAGAGCAGATCGAGCGGTAGACGCCACTCGGACGCCATGGCGTCCGAGGACTTGGGGTGGTGGTGTACCACCTGCCGAACGCCAGCGGCTTCGAGATTGGCGAAGAAGATCTGCCGGGCTTGGTCGCCGGTGAGGGGGTTCCCCGGCAGCCCGCTGTGGTCATCGATGGTGTGCAGCGTGGCGGCTTGCGGCATTAGTCCACGCGCCAAGGCGATTGTCGAGCGGCCCATCCACGAGCCGATCTCGGCCGCCTGGCCCCCTTGGGGCACCTGCAGGGCGAGTTGGTAGAGCAACCACGCCTCACCCAGGCGAACCCCTTCATTCACCCCCACCTGCCGGTAAAGTGCGTCCAGTGCCTTTGAGTCGACCAAGGGCTGCGGCATCGTCATGATAGGCCAGACTCTCCCCAGCCCGGAGCCGCCAGTCAATCCCGCTTTACCTGGAGGATTAGTTTTCCTCCAAATGACGAATGGCCTCGGTGAGCACCAAGAGTTGCCACAGGGCCTCGTCGGTGACCCGGCGGTCCCGCCAGTCGCGCACCAGGGTCTCCAGCGGCGCGCGGCCCAACTGCCCGGAGGTCAGCCGGGACAGGTCTGCCGGAAGAGCCTGGATGCGCTCGGCCAGCCAACCGGCCCGCAGCCAGGTCTCGAGCGGCGGGTTGAAGCCGCGCTTCGGCTGGGCCGTCTCCGTGTCGCCCAGATAGGATCGCAAGACGCGCTTGGTGGGCGAGGTGAACCGTTCGGCCGCGGGCAATCCCATGATACCCTGGGCCAGGAGGTGGTCGAGCAGCGGATTGCGCAGTTCCAGCCCGTGCGCCATGCCGCAGAGGTCGCCTTTGCGCAGGATGTAATCGGGCAGGTAATTGAGCCGGTCGCACTCGAGCATCCAGCCCAGGGGATCGAACTCGCCGGCCGGGAGCCGCCAGTAGTGGGCCTGCACCTGGCCAAGCTCCGGCTGCAGGAAGGCGCGGGTCAGGGGATCCAATCCGGAGAAACGCAACGCGTAGGCTTCCGTCCACGGCAGCCGCCATTCGAGACCCACCCGCCGCAACCGGCCGCCGAAGGTGCGCTTGCTCAACGGGGCCGCCGCGCGGAAGCCGCTGCCCGGCAGGGTGGGCAGCCCCCGCCGCCAGCCGGTGCGCAGGTGGACCGCGTAGCGTTTGTACCCGGCGAACAACTCGTCCCCGCCGTCGCCGGTCAGGGCCACGGTCACCGCCCGGCTGGCTTCGCGGCACAGGTACCAGGTGGGGATCGCCGAGGGGTCTGCGAAGGGTTCATCCATGTCGCGCAGGATGCGCGGCAAGTCCTCCGCCTGCATGCGGATCGGCAGAACCTGATGCGGCAGGCGGTAGCGGCGCGCAGCTTCGGCAGCTTCGGAGGTCTCGTCGTACCCGGGCGGGGCATCGGGGAAGCCGGCCGTAAAGGCGTTGATGGTGACGCCTGCCTCGGCCAGGGCCTTGCCTACCGCGCGGGAGTCGATCCCGCCGCTGAGGAACAGGCCCACGGGGCGGTCGGACACCAACCGCAGCCCCACCGCCGTCCGCAGTTGCCCCAAGACGTCCGCCCCAGCTTGTGGTTGCGGTTGCCAGTAAGCAGTGATAACCGGTGGTTGCTCCGGCCGGCTGCCCCATTCGTAGACCAACTTGTGGCCGGCCGGCAGTTTGCCCGCCCCCCGGTAAAGCGTGCGGGGCGCCGGGATGTACCGGTGCGCCAGAAAGGCGTCGATGCCTGCCGGATCGAGTTCGAAGGGCAGTCCCATGGGAACCGCCCGCAAGGCGTGCAACGTGCTGGCGAACGCGAAGCCCGTCGGCCCGAACGCATGGTAGAGCGGCTTCTTGCCCAGCCGGTCCCGGGCGCAAAAGAGGCGCTCGCGGCGCAAATCGAGAATCGCAAAGGCGAACATCCCCCGCAGGCGTTCCAGGACTGCTTCGCCCCATTCCTCGTAGCCGTGGATCAGGAACTCGGTATCGGTGCGGCTGCGGAAGACATGCCCCCGCCGCTCCAAGTCCTCGCGTTCGGCTTCCCAACCGTAGACCTCGCCGTTGAAGACCACCCAGACCGAGCCGTCCTCGTTGGCCATCGGTTGGGCGCCGTTGGTTGAGAGATCGCGGATGCTCAGCCGCGTGTGGATCAACCCCAACGGCCCTGCTTCAGCCGACCGCCACCCCTC
>CAYYMW010000234.1:0-11233 GCA_964472515.1 uncultured Verrucomicrobiota bacterium | reverse complement strand
TTCGAAATGGAGGCGGCGGAAACCTGCTGCGGGTTTGGCGGCACGTTCTCGGCGAAGTTCCCGATGATCTCGACGGCGATGGGGGAGACCAAGTGCGCCTCCGCCCTTGACACCAAGGCTGACTACATCGTCTCGAACGATTCGAGCTGCCTGATGCACCTGCAGGGGCTTATCGACCGCAAGGGCTCGCCGCTCAAAACCATTCACTTGGCCGAAATCCTGGACCAGCGATGAACACCACCGCCCACGAGTTCAAGGAGCAGGCGGTCCGGTTCACCTCCGACCTGCAGCACCGGGCGTTGATCCACAACGCCCTCAAGAAGTACGAGGTCAAGCGGGATGAGAAGAAAGCGGCCTTTCAGGACTGGCAGGCCGCCCGCAATTACGCCGCCAGCGCCAAGGCCAGTGCGTTGGCGAACCTCGACGCCCACCTGGCGGAGTTCGCCTCGAAACTCGAGGCCCGCGGCGCCAAAGTCCATTGGGCCGCCACCGGACAGGACGCCAACGACATCATCCTCGGCATTCTCCGAGAGAAACAGGCCCGGTCGGTCATCAAGTCCAAGTCGATGACCTCGGAGGAGATTCATCTCAACGACGCCATCGAGGCGGCGGGGGTGAAGGTCGTCGAGTCGGACTTGGGCGAGTTTATTGTGCAGCTTCGGAAGGAGGCACCGTACCACATCGTCTTCCCGGCGATGCACCTGACGCGCTACCAGATCAGCGACCTCTTCACCAAGGAGCTGGGAAGCGCGAAGACCGACCAACCGGAGGAGTTGACCATGATCGCCCGCCGCGTGCTGCGGCAGGAGTACATCAAGGCCGACGTGGGCATCACGGGCGCCAACTTCGCCATTGCCGAGACCGGCATGATCTCGGTGACGGAGAACGAGGGCAACGCGCGCCTGACGGCGGCCCTCCCCAAGACCATGATCACGCTGGTGGGCATCGAGAAGGTGCTGCCCAAGCTGGAGGATCTGGCGGTGCTGCTGCCCATGCTGGCCACGGTCGGGGCGGGGCAGTTGATCAGCGGCTACAACACCCTGTACTCCGGCCCCCGCCAACCCGGCGAGGCCGACGGTCCGGAAGAGTACCACGTGGTGCTGATGGACAACCAACGCACGGCGTTGCTGGCCGATGTTGAGCAGCGCGACAGCCTGCAGTGCATCCGCTGCGGCGCCTGTCTGAACGTCTGCCCGATCTACCGCCATGTGGGTGGGCACACCTATGCCACCACCTACATGGGGCCGATTGGGGCGGCCATCACGCCGCCCATGCGGGGCGTGGCGGACTGGTCGCACCTGAGCTACTCGTCGTCGCTCTGCGGGGCTTGCTCGGAAGCATGTCCGGTCCAGGTGAACTTGCATCACCACTTGCTGCAGAACCGGCGCAACAGCGCCACCGCCAAGCCAGTATGGTGGCAGCAGACGGCGTTCAAGCTGTTTGCGGTGATCGCCAACTCGCCCTTCCTCTGGTCTTGGCTGGTCACCAAAGGGGGCCGGATCGGCCAGGTCTTTCATCCCTTGGTCAAGGGCACCCGGCTCGACCCCGCGTACGCGTGGACCAAGACTCGCAACACGCCCCAGATCGCGCCGGAGAGCTTCAAGGAATGGTGGAGGAACCGCAAATGAGCACCCAGGAATCTGTTCTTCAAAATGTGCGTCAGGCTCTCAAAGCCGGGGCCGATGCCCACCATCAGCCGGGCTTGGCCACCAAGGCGCCGCGCGACTTCCTCCCCGTCACGGGGCAAACGCCGGCGGAGCAGATGGCGCTCTTTGCCAGGCATAGCGCCGAGCTCAAGACGACTTTGGTGCGGGTGAAAGACGCGGGGGAGGCGGCGCAGAAGCTGGCGGAGCTGGCCAGAGCCGAGCAATGGAAGAAGGTGGCCGCTCACCATGGTGAACTCACCGACGCGGTGGCGCCGGGTACCGGACTACCGCTGTTGTGGACCAACGGCGGATACGCGGTGCCGGATTTGGAGTCCTGTGACGCCGGCATCACCGCCTGCGATCTCCTGATTGCCCAGACCGGCAGCGTGTTGGTCACCAGTCGCACCGCCGGCGGCCGTGCTCTGACGGTGTTGCCCCCGCATCATGTCGTGGTGGCGCGCGCCAGCCAATTGGTGGGTGGCCTTCCCGACGCCTTCGCCTGGATCAAGCACACCTACGGGGCCAACCCGCCCAGCATGATCTCCTTCATCACGGGGCCCAGCCGCACCGGTGATATCGAGCGCATTCTGGTCTTGGGTGCCCACGGGCCCAAGAAGCTGACCGTGTTCTGCCTCGACTAGGCCCTGCGGCTTGCATGGAATTGGCCGGGTGTGCGGTTGCACGCTCCCGGCCAGTCTCCCGTGAAGACCTCCGACTTCCAATACGACCTGCCGCCCGAGTTGATCGCCCAGCAGCCGGCGGCGGAACGCGATGCGTCGCGGCTGCTGGTCCTGCACCGGTCGACCGGGCGGATCGAGCACCGGTCGTTCCGCGACTTGGTCGAGTACCTGGCCCCGGGGGACGTCATGGTCCTGAACGATTCGCAGGTCATCCCGGCCCGGTTGCGCGGGATCAAGGAAGGCGGCGGAGCCAGGGTCGAGATGCTCCTGGTCGAGGAAGCGGGTTCCAACGATTGGTGGGTGATGCTTCGTCCGGGCAAGCGCATCCGTGCGGGGACCCTCATCCGGGTGCATGATCGCATCGGCCAACCGAGCGTCTGGCTCGCGGAAGTCCTGGAGAAGAGCGAGGAGGGCCATTACCGGCTCCGGTTCGCTGGTGGCGGCAACCTGCTTGATGAGCTCGCGGTCCTTGGCGAGGTTCCCTTGCCACCTTACATCGCGCGGGCCGGCGGTCCCGGCGCAGGTGATGTCGACCGTTACCAAACGGTCTACGCGCAGGCGCCCGGATCGGTGGCCGCGCCGACCGCCGGTCTGCATTTCACGCCCGGTCTGATGGGGGCGTTGCGCGAGCGGGGGATCCGCTTCGGCAGCGTGACCCTGCACGTGGGGCTCGGTACCTTTGCGCCGGTCAAGGCTGACGAACTGACGGCCCACCGCATGCATGAAGAGCGCTTTGAGCTGGGGGCCGAGACGGCCGCGTTGATCAATGAAGCGCAGGGCAGGGGACAACGCGTCTGGGCGGTGGGCACCACCAGCGTGAGGGTGTTGGAATCCGTGGCCGCCCGCACAAACGGCCCGCTCGTCCCCATGGCGGGGCGCACCGACCTGTTTGTCTACCCGCCCCGTCGGTTCAGCGTCGTGGGTGGAATGGTCACCAACTTCCACTTGCCGGAGTCGACGCTGCTGATGCTGGTGAGCGCCTTTGCTTCTCCGGGCGAGACGAGCGGGCGCGAGCTGGTGCTTCGCGCTTACGCGGAAGCGGTTCGCGAGCGCTATCGGTTCTTCAGCTATGGCGATGCCATGCTGTTGGTGTAAACTGGCGCCGGGAACCACGACGAGGATCACTCGACATGGGCAAGCTAATCACGCTGAGCGAGGGACGGACGACCGGTAGAAAGCCGTCCCGCCCCTTCGTGCTGATCAACATGGCGATGACGGCGGATGGCAAGATCGCCACCGCCAACCGGCGTCTGAGTTCCTTTGGCAGCGCGCGCGACCAGGCCCATCTCTACGAACTGCGCGCCACGGCGGACGCCGTGATGTGCGGCGCAGGCACGGTCTCGCAAGAAGACGTAGACCTTGGTCTCGGCCCGGCCCGGTTTCGGAAACTGCGTCTCCGGCGGGGGCTGGCGGAACATCATCTCCGCATCGTGGTTTCCGGCTCCGCCTCCCTTGCCCCGGACGCCACGGTCTTCCAGCGCCGCCTCTCGCCGATTATCGTGCTGACCACCGCCAAGGCCAGCCGCAAGCGGGTGAACGCTTTGGCGGAAGTCGCCGACACCGTTTGCGTCTCCCGCGCTGAGGCGGTTGACTTTCCCTCCGTGCTCGCGTGGCTCCGGGGTGAGTGGGGAGTCAAACGTCTCCTTTGCGAAGGGGGCGGCGAACTCAACGACGCGCTCTTCCGGGCCGGGTTGGTGGATGAACTGCACCTTACCATCTGCCCTTTGATCTTCGGCGGGCGCGCGGCGCCCACGATCTCCGACGGTGTGGGTGCGCCCAGCTTGGCGGAGGCTACCCAACTCAAGCTCGCCTCCCGTCGCCAGTGCGGGGAGGAGCTGTTCCTGGTGTTCCGCGTGCAGCCCCTCCGCGCCCGGCTTCAGCCTGGGTGATCCGCTGGCGACGACCCCGTCCTCGGGCCTCTCCGCCTCGGGCTTCCGCGCAAGAGAATGGTTGCGGGAACACTGTCTTTTGCGCATCATGCGGCGCAGGTATTTGAAGGTCAACCGGAAGGCGGTTGACACCCGAGGGACAAACCCCAATCCGGGCCAGACCGGTTCTTCAGCGGAGCCAAACCCGGCGGAAGTGTCGCGCCTTCCCAGTCGTCACTATGCTCTCTTGTCACGAGTTGATGGGTTTTATGCCGCCTGCCTTGGCGCAGGAGGTGCTTGATTTCGTCTTTACCAACGACAAACCGCTCTACCGGGCGGTCCTGGCGGGCGTGGCTGAGGCCAAGCGCGTTCGCCCGGTCTTCCTCGAGAAGAAGCCGCGCGCGGAGCGCAACGCCGACATGCTCAGCTTTTTGGCCCGCCCCCGGTTGGAGGAGATCTCCGCCAATCTGCTGCGCGGCTGGCTGCTCAAGGCACAGACCGCCATGATTACGGGCTTCCTGGACCAGCTTGGGGTTGCCCACAAGGAGGGAGTCGTCGAGGAGTTCCCCGAAACGATCGATGACGCCAAGTTGAAGGACGCCGTCGAAGGTCTCCTGGCGAAGTACCCCAAGGAAACGGTGGCGGTCTACCTCAACACCATCAAGGCCACCAGCGTCCCCAATTGGAAGAACTTGGAGGACATGCTGAGCACCGAACCGCGGTTGCAGTTGGCCTGACCGCCTCCCGACCCTTGGTTTGAGCGTTGTTGGACTGGTGGTCTGCCCAGACCATTGGCCCGCAGATCGATGCTCCGTTGCGGCACAGTTGCGAGTGCAGTTGGCGGCTTGTCCCGCTTGGTTGCACGGCCGCGACACCGGACAACAGCCCCAAGGCAACGAAGGCCGGCGCGCGGCGGGGTTGTGACAGGGGGGATGATCGTGCTTGCGGCAGTTTGCACCTTCTTGCACTTGCGGTTGCTGTGGCGCGTGAGTTGGCGGGCTGAAGCCAGCAGGAGGCAGGGCACGGCACTGAGAGGGGATGGCGGCGGCGGGCATTGTAGGATTTAAGGTTCACTCCGGTCTGCGGTGTGTGGAAGGGATGCCGATGCAGGTTGACGTTGACGCTCAACGACACGGCACCATGGAGGCAGACAAGCCTGGGAGGCCTTGTTCGGTTGTTCATCTGTCGAGGGTGGTGTGGCCCTCGCGGGAGAAGATGGACGGCATCGTAGCGGAAGGCGACGGTGTGGTGGACTCCGTGGACTCGGTGAGGCAGAACTGTGCGGGTCCACCGGGCGGTGCGGCGAACCGCAGGGCTGACCAACCCCGACCCGAGCGGCAATCCACTGACGGTGTCCTGCGATGTTTACCGGCTGCGATCACCGTAGCGGCGTGTCGGGGGCTGCTTTTTCACGGCGCACTCCCAAAGGGTGTCAGGATGCGGGGGGGTCTTTGGGACGGGGCGCGAGCTTGACGCGCTGGTATTTGGCCTGCTGGCCGTTGCCTTCGCCACTGACAATCGCATCGCCCGCGGCCAGAGTCATGAACTCGTCCTGGCTGTGCAGCGGCTTGGTTCGGCGGCTGACCACCGGTCGTTCGTAAGTGCCGTCGGCGCGAAGCAGTCGGGCTTTGACGTTGTCCTGGAGTGACAACTGAAGGACTTCCTCGACGATCCGTTCCCGAAGGTTGCCGTCTTCGATCGGGAAGACGGTTTCGATTCGCTTGAAGAAGTTCCGGGGCATCCAGTCCGCGCTGCCCACGAAGACCTCCGGGCGGCAGCCGTTCTCGAAATAGAAGATGCGGCTGTGCTCGAGGAAACGGCCCACGATGCTGCGAACCCGGATGTTTTCGCTCAGTCCAGGCACCCCCGGGCGCAAACAGCAGATGCCGCGCACGATCAGGTCTATCTTCACCCCGGCCTGCGAGGCTTCGTAGAGCGCCTCGACGGCCGCCACATCCACGAGCGAGTTCATCTTGACGATGATGCGGGCCGGCAGGCCGGCCTTGGCGTTGTGGGCCTCCCGGCGGATGAGTTGAATCATCCGGCGGTGCAGGTCGAAGGGCGCCACCAGCAACTTGCGCGCGCCTTGAAACTGGCAAATCCCGGTCAGCAGGTTGAAGAGGTTGGTCACGTCTTCCCCGATATCGGGATGGCAGGTGAGCAAGCCCAGATCGGTGTAGATTTTCGCGGTCGTGGGGTTGTAGTTGCCGGTGGCCAGGTGCACGTAGCGGCGGATGCCGTCCGGGTCGCGGCGCACCACCAGGGCTGCCTTGCAGTGAATCTTGTAGCCCACCAGGCCGTAGACCACATGCACACCCGCCTCTTCGAGCCGCCGGGACCAGGCGATGTTGTTGGCCTCGTCAAAGCGCGCCTTCAGTTCGACGACCGCAGTAACCTGCTTGCCGTTTCTCACGGCCTCCATCAGCGCGCCCACCACCCGCGCGTCGCCCCCGGTGCGGTAGAGGGTTTGCTTGATCGCCAGCACCTTCGGATCCGTCGCGGCCTGCTGGAGAAAGGCGATGACGGTGTCGAAGCTTTCGTAGGGATGATGCAGGAGGCGGTCCTGTTGGCGGATGGCGGCAAAGAGGTCCGGTTCGTCGCGCAGCGGGCTGGCCACAGGAGGGACATATGGCGGGTCGCGCAATTCCTGCGGATGATCCCCCTCCAGCAAGGCCATCAGGCGGCCCGGGTTGAGCGGGCCGTCCAGGACGTAGAGGTCGGATTCCTTGAGGCGCAGTTGCTTCAGCAACTCCGTGCGGATGTCAGCGGGGCAGTCCGCTTCTACTTCGAGCCGGACGGCCTCACCCCGGCGGCGGTTGTGGAGTTCCTTCTCCACCGCCTTGAGCAGGTTGGCCATCTCCTCCTCGTCGATATACAGTTCGCTGTTGCGCGTGACCCGGAAGGTCCAGAATCCGAGGATGCCCACGCCCGGGAAGAGGTCGGCCAGAAAGTTGCCGATCAGTTGCCCCAGGAACACGAAAGCGTGGCGGCCGTCGTCGCGGGGGAGCGCCACCAGGCGCGGGAGCATGCGCGGCACCTGCACCACGGCCAGCCGCGTGGCGGCGCCCTTGCGGGCGGGTTCCAGGCGCACGATCAGGTTCAGGGAACGGTTGAGCAACTGCGGAAAGGGATGCGCCGAGTCCAATCCCAGGGGGGTCAGCGCCGGGCGGACCTCCGCGCGGTAGTAATCCTCGATCCACCGGCGATCCTCGGGGGAAAGCTCGGAGAAAGACAGGAATGCGATCCCATGCCGCGCGAGTTGCGGCAACAGTCCTTCGCGCCAGCAGTGGTACTGTGCGGACACCATCTCCCGGGTGCGTTTGGTCACCGCGCGCAGTGTCTCCGCCGGGGAAAGGCCATCCGGGCCGCGTTCTCCGCCGCCCGCCTCGACCTGCTGTTTCAAGCCGGCCACCCTGACCTCGAAGAACTCGTCCAAATTCGAGCTGACAATGCAGAAGAACTTGACCCGTTCGAGCAGGGGATTGGCCGGGTCGCGGGCTTCCTCCAACACCCGGTGGTTGAATTCGAGCCAGCTCAGCTCCCGATTGATCCAGCGTTCTTGGCCTTTGGTCTTCATCCAGCATTCGCGTGGCGGCGCGACCAGTCTATTTTAGCCGGTGCCCCGACCTTGGCCAGCAGAATGCACTCATTGTAACGCCGTCTTAACCCTTATCGGCCATCCAGCCCGGCCTTGGGCGCGGTGAGCCGGCGGTTCCCGCGTGACAGGAACGGGTTCCGGCGCTACTGGTTAGCCGCAGACGGCATCGGCCAGGCCCTGGCCGGCACGGTTGATCGCATGAGCCTATTGGACGTCAGACCTAACGAAGAGACCAGCGCGGTGACGGGCACCGGAGCCCGGAAGCGGCTGCTGTTGATCGCGCCGCTGGCCTCCGGCAGTCTGATGGGGGGCGATTTTTTCTTCCGAATGCCCGGCCTCGGTCTGCTCAAGGTGGCGGCACTTACGCCGCCGGGCTGGGAGGTGAGGATCATCGACGAGAAGATCGAACCGCTCGATCTGGCGCAGGAAGCCGACCTGGTGGGGATCACCAGCATGACGCCTACGGCCATGCGCGCCTACGAGATCGCCGATGCCTTCCGCCGCAGAGGGATCAAGGTGGCGATGGGGGGGATGCACGTTTCACAACTGCCGGAGGAGGCGCTCCAGCACTGCGATAGCGTGGTGATTGGGGAAGCCGAGGGATTGTGGCCGGCGCTCCTCCGGGATCTGGAGAGGGGCCAACTGCGGTCACGTTACGAACATGGCGAGGAGATGCCGTCGCTGGCCGGACTTCCGCGGCCGGACTGGAGGCTCTACGACGACAAACACTACCTCCCGGTTCATTTCGTCGAGACCACTCGCGGGTGCCCGCTCGATTGCGAGTTCTGCTCCGTGACCAAGGCGTTCGGCGGGCGCTATCGCTCCCGGCCGGCCGAGGAGGTGCTGGCGGAACTGCAGGCGCTTCGCCCCTTTGGCGGTCTGTTGACCCTCAAGAACTGTGTGTTCTTCGTCGACGACAACATTGTCTCGAACCGTGCCTATGCCCGGGAGTTTTTGACGCGACTCAAGGGGATGGGCCTGCGATGGTTCGGACAGGCGTCGGTCAACATTTCGCGCGACCCGGAGTTGCTGAAGTTATGCCGTGAGAGCGGCTGCACGGGGCTGTTCATCGGGCTGGAAACCCTGTCTCCCCAGGCCATTGCCGGCATCGGCAAGAAGGTGAACCGCCCCGACGAGTATCTGGAGGTCATTCAGCGACTGCACGACCATGGCATCGGGGTGGACGCCTCATTCGTGTTGGGCTTGGATGAGGATGATGCGGGGGTCTTCGACCGCACGCTTGAGTTTGTCTTGAAGGCCAAAGTCGAAATTGCCTACTTCTCGATCCTGACCCCGTACCCGGGGACGCGGTTGCACCACCGAATGCGAGAAGAGGGGCGCTTGCTCACCGAAGATTGGTCTCTCTACGACGGCGCCCGGGTGGTGTACCGTCCGCGCCAACTGACGCCGGACCAACTCCTCGAAGGTTATTTTCGCACCTTGAAGGAATTCTACCGCTTTTCCAGCATCGTCGGACGGCTCTGGGGAAGCAAGAGCTACAAGAACTTCTTCTACCCCATGAACTTCGGCTTCGGGCACAGCGTGGGGAAACTGCACCGGGCCTATCGGCAAGGCGCCATGCGGTTGCCGCAAGCGACGCCGGTTGACGCCGCGGCGCGAGGGGGGTGAGGGCATGGTCTTTCCTCGCGGTCTTCCATCCCTCGGGGCAAAGCCTTACTTCTGGAAGGCGCGATAGCGTTCCAGCGCACTCGATTCGCCGTCTTGGGAGAGCACCGTCAACCGTGTGAGGGCGGTGGCGGTCTCGCCCGGTTTCAGATCGCGGCCAAAGAGGGACAAGTACACCGAGTAATGCCCCTCGGCTTCGTGTGGGGTGGCGATGGCGAAGCAATCGGTGGTTGCGCCCATGAGGAGTACAGTCAGGCCGTTGCCCGGGGCGCGGCGCAGGGCCAGGGGATGGATCAGCCTGGGCCGCAGGGTCCAGTTCACCGGGTTGGGTTCGAGTTTCCACCGACCGTCTTGGATGAGCGGGATCACGGCTTCGTCCCGCGGAAACATCTGCCAGTCGCCCTCCGCTTTGCGTGCCGGAAGGAAGGGGTGATCCGGAGTTCCGGCACAGACCAGGACGTTCGTGAATGACGGGTCGAAGTAGGACGCGAGGAAGGACTCAAACCCGGGCAGGTTGGACTTGGTACGAACGCTGGTGATCAGGTCCAGCGATTCGGGTGAGCTCCATCGATATTGGGCGGTCATCTCGAAAGGACGTCCGTCTGCCGCGGGCCAACGGACCTCTACGGCACCGTCCGAGCGAAGGGTGGCTGTGCTGGGCCAGTCCCACGCGCCGCCGCCATAGCGGGCTCCCTTGGTAAAGACACGGTAGTGACTGAATAGCCCGTTGCTACGGTCGAGCGTGGCGCCCGTCTTCAGGTGGGTGAGGGAGGAGACTCCGAGCGATTTGCCTTCACGTCGCAACACGCCGCGGAGCACGCCGGTATCGAAGACGTACGCTCCGCCTTCGCTTTGGTGGAAGGCCAAGTCGTGCTTTGCCGGTGGCGTGGTCTCACCCGCCAGACCTGCCAGGAACAGGCTAAATACCCATGCCAACAGGACGCTTTGGGCCACCCGAGTACGGCAACGGTCACGGGGAGCGGGCGGCTGTGGCGTTGAATCGGAGGGTGAGGCGCGGACTCCGTTGCGGGCTTGGCGTGTCATGACTTGATAATACCAAGTAGACTGATCGTTCGCCAAGTGCGGCTTCGAAACCGGGCCGGGCGAAGCCCGCGTTCACGCGTGATTCGGTTTCGGACGGCATGGCCCGACCATCTATCAGCACACGCTCGGGTGCGATGGGTGGCTTAGCGGATGGCCCGCAGGTTCAGGCGGTTCTCGATCACCTGCCCATCCTGGGTCGAGACCGAAATCTCTCCCAGTCCGATTTCTGCTCGGGGATTCCGGGGATGGGCCACCCAGACTTTGACGGTCCAGACGATGATGGAGCCCTTGATGCGTCGCAACTCCCACTGACTGGAACTGATGGCGGTGGAGGGCGGCAGTTGTTTTTGGATGATCGTCATTGCCTCTGGCGCGTCCACCTTGAGTTGCTCCCAAGGATGGGGCGTCTTCGGGTTGAAGGGGTCGGTGCTGGCTCCGGAATCGGCCACCCGCCCGTCGATGAAGGTCACTTGACGCAGCTTGAGCGTCAGCTTCTGGTCGTAATAGTAGGCGGTCCATTCCTGCGGGAAAGGCTGGCCGGGGCGCCCTTTCTTTCCCTCAGCATGCGTGACCAAGTTGCTCGAACTCTCCGGCACATGCCGGTTGCCTTCAGCGAGCAGGTCGAACACCGACTTGGTACCTGCCGGGCCTGCAGGCTTGGCGACGACGGGTTTTGGGGTGGGATTGTTGCTGGACAGATCAGGCTCGGTGTCGGCGGCTTTCGCTGGCGTGTTGGCAGGGGGTGGCTGCACTCTGGCCACGGGCGTGGGG
>CAYYMW010000233.1:0-11238 GCA_964472515.1 uncultured Verrucomicrobiota bacterium | reverse complement strand
CCCCAGGCCGCGCCTGATCCCCCGTCCGGAACGTCCGGCCAAAGCGGTGTGTGGGACGCTTTCCAGCGAGACCTGCCCGCCGGCCCACGCGACCCGGTCGGCAATTCTGCTGGCGATTTTGCTTGCCAAGTCCGAGTCGCCAACCGTAACTACGTGAAATCGCAGCCCCGGGGTTCGGTTTCATGGGGCGCCGCAGGCTTGGATCTCGCAAACGCTTGCGGTCTGACTCCGGGTCGCAGGTTAAGAGCATTTTCACTATGAACGCCGAGGGGGAAAGTCGCGACACTCCCGTGCCGATCTGTTCGGCCTGCCGGAGGGTTAGGAATGAGGCGGGCGAGTGGAGTCGTCTCCAAGAGTACTTGGTCGATCACTTCACCACCCGGCTATCCCACAGCATCTGCCCGGACTGCGCCCAACGGCTCTATCCGGAGTACTACCGCGAGATGTACCCCGATCAGGTCGATCCGGCCCCCAACCCGCCTCCCAGCGCCGTTTGACTGCCATTCTCCCTTCCCCTTCCCCGTCTCCGTATTGCGCGGGGCCGGCTGCAGGTCCCTGGCGGATAGGCCGCGCCTTCGCTCCGCGTCGCGCCAACTAAACGCTTTGGTAGGCGCCCGCTTGCTGCTCGACATGCTCCAGCAGCCCGGTGATCTGCGTCGGCAGGCTTTCCAGCGCTTGCGCCACCCGTGCGGGAGCGAGACCGTCGCCGTTCGGCAGCCGCAACTCGCGCAACAACCCCCGGAACGCGGCGCGTGGATCGGGTTCCGCCGCGGCACGGCTCACCCGCTGCCCCAAATCGGACATCGGGGTGGCCAGTTGGGGAAACACCTTCTGCAATGCCGGGACTGAGAACAGGTAGGCGTGCGGAGCCCGGGCCTCCAGCTCGATAATGTGGTCCGACGGCAGGTGCAGCTCGTTCACCAGGTGCTCGTGCAGCGAGTGCATGGGGCCCGGGATCGGCGTCCCGCTTCCCAGCAGCAGGTACACCAGCGTATGGACCCGGGGTGAGGACGCCACTCGCAGGTTCGCCAGACAGCGGAGCGTGTTGCCTCCGTCGGCTTCCAGAAACTGAACGTTCAACGGTTGCGGATGCCGCTTCATCCACGCCTCGTAGATCGGCACGTCTTCCGCCTCCTCCACCAGCACGACCGCGTCCGCCGCGAAATTATACGACGGATGCACGCCGAGTTCGTCGATCACCCGGTGGGCGTCTGCCGGGGTCACCCGCGCCGCCATGGTGCAGTGATCCAGATCGCGGCCCACCAGCAGCAGCGAGTCCAGCGGCGTCGCGGCTGCGATGGCCGTCGAGTGCGTGGCCACGAAGATGCGCTTGTCCTTGGACTCTTCGGCCAGGAAACGGAACAACTGCACCTGGGCCTGCGGATGCAGATGGGTTTCCGGTTCCTCGATGCACAGCCACATCCCTGGGCGCGCCAGCACCACCTTGGTGATGATCGCGATCGCCGACTTCGTCCCGTAGCTGATCTGCTCCATCGTGAAGGCCAGATCGCTCTCTTCGTCCTCCAGCATGCCCAGCGTCGTGTGGTTCTGAAAGGTCGGCGTATAGAGCCGCCCCAACTCCGGCACCAGCCGGCCCACTTCCGCCTCGATGCGCTTGAAATGCTTGGGTCTGTTGTTATGCAGCCAATGGAGCACGTCCGGCAGATTGGCCGCGTTCGGGGCCAGTTCCATCTCCCCGGCAATCGGCACCCGGGCGTTCAACTGCCGGCCAGGGTCCACCCACTGCAGCGTCGTCAGTTGCCCGCTGACCAGCTCCGCCAGTTGCGCCGAAATCGGGTAGGCCGCCGCCCCCGGCGGATGCCCTAGGCAGAGCCGGCTCTCCGCTTCCCGCACCGCTCCACTGTGGAAGGCAATCACCTCATGTGGCAGATCCCCCGCCTGCCGCTCGCAGAGCATCTCCACCTGCCCCGTGGCGTATTCGACCATCCCCGGCCCGGCCTTGGCCTGAAACAGGATGCAAGCGCGTCCGGTGAGCGTGAAATTGACGGCGCTCAACTCCTCGATGATCCGGCCGGGAGCCAACTGCACTCGCAGCGTGACGCTGCGCAGAAACTGCGTCTGAGCCGCCTGCCGGGCCGTCATTTGCCGGTTGTTCGAGAACAGCTTGGCCAGCAGTTCGTTCCGCAGGTCCTCCCCCACCTGGAATTCCAGCGTGATATCGACCGGGTCCGTGTCGCGCTTCTTGTGCATGATCGCCGCCAGGTCGCCCCCGTGCGCCGCCAGCGCGTCCGGGAGGTTTCGGCTGGCGTCGCTCAGAAACACCAAGGCATCCAGCAGGTTGGACTTCCCGGCGTTGTTCCTCCCCATCAGCACGCACAGGTTGCCTGGCCGGACGAACTCCACCCGCCGGATGCTTTTGTAGTTCGCCACGACCAAACGATTGAGCTGAAGCTGGCCGAAATCCATCGGTGCCTCTCTTCTTAAAGCCTCGCCGGGAAAGCGCAAGGTTTTCCGCTCCCGCCACCCCGGTTCAGACGTCGCTCCGCGACAAGCCCGGAGCGGGGACGATGCCACGGTCCCGGAGGGACCGGGAGCAGGTAGCCGGGGTGCAAGGTCACGCGCAGCGGGACCGCAGCCCCCGGTACGCGGAGGTCATCGTATCAGCGGCACCCCGGAGGGGGTGCCAAGACCCGCCGCAGACGGCTCCACTCGCACATGCAAAACGACGCCGCCACCGGGCTGAGCTTGTCGCCGGCCATCCGAGCGAATCGAGCCGTCCCTGGACCGGATGGATTCGGTTGGGGAACGGCCCAAGGCGCAACTTGTCAAAGGCGCCCGTAACGCCGATACTGCCCGCGTATGAACGAACTGGTTTTCGAAGTGACGCAGGAGGATGACGGCGGTTTCTGCGCCGAATGCCTTTCGGAGCACATCTTCACCCAAGGCGACACTTGGGAAGCTTTGCGCCAGAACGTTCAGGAAGCCGTGCGGGCCTATTACTTCGACCAACCCCAGGCTCCCGCACGCATCCGGCTGCATTTGGTGCGAGACGAACTACTGGCTGGCGCATGAAAGTGCCGCGCGATCTAAGCGGCGCGCAGTTGATCAGCGTGCTGTGCCGCGACTGGGGCTATCGCCAGATTCATCAAGTCGGCAGCCACGTCATTCTGCAGACCGAAACCCCCGGCCACCAGCGGCTGTCGGTTCCCAATCACAATCCGCTCCGGGTGGGCACGCTTAACGCCATCGTGCGAACGGTGGCCGCACACAAGGGCGTCGAACGCCAAACGCTGCTCGATTCGCTGCAATAGTGGTCGGCCATTTGCGGCTTCCTTCTCGGAGTTCCCCCACGCCAAGGAAGGCTGACACTGCGCCAAGCAGAACGGACTGGGCGACGGGGCTTAGAGAGCCTTTCCCCGGCGAAGGCTGAGGCTTCCAAGGGACGCGCGGCTGAGTGCCGCTGCCAACCAGTTGGCCAACCGTACCGTGCCCGGGCATTTCGAGGTCGTGAGCGAGCCAACCCGGCGGTGCTCTCCAGTGCCTCTGTCAGGCGGCACGGTCATGTCCGCTTCTCTCTACGGCAGCATCCCAGAGCCAAAGACAGGATGCCGCCCAATGCTGTCAGTGACATCACTTCCAAACTCAACTTTTCCAGGTCAATCCGCGCGAAATGATAACCTGCGGCAGTCGCGCTGCCCTCATAGAGGCTGCTCGACCACAAGAACCGGCGGGGAGGAATACCCTCCCGGTCACGTCCTTGCTCAGTGTCTCGTCGCGGCGGAAACACAATGCAAACCAGCGATAGCGTTAATACGACTACCCAAATCCTCGATAGGTTGGATTTCATAGAGTGGTCGAAGTCGCGCCGCCGAATGTCCCAAGTTCAGCGGCCAACGCTTGGAAGCGGACGTTGAGCTGAACTGCCAACTGGAGCACATCGAATCCCTGTCGTTGAATGTGGAGACGTTACCCCGCTCAGGGATTGGGACTCTGCAAGATGGGCCATTGCGAGGTGGCATTGGTTCCGATTCACGCTAACGATTCAGCTTCCTGATGACGGCCCCATCGTGGCCCGCCGAATTGCCAGGCAGTTTCGAAGTGCCCCCATCCGGTGAGGCGTCTGGTTCGGCCAGTCTGTGTTGCACCGACTCGAACACACGACGCAGCTCCCGCGCGAACCGCGCCTGATGCGGGACGCGCCGGTTCCTGAGGTAAACCCGGAACTCCGCAGGAGTGCGGCGGGCAAGGAAGTTGTAGAAGATAGCGTAACTGATCCCAAACCCCACCCCTAGGCCGAGAACCGACACGATCTTGGGCGGGTCTTGCTCCTCCCCCTCTGGGTACTCCTCGGCGGTATCCGTGGCTGCCTCGTCACGAAGAAACGCGATGCCGAACCTGATGATCTGGTCGCGTTGAGCTAGGAGCAGGGATTCGGTCTCAGCGATGGTCATGCCCGATACGCTCAGGTCACCTTGGATACGAGTCGTGCTGGCGATGGTAGAATCCTCCAGAATGTGGCTGCCGACCGCGACCGCAATGGACTGCTCAACGGCCCGTAGAGCGTCGGAGCGCAACAGCGCCAAGACATCCTGATAGGGGGTCGGAATCACTCTGATCGTTGGATCGTCCATTCCTGGCGCTGGTTTCGCCTAACAATGGCACTCACCAAGGGCGGGCGTTACTGGGTGCTGCCAACGAATGCAGCCCCTCAAGCACCCAGCGTATCGAAACCTGGAGGCGTGGCCGCGGTTCGGTGCCTTGATCTGGTTAGCTCTCATCGTAAAGACTCCCACGACTATCCAGTATCAGTCGGAATGCGGTGGCCTCAAGCTCGTCCCAGTGACCGTCAATCCAAAGGTCAAGCTCTCCGCATCCCTCTGGTCTTCTCCATGCGGTCATGCCGGCTTGGTAGCGCTCCGCCAACTCCCGGAGTCCGAACCGTTCCAGCGCTCCGACCATGAACTCGAATTCCGCTGCTGGAACCGCCTCGTAATACTGCCAAATGCCCGATCGGGTTGAGCAGCACCAATCCCAAAGCCGCAGGAACAACCAAAACTGCTCCGGCAAGCTGCGCTGTCTGCTCACAACACTGATGACGCTGTAAAGCGCAAAGACGTTCTTGGTGTCGTAAAGCCGGTCGAGATAATCCTTGGCGTATCTCACGATCATGGGACCTAACGTGCAAGCTCAGCGACCACCGCCGGAAACGCCCTGTCGGCCGCGAGAGTCGCTGACAAATTGCCCGCGCCGTTCGACTGCCCAGAAGGGCGGCGGTGGACCGCTGTGCCTTGGCGCGAGTGTCGTTGTCATGGCTGGGTCGGGTGCTGCTCCATCCTCTGCCGTTGCATCTCCTTGGCTCGCTCTGCCGCTTTCATGAAGCCCGGTATCGCAACAAGCATGAAAAAGACGATGGTCCCATTGATGCAAGTGCCGGCGATTGCTCTGCCGAGAATTCCCTTTCTGCCGTGCTATCGCGGGATTCGGTGTATCAGGTTTGTTCGATTTGGATTTGCTAAAGACGAATGACACGTTCCCTGCTTTTCTTTAGTTCTGCAAGCACCTGGTGGGGCTCGTTGAGGTTCTGGAACACTACGAGGTGCAGGACTGTCCCGCTGGCAGATGATGTGTTTGTTTCAAGGATCGCCGAGTAAAATGCCAGCAATGGATCGTTGGAGAGATTCTGCATGACCTGCTCGATCAACCAGAGCCTCTCCTCATCTGTGAGATTCTTGTACTGATACGGATCGGGGATCAAGTGCGAGCACAGGAACTCATCTCGTGTACATGATCCGTAGTACGAACAGATCTCCTCAACCGCAGTTGGCACGGAAAGCCGGGCGTTCAACTGGTTGAGCCTGTCCGTGTATGGCCTTTTCTGGTGACAGAGTTCCTCAATCTCATCCACAAGTTGCCCCAGCTCGCCCAGAAGCTCTTGGTTGGGGCTTTCAATGGCAAATCGTTGCTCAGGGGTCATGCTGTGGAGTAGTCAAACAGTACCATTGTCTGGAACCTCTGCGCTGGAATCAAACTCGGTCCCCGATCCTGTCCTTGTCGAGTCCTGGTCCAAAACCACTAGGCGTCAGACGGACCACTGAGGACGACGAAGTGTGTTTGCAGTCCATGGGAAGCGGAGCCAATCCTGCCAAGACAAACTGAGTTTGTGCTTTGTGACCGACGCCCGAAGATCGGAACGGACGGAACTGGTCCGGTCGGGCCGGTTGGCTGCCCGGTGCAGCAGCTTGAGTGTGACTCCCTCGCTTATGGATGGCGCTCGGTTCGCGGTGATGCGCACTCGCCGCGCGACAAGCCGGCTTTGAAGCCACCCCGGGCACGCCACGCCCGGTCAACTGGTCGGCCACCCTGTTCGGCCACGAAGTCGCTCGCCCGCGCGAAAACCCATCCCTTCCGGATACCCGGCACTTCAATACCGTGGGGTTGGAAAACATGGGGCTCACGGCGAACGACCTCGATCTTCCTCCTCCACACCCCCTTGTCAAGCACCGCACCGGCCCTCGCGCGCCGCTCGTCGCCAACTCGTTCCACTCGCCTCCCGTCCGCCTGGGGGGAGCCGCTTGGCTTAGAGGAGGACGCTCCCCCCGAACCACCAGCCCGGGCTATCGCCGAGTGGCCGGGGCGTCCACTTGCTCGAACTCGAACCAGGCGAAGTTGTTGCCGGTCCCGTAGTGGAAAGTCAGCAACTGCAGTCCAGCCTCGGGGAAGGTGATGGTGCCAATGTCGGCGAGATTCCAGTGATGATAGTCCTTGGTCAGCACCGGCAGCTTGCACTGCGCGGCGGGCTGGCGGTTCAGATCGAAGGTCACCGTGTTGGTCTGGAAGGCATACAGCGCCCGGATGCGGTAGGTGCCCGGTGCCTTCACGTCCACCGTGTAGTTGCACCACTCGCCGTCCTTGGTCCACCCGATGTAGAAGAGGTTGATGGGCGGCGTGACCAGGTTCGTGTGGTTCAGGTCCGCCCAGTCCTTCACAAACGACAAATCCACGCCCTCCTCCTTCCGGAAGCTCCAGATGTACGGGCTGGCGTGCGCGCGTTGGTGCCCGGTTTCCAGGTTCAACTCGCCGCTGCCGTGGTTGATGGGGTCGGTGTCGTGGTAGGCTACGCCTTCGCCTCCCAGATCGTAGAGGGCGCACTGAACCATCCCGGGGATCGAGGGCGGCCCGGTCTTGTGATAGGCATCGGCGAACGGTTTGCCTTGGTAGTCGGCGGGCATGCCGGCCAAGGTCTGGGGAAGCAGCGGAGCGAGCAGGCAACCAGCCAGGAGTGGTGGAATCGTCTTCATGCGCAAGCCCCACGCAAGGGGGCGGTTTTCCTGCATGGTCGCGGCCCCAAGCCCAAAGCGCAAGCCGCGTTTCCCCACTTTGAAAGTTGCCTTCCCTGCGGCCTATTGGCTCCGGAACCGGGGACCCAGTTGCATCCAGATGCCGTGGCCGTGGTACATGCCGCTCATGTGATCGACCGTCGCTTCAATGCCAAGGCCCAATTGCCCTGCCGCATTCCTGGCCAGCGTCCCGGGTACCTCGACCAGGTTCGTGAACGCCGTCGGCGCGCCTTCGCACCGTATCCGATTGGTCGAGACCAACTCGGTCTTGCTCCCGTCAGTGCCTGTGCCCGTCACCGTCCATCGCACCTCGTATTCCTGCCAATGGGCGGTCGAGAGCCCCTCCCATTCGAGGCTGTATCCGCCCCCCGGCTTCGAGATCAACCGCGCGCTGAGCAAACCGATGATCGCCGCCTCTTTGGGCTGCCCACGCTTCGCGTCCGCCGTCCAGGACTTGGCGGCCTCCGGTTCCCATTTGGCCTTGAGCCACACCGGCACCCAGCCGCCGGGCTGCAACTGCAGGTCGATCTGTCCCTCGGGCGCGCCAGCCAGTTGTTCTTTGACTCGTGCCGTCTGCTCGAAGCGCTCGCGCAACTCCCGCGCCAACGCCAGCGTTTCGTCCGCCCGCTCCAGCACCTCCACCCGGCCGGTGGACCCACCGCCCCCGCGAAACGCGCTGCTCACCTCGCTCAACAGCCATACCCCGGGTCGCGGTGAACCGAACACTGCGTTCATCTCCAGCGATTGGTCTTTGCCGTCCTTCTCGTAAGGAATGATCCCTTGCACCGCCCGCGGAGCCGAGAAGACACACACATTCACGTAGTTGCTGAAAGTGAACTCGCCCACCTTGCGCCCTTCGCCATCGTAATCCGTTTCCTTCAACGGATGATGCGTGCCCGCTTCGCAGACGATCTCGCTCCGCGCGTAGTCGATGTCGTGCATGTACGCCCACGAGGAAAAGGCCAGCATGGTTCCCGCAAACAGCCGGGCCCGGCCCTGGGGTCGCAACACGAGTACATATCGCTGGTCATCCCCCGGCGCGGACTGAACCGTGGCCGCGAACGCGTCAGGCTCGCGCACGGCCTTGGTCAGGGCGCAATCCCAACCCAGGCCCGCTGCCAGGTTCTGTAGCCGCCGATCCCCCCACGCATGCCGGGCATCGGCCTGCCCGGCTGCGGGTGCCGGGGAAACACTCACGTATTTGTCCGTGGCCTGCCCATCCACCCGGCGGCCGTCCGGCAGCCAGAGCGTTTGGCGGGTGGGTTGGTTTGGGCTGTCCTTGGTCGCCGTGAGCTGGACAAAGGCCATCTGCTCACGATCGAACATCACGTCCTCCGTGTACGGCTCCTCCTGCCGGTAGCGGTAGGCCAAGGGATGGCCCACATCGTGCAGCGGCATCAACCAGTTGCGGTTGGCCTCCAGCATCCGCGCCAAGGCTTCCTTTCCCGTTGCCTCGGTTTTCGTGCGTTCCTGTGCTGCGGTGGTGCTCTGCACCACCTCCGCGTCCCCGGTGCCCACTTCCACGCCGTCCACCCACGCCACTTTCTTCCCCCGGTACTCCGACCGATCCAGCAGCCACAGCCCGTCCCGGTAAAGCTTGAACAGCCACTCGAACTTCATCTCGCCGTGGACGATTCCCACCGACAGCGGCACCCAATGGCCTGGGTCGACCTCGGCGTAATCGCCATAGCTCTCTTCCACCCCCTCAAAGGTAACCTTCTTGGGCACCCAGCGCGTCGTGTCCACTTCCACCTTGGCCTCGGCGCATAGCGTGCTGAAGTACCCGCGCCAAGTCCCCTCCACCCCGTTGCCATACGCCACCTTGGCGGTAGGGTCGAAACTGAGCGTCAGCACCACCCCCTCCGGTGTTTGAGTGGCGGATGTGGCCTTCACTTCACCCGGATTCCGGAGGGCCGCGTGCAGCGGTGAATGATACGAAAGGCCCTGGCGTTTGCTCGATCCAACCCGCTTCGGATCAACCACTTTCACGGCCATGGGCGGGTTGTCTCCCAAGTGAAACACATACTGGTAGGTTCCCACCCCCTCGGGCGGACCGCCCAGCCAATAGCGGTTCGCCTCCCGCATCTTCTCCCAGACGGCCTGGGGTGATGCCACGGCCGAATCCTGCGCCAGCCCGACCAGCCATGGTGCCAGCAGAGCCAATCCCAGCAGAAGCCAACCCGGGGCCAATCGGGGCCGGGCCGTAATCAAGGCCGCGTGCAGTTGAGTCATAGCGTAAAGATTAGACGCAATCTCCGCGCCAGTGCTTCCAGAAAACTCACGGCCCGCACTGCTCCGCGGGATTGGTGGTTTGCCCGGCAATACGATGGCCTCAGACCGACTTCTCAGCTATGAATCTCGAACTTGCTCGGAACCGTTCCACCCAAGAGGGGCAGGCAGTTAGTCCTCCTTCAGCAGCCGGTTGATGAACCACGCCATCTTCTCCTCGCCGCCGGCGTGCCTCCAATCCAACTCGCCCACCCAGCGGTAGCGCACATGCCCGCGCTTGTCGACAAGTAGCACCGTGGGCCAGATCTCCTGCCGCCACCGGTTCCAGTTGTCGGCTGCTTGATCCAGCAGGACCGGATACGTAATGCCCAGTTCCTTGACCCGGCGGATGACGTTCTCGCTCTTCTTCTCCTCGTCCGTCTCGGGCGTATGCACGCCGATGATCGTGACCTTCTCGTTGGCGAACCGCTTCTGCCACCGGGCATAAGCGGGCAGGTTGCGCTGGCAGTTGATGCAGCCGAACGTCCAAAACTCGACGATGTAAACCCGGCCCGGCTCGAAGGTCAGTTTCTTGCCGCCGGTGTTAAGCCACGCGTTGGTGGTCCCGGACAGCACGGGTGCGGCGAGGTCCACGATGGTCAGTTGCCGGGTCTCTTGCGCCGTTGCGTCTGTCAACGCCCCACTCCCCAGCCACAGGGCTAAGCTGAGAATGGCGCCCATCACCTTTTCCACAGATCGCTTCCCGATTACCGGCGGTCTCATGCGCCAACGATGCACCCTGAACCGGCCATTGTCCAACGCACCGCCCCGCTGTCGGTGGGGTCGCCGTGCGATGGTCGAGGGCGCGGGGGCTACTTCGGTGCGCCTGCCTGGGCCTCCGCGCCGCTGGCTTGGCTCCAGCGTGCGACCTGCTGCTTCTCCACCAACCGGAGCTCCTGCTGATAGATGTGCAGCAACCGCGTGCAGGCAAACACGAACACCACCGCCAGGAAGGCGAACGCCAGTGCGCCCACCGAGGCCATGCCGGCTTGACGCCGCCGCCCGGGAAGGGAGCTGCTAAGACTGGTTCTCATGGCTTCAGATCTTGTGGGGCCACCGTGATGAACGTGAACAAAGGCGTCAGGGGCGCGTCCGGGCGTTGCTTGCGCAACTCCAACTCCCACCGCCAGGCCGCCACGCCCTCGCGCGTGTCCCGGTGGAACTCCGAGCGGAGCACCCGTCCCAGCGTGCGCTTGGTCAACTCCCCGTGCTGGTCGCTGCGCACCACCGTGGCGCCGTCAAACCGGTAACTCACCGCCCCCTCCCGCGTGTGGAGGTTCAGGATGGTGAGGCTCGGTTGGGTCTCCAATCGCGGCGGGGCGGTGGCCGCTCGCAGGTCGGCGCGCCAGGCTTCCCCCAACTTGAGCGCCGCCGCCATGTCCTCCGTGTACGTGCGCAAGCCGCGAAAACTCTCCAGGCCGCGGAAGAACAAGGCGCTGGCCATCGCCACCACGATCATCAGCAGCCCGGTGTAGACAATGCACTCGATCAGGCTGATGCCGCGCTCGCCGGAGCGAACCCGCCTCCGCCCGCTGGCTGGTCGCATGGTTCTCATGGTTTCGCCTCCCCTCCGGCCGGCCAGCGGACTTCCCGCACCACCGTGCCTCCCACCGCCGGACCCTCCGGGCGCCATTCCAGCCGCAGCCAACCGTTCGTGCGGCCCGCCCAGAAC
>CAYYMW010000232.1:0-11323 GCA_964472515.1 uncultured Verrucomicrobiota bacterium | reverse complement strand
CGGACGGATGCGCTGAGGATACCGGAACACCGCCCACCCCAGCCCGCCAGCACTTCAGTTCAATGTCCAGGTGATGCCTGTCGTGGGCATGAGCGCTCCAACGAACTTGAGGAAGAGGACGAAGCTGCCCGCGCCAGCTATGCCGCAGCAGAGACCGATGACACCTGCGCCGAGGAAGGGATAGCAGCGTCGTGAATAGTGGAAGGCGAGCCACGCAAGAAAGCCGCCGCCGAGCGCCAAGGCGAAACCGCCAGACCACGAGAATAGGAACTCCCAAAGGACCAGAACCCGTTTCATGAGGATCGAACTGGCCGAGCCTGTGACCAGGAACAGGAAGCCACAGACCGTCCAGCGCAAGGCGGGATGTCCATCGAGTTTCTGGGGGATGGGTGTCATGTCGTCGAGTGCATTGCATCACTAAGCGGACGTTGGCGGCACCGCCGGCCCAGGAATGCTATCGGCCACCATCGTCGGATGTCGCGCTCGGTTGGTTCATCAGCGGGAGCCGGTCAACCGGAAGCAACATCCAATAGAAAAGGCCCAGCAGGACGACGCTAACGGCGAGACCGAAGGCGATGACGAACGGCAGGGCATCCTCGAAGCTCCCACCCCTCCTAAAATGCAACAAGAACGCTGACGTCTCTCCAGCGGTATTCAAGCACGCCACCCCTAGGAATGTCCGCTGCCAACTGACAACCCTCTTGCCATCTTGCCTTCCGACAACCACAAGTTTGATCATAGCCAGAACTGGGTTCATCTACTCGGACTGCACCCGAAACCAAATGGGATTTCGGAGAACTTCCGGCCCCAGAATAGCCCGCCGCGCCCCTCTCGAACAAGGTGATTCAAATCGCCACGCCGTGGGGAATGCGTCGTGCGTGCTCACGACCGCAGGCTCCCGGACGTGCAAAGCAAGCGGCTCCGGCCGGGGGATGCCCGGCGGAGCCGTGATGCGAAGAGTCCAGATTGGCAGCCGCCCTACACTAGGCTCTTGAGGTGTTTGATGGAGCGCGCGGCCTGCTCGACGGTGCCGCACTCGACCGAGAACACGATGTCCCGCTTGGCCTTGCGGCAAATCTTGATCACCCGCGCCCAGTCGATCACGCCGTCGCCGCAGGCGCAGCCCACCGGAGTGCCGGTGACCTTGCCGCGCTCGGCTTCGGAATGCTGGATGGAAATGTCCTTGGCATGCAGATGGACCAGGCGGCCCACCACTTTCTGGAGCCAGGCATACGGGTTTTCGCCCGCCAGATAGCTGTTGCCGGTGTCGAAGTTGATGCCGATGGACGGGCTCTTCACCAACTTCTGGATGCGGTCCAGGCCCGCCGGCGTCTTGCTGTACTGCTGGTGGCACTCGATGCCGATCTGGATGCCGCGCGCTTCGGCGACCTTGCTGGCCTCCATCAGCGTGTAGCGCATGAGCACGAAATCCTCCTCCTCGGTCGTCCAAGGCTGCTTGGGACCTTCGTCGGTGTTGACCACGGGCGCGCCGCACTCCGCCGCGAAGCGAACGGCCTGCTTCAGATACTCAACGCCGACTTCCGGCTTGGTGATGGGCGTGTGGGCCGAGAGCGCGGAGCACTTGATGCCGTGCTGCTCACAGGCGCGCTTGATGCGGTACGGGTCGTCCAGCATCGAGACGCTGTGGAAGTAGCCGGCCTCGCTGAGCAGTTCGCGGCCCCAATGGACCATCGGTTCGACGTACTCGTAGCCGAGTTCGGCGGCTTTGGCGACGCCCCACTCGAACGACTTGTCGTCGTGGCGCACGAACTCCATGTTGACTCCGAAAGAGATGTTGGCCATGACTTGGGAGGGATTAGGTTGGTGTGGTTTGCTTTCAGGGTTTGGCCGTCGTCCACGCCTGCTGACGGCGCTCCAGATCGGCGGCGGTTTTCACAGTCGAATTGAGAGTTACGAGATAGTGCAGAGTGAAACTCTGCCCGCTCCGGTAGGTGAGCGGCTCCTTGTCGAGGCCTTGCGTGGCGCTCAGATAGGCAAACGGCGTCGCCATCGAGAAGTAGACGGCATTGCCCCGGGCGTTGGCGGGATCGTTGAACAGCGCGAAGGTGGCCTGGCGGCCCGCCAGATCAAACGTCACCGCTCCCCACGGCGCGGCCGAAAGATCCTGCCGGTTGTTGGAGAGATCGACCGCCCGACCGCCCACCAAGTGGCGGGCCAGCGCATCCAGCTCCGGTTGGAAGCGTACTCCCATGCCGTGGTAGTTCGCGCCAGTAAGCACGGCCTCGGGTGTGCCGCTGCCCACGGTGAACTCGGAACGCCAGTCGAGGGCTGTTTCGTCGGCGGCAGTGTCCACGGTCAGCGTCAGCGTGCGCGTCTCGTAGAGCAGGGCCGTCGCGGTGGTATCCGGCTGGAAGGCGTTCTGCGGAGCGACCCAGTGGATCAAGTGGCTGAAGACCGCCTGCGGGCGGCCCTGGGCATCCACGCCGGTTTCCTGGCGCAGGACTCGGATGTTCTTCTGCACGCCGCACCCGGGGGTTTCCTCCCAGAAGTTGGTCGCGTTCACCTTGATGGCGTACATCAAGGCGTGGTGGTGGAGGTGGTCCAGCGGGCCGTCGCGGATGATGTTCCAGCCCTTGGGCGTGGCCAGTTCCTTCACATAGGGTTTGAAGGGGTGCTGGCTGAAGACATAGGTCATCAGCTTCTGAGGACCTTGGAAAACCGTCCATTCAGTGGGCGCACCGGCTGATTCCTGCCGCAGCGCCACGGCGGGTTCGGCGGCCATCAACGTAAGCGCCGTGCTGAAAAGCGCCAGGGTGAAGACGGGAAGCGTGGTTTGGTTCATGTCAGAATCGCTGGGATAGTGGGCGACTGGGAGGTCCAGATCAAAGGACAATCTCCTGCTTCGCGAGATCGTAGGTGGCGACCTTCTTCTTCAGGTACGAGAGCATGGCCATGTTCAAAGCCACCTGTACTTGATAGCCGAACTCGACATCGCTCACCGGCTTCTCCCGCGTGCGCACGCAGTGCAGGAAGTTCTGCCAATGGGCGCGCGTGGTATCGCTCCGGCCACCCTTGATCACCTGCCGCTCCCCCTTCTTCGGGATGATGGTCAGGCTGTCGACGCCGGAGGACCAGTCGGTCTGGAGCACGATCGATCCTTCGTCGCCGCGGATGCAAGGGTCGGTCTGATACTCATTCGCCAGCGTGCAGACCATGATCATCGAGAGCTTCTGCGGGTAATCGAGGCACATGTTGAAGGTGTCGGGCACCTCGCGGTCGTAGTTGTCGTACTTGAAGATGCCCCCCGAGGCGACCACCAGCGAAGGGAACTTCAGGCCGAGCAGACTCACAAACGGCGTGTAGACATGCGGGAAGAGGTCCGTGCACGGGCCGCCGGCGTAGTCCAGGTATTTGCGCCAACTGAAGTACCGATCGACGGTGAACGGCACCTTCGGGGCGTCGCCCAAAAAGCTCTCCCAATCCACCTCGGCGCCGGGTTGGGCGGTCTTATCGGGGATGGGCATGCGCTCGCCCCAATCGCCGTCCCGGTAGAAACCGGCGCTGACCATCTGCGGCTTGCCGATCACGCCTTTCCTGACGTGGTCGCCCACCATGCGCCATTCCGGGCTGGAATTGGCCTGGTTGCCGATCTGGACGATCCGCTTGAGCTTCTGGGTTTCCTGGTAGAACTGCTTGCTCAGCTCCGTTTGGGTCCAGTGCCCCATCGGCTTCTCGCAATACACGTCCTTGCCGGCCCGGATGGCGTCCAAGGCCTGTGGCACATGCAGACGGTCGGGGGTGGCTACGCAGACCACATCGACCTTGGGATCGGCCAGCAGCTCGCGGTGCTTGGAATAGCCCTTGCCGCCGGTCAGTTTGGCGGCTTCCTCGCGCCGGTGGGCGTAGGTGTCGCTGATCGCCACGATCTGGAGCGATTCGCCGTCCTGGATGAGCTTCTGCACGGTGGCCACGTGGCTCATGCCACGCCCACCGACTCCGATGAAGCCCACGCCCAGACGCTCATTTGCGCCCAACACCGGCAGGCGCGAAACGAACGGCGCCGCCACGGCCAGCGCCGTGACGCCGCCCGCCTGGCCCAGAAAACCCCGGCGGCTCAGCCTTTCGGTGGAGGGTGAACTCGCCGCCCCGACATTCGATACAGAAGGTTCCATGGTTAAAAAGGTTGTGTTTATACCTTGGTCTGTCCGGGCATGGCCACGGGATACTTGCCTTGGGCGTCCGGCATGACCGGCGCGGGGCCGTCCGCCGTGAGTTGCTCCAGGTTCGGCGCCAGCTCCACGTTCGACGCGAATGCCTCGTCCCACGTGATCATCTTGCCCGACTCGCAGGCCATCCGCCCCATGATCGCCGTAAAGCACGACTTCGCCGACCGCTCGGCCTCGTTGTACGGTTGGTCGTTCCGGATCGCCGCAAACAGCAGGTCATGCTCATACTGGTAGTGGTCGAACTCCGGTCCCCGGTACTGCCAGAGCACGTTCTCCGAGACCTGCCTGTGCCCCTTGAAGATGCGCGGCCGGGAAATGCCTTCGCCCAGCACCGCGGAGCCGGTCGTGCCGTGGATGATGTCGCCGAAGAAATCGTAGCAATTGCTGATGTGACGGCCCTGCGCAAACATGCGGGTGCCGTCCTCGAAATGGTATTCCGCGCCGTAGTGGTCGAAGAGTTGGTCGGGATCCGTCCGCACCTGCCGCCCGCCCATCCCCTGGACGGAAACCGGCCAGCCGTTCTTGACCCAGCAGCAGACGTCGATGTTGTGGATCAGCCAGTCGACGATGAAGCTGCCGTTGAGCCAGGTAAAGCAACTGTAGTTCGAGATCTGGTAGCCCAACTCGCTCATGCCGGGCTGTTTGGCATTCACCCCCACCGGCCCGTGCATCCGGTAAGCCCAGGCGGTGATCACCTCGCCAATGGCGCCTTGATGGATCTTATCCACCGCTTCCTCCAGCGGCTTGTAGTGCCGGCTCATCAGTCCGCTGGCCAGCTTGAGGTTGCGCTTCTTCGCCTCTTCGCCGGCTTTGAGAATGCGCCGGATGCCCGGGGCATCCACCGCGAAGGACTTCTCCATGAACACATGGCAATCGTTCTGCACCGCGTGCTCGACGTGGATGGGACGGAACGCCGGCGGCGTGGCCAGGATGACGACGCCCCCTTTGCCCACGGCGGCGATGGCCTTCTTGTACCCGTCCAAGCCGACAAACTGGCGTTCCCGGGGCACGTCCACCTTGTCGCCGAACTTTTGTTTGAGCCCGTTGTAGCTGGCTTGCAGGCGTTGGTCGAAGAAGTCGGCCATGGCCACCAGCTTCGTCGGGCCCGCCGTGGAAAGCGCCTGGGCGGCGGCGCCCGAACCGCGGCCGCCGCAGCCGATGAGGGCCACGTTGATGGTGTTGTTCTCCGCGCAATAGCCCGGGCGGGCCACGGCCGCCACCAAGGCGGCGCCAGCCACGGCTTTGCCCGAGGTGGCGAGGAAGTCGCGGCGGGAGGTCAGGGGGTTCGTCGGTGCGTTCATCGGTGTATCGTTGAGTTCAATTGAGAGTGGGGGATTGAGCCTGCAAATGCAAGTGGGGAGGCGCAACTCCAGCGGTGGAGAGGGCTCTAGGGGTTCGTGCCACCGCCTTCATCGGGCTTGAGCCAGGGGGTGCCGCCCCAAAACCATTTGGCGGGCTTGAGCGACTCGACGTGGCCGTCGGCGAACGCCACCGCGCTGCGGCCGCCATGCCGGGGATGCGGGCCGCCCCAGTTGGGGTCGTCGCTGGTGACCCCGCCGGTATTGGGGGCGTCATTGTCCGGATCGTGCACGATCCAGCAGCCCGGCTTCTCCGGGGTCTTGTCCGTGACACACTTGAGCGGGTCCTTGGTCTTGAGCGGCTTGGTGCCGGCATCGGTCAACTGCACCGTCATCGAGGGGCTCTTCAGCCCGGAGTCCTTCAGTTGCGGCCAAGTCTTGGAGTCCCAGACGTCCGGCCAATCGCAGCCGCCGATGCGGAAGTTCGCGCCGTAGTTCGAGATCGCCTTGTCCGGGGTGTCGCTGGGATAGTTCTGCAGGAACTCCTTGAACTTCCGTGACCGCACCGGACACAGCAGCAGGTTGGTGGTCTGCTGGTACGGTTGGAGGAAGTTAAACCAGGCCTTGCGGAACACATTGTTGCCGCGCACTTGAAACGTCGGGCAGTACCGGCCGTTGCTGTCATCCGCGTACAAGCGGGTGGCCAGCGTCATCTGCCGCTCGTTGTTGAGGCACGCGGTCGCCTGCCCCTTCTGCTTGGCCTTGGCCAAGGCCGGCAGCAGCATCCCCGCCAGGATCGCGATGATGGCAATCACCACCAGCAGCTCGATGAGCGTGAAACCGCGGCGGAATCCCGCAAGCCGCCGGGTGGCGTCCGAGGAGGACTGGGTGGAAGCGTGGTTCATAGACTGATTCAGAGTTGATGTGGCGAGCTGGTTGTCAATCTGCCCGGGCCGGCCCGCAGAGGACGGAGCCTGGTGACCCCACCCCCTGCGGGGCCGGCACGGAAAGCAGGTTACTGTCTTAGGCGGAAGAACCGGGCGCCGCCCGCCGGCTCCACCGTGGCCGAGTTATTCTCAACGCCTGACACCGCCGTCCAACTGGCGCCAGACAGGGCTTCGCTACTCTCCAACGTAAACCCGGTGACCCCGCTTGGCCAGGAGATCGTGAGCTTCCCGGCGGTTCGGGTGATGCCGAGTGCCGGGGCTTCCACGGCCCCTCCAAGATCGAGGTTCACCCCCGTCTTATTCGCGGCGAGGTCGAAGGGGTTGGCCGCATAGGCGGTGGTCGGTTCGCCCTCGTTCCATTGTCCATCGCCGTTCTGGTCCACGAAGGCAGTTACGCGGTAGCTCGTGGCTGGCGGCAGATTGGCCATGGTGTAAGGCCCGGAGGCGGCAAAGACGTCCTGATAGCGGCCTCCGTTGCGCGGGGTGTTCTCGGCGACCACCACGGTGGCCCCGTTCTTGAGTTCGGCGTCGAAGGCGTTCGGGCCAAGATCCTTGCCCGTGCCGTCGTTGAAGTTCCAGTAACCGGTCAAGCCCTCCTCGGTGCCGGTCAACGACCCCTTCATCCCCGCCCGGATTTCCTCGGCAGTCAGCGCCCGATGCCAGATCGCGATCTCATCCAAGAGCCCGTTGGCAAACTCGTCCGTTCCATTGAAGGACCCGAAGTACACCGGCGCGCCATGGTTGGGGATGGGTTCGTCGGCACTGTCGCGCTGCTCGACCAATTTTCCGTCGAGGTAGCTGGCGAAGCCGCCGGCGGTGGCCTGTTTCCAGGTCATGGCCACATGGTGCCAGCCGCCGTCCGTGGCTTCCGCCCCGAGCGACACCCCAGCCAGGCCGCCGTCATTACTGAGGATGTGGAAACCGTTCCACCCGGCGATGGCCCAGCCGCCACTCTGCTGCCGCACGGCGGACTGAATGCTGCTGCCCTTGAACCAGAACTCGATGGTCAACTCCGAGCCCGACAGGTCCGTCAGGCCGTTGACGGCCGCGAACCCGCCCGAACCGTTCAGGCGCAAGGCCAGGTCGTCGTTCGGGAAATGCGCGGCCGTGACGTAGATCCGTCCGGGCGCGCCGCCATACTGGAGGTTGCCGGCCAGGCTTAGCCCGCCCGCCACCAGCAGCAGTTCTGCCGGGCGCGAGGTGGCCTTGCCTTTGGCGTTCGTGACCTCCACCGTGTAACGGCCCGCCTCTCCGGCGGTCACCCCGCTCAGTTGCAGCGTCGCGGTCTGCGTCCCGCTGATCTTGCCGCCATCGGCCAGCGGGGCTCCCTCCTTGAACCACCGATAAGTCAGCGGTTCCGTCCCCACCGCGGCCACCGAGAATGTAGCGTTGCCTCCCGGCGCGGTGCGCGCTTGCACCGGCGGCGCGGTGATTCGCGGGGCCTCGGTGAGCGTGATGTCCACATTCGCCACGCTGGCGGTTACATTGATGGGGTTGCCGCCGTACTGGCCGCTGGGTTCGGTCGCATCCGCCACGCCGTTCGTGTTCACGTCCAGGAACGCCGAGACGCGATAGCCCGGCCCGGGGGTTACGTTCGTCAGTTCGTAGGCTCCGACGCCCTCGAAGCTGCCCGTCACCACGTTCCCCATCTGTGCAATGTCTTCGTCCACAATGGCCGCGTCCCCCTTCAACTCGCCGTTGTTGCCGGCGGTGGTAAGGTCATTGGCCGTGCCGTCGTTGAAACTCCAGAAACCGATCAATTCCGGCTCGGTTCCCACCGGACTGCTCCGCCACATCGTGGCGACCTCGCTCGAGGTGAAATGCTTGCGCCAGATGGCGATCTCGTCCAATTCACCCTTGGTGAACTCCGCCGAACCGTCCCAGGCGCCGAAGTAGATCGCCGCGTTGATATTCGGAATCGGCACGTTGGCGCTCTCACGCTTCGCCACGAGCTTGCCGTCCAGATAGGTGGCGAAGCCATCCACCGTGCCCTGCTTCCAGGTCACCAGCACATGATGCCAGGCGCCGTCCGTCACGGTCTTCCCGATCGACAGACCCGCCGTGCCGCCGTCGCTCGAGAGAATCGCCAGGTTATCCCCCCAGCCCGCCACCAAGTAGCCGTTTCCTTGCTGCCGCACCGCTGAAGACACCGCTGAACCCCTAAACCAATACTGGATCGTGAGTTCCGAGCCCGACAGGTCAGTCAGTGGCGTGGCCACACTATCCCCGTTGCCATCCAGTCTGAGCACTTTGTTGCCACTGGGCGCTTGCGAGGCCGTCACCAACAGACGTCCCTTTTGCGTGCCTGCGTACGTGACCTGGCCTGAGATCTTGATGCCGCCGGCGACGGCGTCCACTTGAGCCGCCTCACTGACCACCGTTCCCTGCGCATTGCCCACCGCAACGGTGTAGACCCCCGAATCCGCCTCCTGAATCCCACCGATGTGAAGCTCCGCCGTCTGGGTGCCGCTAAAACGGCCCCCATCGGCCAGCGCCTGGTCATTCCGCCGCCACTCATAGGTCAGCGGCGCCGTGCCTTCCACCGCCACTCTCAGCACCACGTCTGTGCCCGTCGCCACCCGCGTCCCCGCCGGTTGCGTCACGATCCGCGGAGGTTCCGCCAGCACAATATCCACCCCCATCTTGCTGCCCGAGAGGGGGAACGGATTGCCGGCATAGCTGCCAGCCGGCTCGCCCGCCCCCTGCCTCAGGTTGCCCGAGACATCCCGGTAGGCCGTGACCTGATAGTCGGGGCCATCCGGCAGGTTCGCCAGCGTGTAGGCTCCGGGTCCATCCAGCACCACTTCCCCCAACCCTCCGCCCAGGCCCGGGATGCTGGCATCCACCAAGGCCGCCTCACCCCAGAACTCGGCATCGTTGGCGTTCGGGGACGCGTCCTTGCCGCTTCCATCGTCGAAGCTCCAGTATCCCACCAACCCGCTTTCCGATCCGGTCAGACGCCGGTTCCAGTTGGCCGTCACCTCCGTTTCGTTCAGCGCCCGGTTCCAAATGGCAATCTCGTCCAACTGGCCTTGGAGGAACTCACCCGTCCCATTGAAGGAACCGAAGAAGACCTGGGCATTGTGGCTCGGAATCGGCTCGTTCGCGCTGTCCCGCTTCTCCACCAACCGCCCGTCCAGGTAGCTGGCGAAACCGCCGACGGTGCCCTGCTTCCAACTGACCACCACATGGTGCCATTGACCGTCGGTGGTGCCTTCCCCGGCGGACACGCCCGTCGTACCCCCGTCATTCGAGATGATATGCTTGCCGTTCCAGCCGGCCACGATGAACCCGCCGCTCTGCTGCCGGATGGCGGACAGCATGTTGTTGCCCTTGAACCAGTACTGGATGCTCAGCTCGGCCCCGGACAGGTCGGTGATGGTGGTCGAGGCGAAATCGCCGTCGCCATCCAAGGTCAGCACCTTGTTGTTTGGTAAGAGTTGTACAGCCCGGACGACCACATTTCCGGGCTGGGTGCCCGCATAGGTCACCTGCCCGCTGATGGTTCCGGCCTGCAGCGAGGCCGCGAGCAACGCGCCGCCCAACCAGGGGAGCGCGCAAGAAACGGACGTCTTCATAGGGTGGGAGAGGGATTGAGACCGGAGAACGCAGTTTACGGTTTCCTGCAACCAGAGCAGCCCTTTGGCACACCACATGCCATCGGAACCCGTCGGCACAACCGCTGCCGGGCACCCGCACAAGCACCTACTGCCGCTGATCCAGTCATCGCCTGTTTCCCGGCGGCCACAGCCCGCTTGGACCCCCAAGCGCTCCGTGCGCCGCCGGTTGTTTGAACTGTCTTGACCTTACGCAATCGTCCAGCTTGAATCGTCCAAGATCGCGTATTGGTAAACTTTGAACATCGCTTTTCCACCCCTCCCATGCCGCGCCACGAAGCCAGTTCCGCCATCTTCCTCAGCCCGGATGCCACCTACCACGCCGACCGCTGCGAACCCCTGATTCAGGCCGTCCAGCGCGGGGAGGTGCGCCTGTCCGCGCTGGTTCACCGCGGTTACCCGGGCCGCCCGTTGCCCCAGCGCCTGCTCCCGGAAGTCTCCACCGTCGGCTACTGGGACGCCGCCGGCACCCAGCGCTGGGGCCTGGACTGGCACCGCAACGAAGGCATCGAATTCACCTACGTCTCGCGTGGGCGCACCGCCTTCCTGGTCGAGGGCCATAGCTTCTCCCTGGACCCCGGCGATCTCACCATCACCCGTCCCTGGCAAAAACACCGCGTCGGCAACCCGCACATCGGCCCCACCCGCCTCCTCTGGCTGATCCTCGACGTCGGCGTCCGCCGCCCCGACCAACCCTGGCGCTGGCCCGACTGGCTGGTGCTCTCGCCCACGGACCTGAACCGCCTCACCACCCTGCTGCGGCACAACGAGAACCCGGTCTGGCATGCCGATCGCGAATTGGGCGCCTGCTTCGAGCGCCTGGCCGGGCTCGCCGACCGTGGCACACCGGCCGCCCTCCAAAGCCGGCTCAAGCTCGCCGTCAACGAACTCTGCGTCGCCCTCCTCGAACTCCTCGAACGCAAGAAAGTCGTGCTCGACGCCCAACTCGCTTCCACTCGTCGCTCCGTTGGCCTCTTCCTCAAAGCCCTCCCCGATCACCTCGACCACCCGTGGACGCTCGACGAAATGGCTGAGCGCTGCGGGCTCGGCCGCAGCCGCTTCGCCGACTACTGCCGCCAGTTGGTCAACATGCCCCCCGGGGAGTACCTGGCCCACGTACGCGTCGAGGCCGCCAAGCGGATGCTCAACGAAACACCCCGGCGCAGTATCCTCGACGTCGCGCTCGCCTGCGGCTTCCAGAGCAGCCAGTATTTCGCCACCGTGTTCCGCCAGAAGACCAGCCTCACGCCCCGCGCCTGGCGCGACGCTCAGTC
>CAYYMW010000231.1:0-11389 GCA_964472515.1 uncultured Verrucomicrobiota bacterium | reverse complement strand
GGGTTTGCCCGCATAGAAATGGGTGGTGTGTTTGCCCAGGATTTCGGTGCCCTCCCCGGGTTCCAGAACCTCGCCCCAGGCACCCCACTCGAAGGCGGCCCCCTCCGCCTCAACCTTGCCGTTGAGGGGGGCGGGCAGGCAGTCATAGAGGGCAACCTTGCCGCCGATGAGCGGGAGGATCGGCCCGGCCCAAGGGGCTTCCCAGAGATGGCCGCGCGGGTCTTTCTGCCCGGTACGGCAACTGAGCACCAAGTGGCCGCCGTTCTCGACGTAGGCGGTCCACCTCGCCACGAGGTTGGAGTCGATCAGTTGATAGGCCGGAGCGACGACGAACGGGTAGGCGCTGAAATCGGCGCTCGCGCTGACGACGTCCACCGGGCAGCCGAGGCGCTTGAGCCCGCGATGATACTTCAGGATGTGCCCCATGGAATCCCAGCGAACCGTTTGCTTGTGGTTGTCCATGTCCCAGCGGTTATCGGGATGGTAAAGCAAGGCGGTGCGGCGGGCGGCATAGGCGGCCGGAGGCTTGGCGTCGGCCTTGTAATGCTTGCGGAGAAGCGCCATGGCACCGGCGGCTTCGGCGTATTGCTGGCCGCCCGTGGTGGGCGTGACCCCGTCCGGACCGACGAGACCGTAGTGGTAGAGTTCGCCCCCGCTCAGCGGCTGGCGATAGCGGTAGGTGCAGGCCACCCTGGCCCCGGAGGCAAACGAGCGCATCAGCCACATGTAGACGGCGCCGGGAAGCGGTTGCAGATTCACGTCGGCCCAATTCACCTGGCCGGGCTGGAGTTCCATCAGGCCCTCGACGCCGGTGATCGGCCGCAGGAAGTCATGCATGAAGCCCATCTCGGCGCCGTCCCCCAGCCGAAAGCCGAGTTCGCCCGTATTGAGGTTGCCGCGCACGGGATAGAGCGTCCAACTGATCAGCTCCAGGTCTTTGCCCGACAGCGCGGGGTAAACCGGGCTGTGGGTGTTCATGAAATTGCTGGTAATCCACTGACCCCGGCAATGCCGCCGCAAGACCCCCGCCTGGAAACGGAGGTAGTCAGCGGCTTCCTCGGCGAACCACCGCTGGAAATCGAGCAAGGCATGAGGGTTGACCTGCTGCACGAGTTCGTCCTGGTTGGGGATGCGCACCTGATCGAAGTCCTGGTAGCGTTGCGACCAGAAGGCGTTGCCCCAGTCGCGGTTCAGTTGGTCGATGGTGCCGTACTTCTGACGCAGCCAGACGCGGAACTTGGCCGTGCAATGGTCGCAGTAGCAGAAGTCCTTGCCGTAATGGCTCAATTCGTTGTCGAGCTGCCAGCCCCAGACGGCGGCGTTCTGCCCGAAGCGCTTGGCCAACTCCTCAACGATCCGCTCGACCTGGGCCCGGTACGCCGGCACCGACCAGCAGGCATGTTCCCGCGAGCCGTGGGCCATCCGCCGGCCACGAGCGTCCACCATGAGGATTTCGGGATGTTTCTGCCCCACCCACACGGGAGGGGTGGCACTGGGGGTGCAGAGAACGACCTTGAGGCCCTGCGCGGCGCAGAGCTTCACGTTGCGTTCGAGCCAGTCGAGGTCGAACTCCCCCTCGCGCGGCTCCATGAACGCCCAGGCGAATTCGCCCATATGGACGAACTCCATCCCCAGCTTCTTGATGTTGGCGATGTCCCGCGCCCACTGGCCCTCCGGCCACGCCTCGGGGTAGTAGTACACGCCGACCCGCATGAGGTCCGCGGCGGGAAAGAGGTCGCTCGGCTTGGCGACGCCCGGCGCATCGGCTGCATTCGAGATGGCCATGACGATTAGACTTACCCCCAAAGCGAATTTCCGCCAACTGCTCTTCGCGCGCGCGCTCATGTTGTTCGTTCCGATCTACCTTGAGACTGTGGCAGGGCGGTCCTTTCTTCAAGGCAAATGGCGAGGCGCGCATGGACCGCTCCGGGCTGCGAGGCCGCTGAAACCACCGCGAGCCCGCGAGCCCGGGGGGGGATCGCGGAGCGTAGCCGGTGCATCGAGTGCGGCGGGGGAAACTGGATAGCGGGTTCTCTTGGAACCACGCACCCCGCCGAGGTGCCAAGGCCTGCGCGCCGCCTCCGGGGCGCGTGGGTCAAAATGGAGAGGCACCTCAACCGGTGGGCGCGCTACGCTTCCCACCGGCTAATCGCTCCACCTGCCTCCGGCAGGCGTGCCTGTGCGGGCAAAGCGTCCCGGAGGGATGGAAGGCTGGTCGTCGGAGGCAACGGCGCGCGTTCTCCGCGCAAACGATCCCGACAGGGATCGCAGAGCGCAGCCGGTGGGTCAAGCACAGCGCGGCCGCGTGATAAGCGGCGTCGCGCTGCGCTTGCCGCCGCACTCCATAAAGCGCCCGGCCGGACACCGTTGAAACCGCCGCGAGCCTACGGTTGGGGACGATGCGCCCCAGAGGCGGTACAGGGGCCTCTGCGCGGCCGGGGGGGTGGCAGGCACGTCAATGCGATCCAAGGTCGGTACCCCCGCTAGACCGGGCACCGAGTCGGCATCCTTCACGGCGTGAAGAAGTAGCGGGTGAGGTGAAAGAAGACCGGGGCTGCGAAGCAGATCGAGTCGATGCGGTCCAGAACACCGCCGTGCCCCTCGATCATGGTGCCGAAGTCCTTGATGCCTCGATCCCGCTTGATAGCGGACATCGTCAGGCCTCCGGCGAAGCCCATCAGGCAGATCGCCAAGGACATCCCGGCAGCCTGCCACGGGGAGAAGGGCGTGGCCCACCACAGCGCGGCGCCGACCAGCGTGGCTGAACCCACGCCGCCAAGGAAGCCCGCCCACGTCTTGTTGGGACTCACGTGAGGCGCGATCTTGCGTTTGCCCAGCGTCTTTCCCCAGACGTATTGCAGCACGTCGCTGATCTGCACCACCAGAACGAAGTAGAAGAGCAGCTTCGCATTCTGGCCCTCGTAGCCGGGGATATCGAGCCGCAGCAAGGCCGGCGCGTGGCTGACGCAATAAACGCAGACCATCAACGCCCATTGGATCTTCGCGGTCCGTTCCAAGAAGCGTTCACAATCTCCGGAAATGGCGTTGCGGGCGGGAATGAACAGGAAGGCGTAGACGGGTATCAGGATGATGAACAAGCCGTACCAATCGATCCAGAGGAGCCAGTACTGCAGCGGCGTGATGATGAAGAACACCCAGAACAGCGCGCGATGGTCTCCCCGGCGGGTGGGGGTGAGTGTCACGAACTCACGTAAGGCCAGGAAGGAGGTCAGGCCAAACAGGATAATCGAACCCGCTCCGCCGGTGGCCAGCGCCAAGCCGAAAATGATCACCATGGCCCACCAAGCGCGCACGCGGGCATTGAGGTTGGCGATCGTCTGGCGGGCGTGGTCGTCCTTCACCCGGGCGGCCAGCCACCAGCCGATACCGCTGGCGGCAAGGAGCAGCACCAGCACACCGCCCATCAGCCAGTAGGTCTCCGCATCCAAGCGTAGCTTCATGTGTGTTGGAGTTGGCACACCGCCTCCCGTGCCCGTTCCAAGAAGGCGGTCTTGGCTTCATCTTGCACCCGGCTCAACGGCGCGCCGAAGCTGATGCTGCTCAACAACGGCACGGGCAGGAACTCCCCTTTGGGCAGGATCCGATTCATGTTGTCGATGAGGACCGGGATGAGTTCCACGCCCGGTTTCTCTTTGGCCAGATGATGCAGACCGCTCTTGAACGGTCCCACCGCCTCGCCGGTACCGCGTCCTCCTTCGGGAAAGATGATCAGGGAGAACTGGTCCCCCATGCCCGCCACCAGGATCTCGATCGGGTTGTTATGCGCAGTGACCTTGGTGCGGTCGATGAGGATGGCCTGAAAGACCTGCTGTGCCAGGAACCGGCGCAACGGACCCGCCTCCCAATAATCCTTGGCCGCCACAGGCCGGGTCTTCGCCCGCAGAACCGGAGGCAGACAAGCCCACAGGACGGCCGCGTCCAAGTGACTGGTGTGGTTGGCGAAATAGATGCGCTGCCGCTCGTCCGGTTGGCACCCCACCCACCGGGGGTTGGCACCGCCCAGCAAGCGAATCAAGCCGGCTGCCAGCGGGACCTTCATGCCTGCTCCAACTCCTTCACCACGCGGACGGTGCGCCGCCACACGGTCAACACACATCCCAACACCACGATGCCCAGCGCGCAGGCCAACATCGAAACGTGCCACCGCAGCAGCACCTCCGGCACACTCAGGAGGCAAGCCGCAGTCATGACCGCCATCCGCTGGGGTTTGGCCATCGGCCCGCAGAACTGCTGCGAGGCGCCCGCCGAAGCTCCGAGAGCCCTGATGTACGCCGTCAGCACGGCCAGCAGGGCCGCGGTCCAACCAAGCTCCACGCCCCACCGCGTGGCCGCCAGCGAGTACCCCGCGCCGAGGAAGACGAGGAGGTCGGAGAATCGGTCGGGAAACTCGTTGAAGATCTCTCCGGAACGCGTCTTGAACCCACCTTCCACAGCCACCATCCCGTCGAAGAGGTTGCAGAGCAAGCGAAGCTGCATCGCGGCGGCTGCCGCCAGTAGGAGGATGCACTGTGCCCAGGTCGCCTGCGCGTGTCCCGAACCCAGCAAGCACGCGCCCGCAATCGCGGCGAACCCAATGCTGAGGAGGGAAATCTGGTTGGGTCGCAAACCTGCCTTGGTCAGCCACTGCGCAATGGCCGCCGCCCACTTCGTATCCCGGGCCTGGATGGGCCGACGAAGCACTCCCTTGGGGTCCATGCTACCCTTCATCGCTGGAATCCAATCCGTCTCGAACCGCGACCCAAGCCTGGCCCGTCCGCGCAAAGCCAATCCGTAGTCGCTCAATCATCGGGTGGGCATACCATCTCATACCGTACCCATTCTAGCCCAAGTGCTTGCAATGAAAAGGCCAAATTTGCAATGGCATTGCAAATTTGGCCAACCAGAGGCTAAGACGTTCTGCCTGAGGGACTAACGAGTGGACACGAGCTGTTCGGCGCGGGAGTAGGAACCGAGGTTGTGGGCCTGGGTGTAGCCCAGGCCGCGGAGTCGGCGGGCAGCCAGACCACTGCGCCCGCCACTGACGCAATGGAGCAGCAGCACACGCTTGGGGTCGGGAGCATGCCGGCGGATGTCCTCAGCGATTTCCCCCAAGGGAACGTTGACCGCACCGGGCAGGTGCCCTTCGGCGTACTCCTGCGGGGTGCGGACATCGACGACCAGCGCGCCCTCGCGGAGGAGCTTGGCGGCGGTATCCACCGGCACCAAGGAAGAACGCTTGAGGGCGTATAGGCCAGCCAGGACCACACCGAGGATCACGAGTCCAATCCAATTCATGGCAGGACGGAGACGCGGAGGGCAAAAAAGTTACAGCGAGAGCGCTCCGTCCGTGGGGGCGATTGCCACGGTTGTGGCAGGCTCGCCCGCGCACTCAGGGCAGGATCACGCGGTAGTACTGTTGCCTGGCCGGGTCGGTGGCAAGGGTCTGAGTGACGTAGGGGCCGGGCGCTCGGACATCCCCTGTCAGATCTCCCCAAACGGCATGGGCGAGATCCGCGCAGGCCTGCACCCGGTAGGTCTCTCCCGTCAAGGCCCGCCAAGTCAAGGTGACCCGGCCAGGCTCGATGCTGGAAGACACAATGATCGGGGCGGGTTTGACCTCTGGACCGAGCAACACCCAATCGCTGCGGGACTTGCGGAAGAAGGGATAGGGCTGGCGCTTGTTGGGGACGCCGTCGTTGTAGATGTTGCGCGCGCCCAGGTCGCTCATCAATTGGACCCGGGTCTGGGCCGTCCAGGGAAGCGGGGGCAATTCCACGATGGTCTCGGGTTGCAGGCCGGTCAGATCGGCGGCGAGTTGCCGGGGTTGGTCGGTCGGCAGGCCGGTCCAGGTGTAGAGCTTGAAATCCAGGGGGTAGAGGTTGGGGCCGTCACCGGGATTGCCGGCGGAAATGAGGTAGCCGGTGGCGGTGCCTTCCAGGCTGCGAAGGCCGCGCCCGTAGAGGTCGAGTTCGATGGGCGGGCCGAAGACGATCGATCCCGGCGGGCCGCCGCTGGCGGCGAGGGTGGCGAAGTTAAGGACCTGGATGATAAGGGCATGGGTGCGATTGGGGAGCGGCACGACGGGGGCGCGCAGCCCGATGTAGGCGGCGTCGGTGCTGCCCGGCGCCATGGAGAGCCCCTCGATGTTGAACCCCTCCGGTGACTTCGGGTTCACTCCCTCCGCCACGCTGGCGGCGAGGCCGTAGTAGCCCGGGCCTTTGCCGTGGCCGTTGGCGTTGTCCCACTGCACCAAGTCGGTTTTGAAGTGCTCGTAATAGCCCACGAACTGGAGTTGGGCGTCAACGCCGCTGCCCACGAGGTCGGTGGCAAAGAAGCGCATCCGGTTGGTACGACTCTCCGCCAGGAAGGAATGAGAATGCGAACCGATCCAGTAGAGCCGGTTGCCGACGCGGGTGGCGCCCTCGATATCCACCTCGCCGGCGTTTTGGCTGGAAACGTCCAGCTCGTCCCAGAAGTTCCATTGGGCGAGCGGTGGGGCGGAATGCCCCCGTGGGTAGAGGCGCAGGATCTGGTTTTCGTCGTCGCCGACCAGCATATGGTCAGCGTCCAAGGCCAGCGCGGCCGAGGCATCGCTCGCCCCCAACTCGAAGATCCCGCCGGGACGGCCCATGGCGGAAGCCGCATACGGGAATCCCGCTCCGCCGGAGCGGCTCCCGTTCGTTGCCGTGATGATGATGGTGCAGAAGCCCACGCCCACCGGGTCCAGGTACACGGTGCGCTGGCCGCCGGGGCCGGCGGCGAGGTTCAGGTGGGCGTCCGGCACAATGGCTGGATCGCTGCTGGTGGCGCGGAGGGTCCACTCGCCGCTTGGGGAGGGCGAAAGGTCCGTCAGCCCGAAGTTCAGCCCCGGATTGGTGGGGTCGCCCACCACCCCCGACCACGGAACCAGCCCTTGGAAAGTGACGGCCACCTCGTTGGGCCGGCCCGGGGACAAGACCGCTCCCACGGGAAAGCCCGGGCTGAGCGCCGAGCTGTCAAAGATCAGCGAAGCGCCATTCGTGCCCGCGAGCCGGCCGCAGACCCAGCCGTTGGTAGCCTGCGGGAAGAGGCCAACCGGAAAGCGGATCGCGGCGTCGGGCACCTCCGCGGCCAACGTGAGCGAGGTGCTGCCATAGGCCACGGTCTTCTCATCCTCGGAGGAGAGCGTCAGGGAATCGACGATGGAGGCCCCGTCGGGCAGCCCTTCGATCACCCCGTTGTCGCCCGCATCGAGATCGGTTCCGACTTCGATGGGCGTCGGACTGCCGATCAGGAGGTAAGTCGAAGGCCCTCGGCTGAGCGCGCCGTCGGGTTGGCTGAACGCAGGGTCAGGCCAAAGCGTTGCGTCGCCGGGCAACCGGTAAGCGTCCCCGGGCGCCCCGATCACCAGCAAGCCGCCGCTACCCACCTTAGCCCCGGTCAGGGGTATCGCCAGGTTAACCACACCCGGGTTCTTTGACTTGGCACTCTCGACACCCAGGAAGTACAGGTTGGTCAACCCGGCCTGGGGGGTGCCTTGGAACTCGACATACTCCCACGGGCCGTTCGTTGCCCCGGGCGGGTTCACTTTGAGTTCGTTCAGTTGCAGGGTTCCCTTCTCCAGGACGCGCACTTCCAGGTTGGGGATGGGGGTGCCGAGAGGATAGCCGGCGGGATCGGCGGTGGCGGAAAGGGAGTGGCTGATCCGGTGCGGGCGGGGCGAAGCGCCGATGAAGTCATCGGCCTGTGCGCGCACGAGGATGTTGGCAGGGACGGTGTCAGCGAGAGTAAGGTTCTGCGTGACGGCGAAGCTTTGGCCGTGGTCGATGCTCAACTCGATCTCCGAATCCGCCTGCAACGTCAGGACGATGGGACCACCGGGGACGGTGTTCAAGCCGAGCGCGTAGGTCGCTGGCGGACCGCCTTCGGTGACGTCGATCCCCGTGGCAACCGGAGTGACCGTCACGCCCGGCAAAGGGGGCGCGCCGAAGTTGGGACCTCCCAGCGGTTGGAGCGGTACGCCCGCCAGGCCTGAGGGGATGGTGTTGACCTTGTCGCCCAAGGTCCAATTGGGCGCGCTGCCGGCCAGGTTGTCCGCCGCGACCCAATCCGCGGCAGTCGAGCCCGTCGAATTGCCCGCGCGCGCCACGTAGCTTGGGGTGAAGCCGATCGACACGATGCCCCCGTTGGCAAGCGCCCCATCCCCGGGTTGAGTGTTACGCCGGAAGTTAACCGCCCCGTAGGCAATGTCCCCTGCCCCGTGGGAGCCCAGCACGCCCACGGAGTCGAGCACCGTCCAGCCGGCGTAGACCGAACCGTCTGGCACGCCGTCGTCGTCCGCATCGATGTCGTCGCCGGGCTTGGGGAGTTCGGCTGACTGGACCAACATGAAGGTCACCGAGGCATGGGGGAGGTCGGTGGCTCCCTTCAGCCCCCGATGGCCAAGGGAACTGGAGGACCCGCTTCCGAAGCCGGAACCGCTGTCCGTATTGGCCAGCACCGAGGCGCCGGGTGCCGTGGCGTAGGCATTCCCCTTTTGCAGCAACACCAGGAAGCCGTTGCCGCCGAGCACCCGGCCGGAAAGGTCGAAAACGTTGCCGACCGTGCCGGGGTCATCGGCCTCGGCGCCGTTGATGGCGACCAGCGCGGTGCCGGCCGGAATCGTTGAATTGGGCGCGCCGCGCAGTTCGAGGTATTGGCTGGGGGCGTCCGTACCGGGCGGGTTGATGAAGACCTCACTCAGCACCAAGCCCGCGTTACCGGCGGGCGTGGCACTGAAAAGGCACAACAGCCAAAGCCACCATTCTCCACGTGCGAAGGTCTTCACTGGTTCTGACAACGTCATATAAGATACCGCAACTCAGCCACCTGCAAACATGCGAATCGCCATCATTGGCCGCATCTGGGACTCGGATAAGCAACCGCCGTGCCGATTTCATCGCCGTCCGAAGCATCGGTGTGGGCGACCGGCAGGGCTTGCCGAGTCGAAGGGGCGGGCGCATGCTCCACGTGTGCCGAACGGAACGACACCTGATCCACTCACCGTGACCCCGGCAAGGGGAATCCTGGTCTCCGACTTTGACGGGACCATGACGGAGATCGACTTCTTCGAACTCGCGCGGCGGCATTGGCCGTTGCCACCCAACGACGATCCCTGGCAGGAGTATCAAGCGGGCCGCCTCCACCACTTCGACGCCCTCGCCCATATCTACGCCCGGATTCGCACCTCGGAAGCGCATCTGCGGCGGGTGGTGCTGGAGATGGGCCTCGACCCCGGTCTGGCCACCGCTGTGCGCGCGCTTCGCGCCAAGGGGTGGGAGACGTGGATCGCCTCGGCCGGTTGCGAGTGGTATATCCGCGTGCTGCTCGAGCCGCTGGACTTGCCCTTGCGCATCCACTCGAACCCGGGAGTATTCGATCCGGAGCGTGGCCTGGTGCTGCAACTCCCCGTGGCGTCGCCGTTCTTCTCGCGGCCCACGGGGATCGACAAGCCGGGGATTGTCCGCGCCGCGTTGGCAACGGGCAAACCCGTGGCCTTCGCGGGCGACGGCCGGCCGGACATCGACGCGGCGCTGCTCGTGCCCGCCGGTCGTCGCTTCGCGCGTGGCTTCTTGGCGGACCATTTCCGCGCTCAAGGCGAGAGCTTTGTGCCGCTGCCCCGCTGGTCTCATCTGGCCGAACTCCTGCCTGAATTGCCATCCACCTAACCAACCACCCTCCTGCCATGATTACCCCCCGTCAAATCGCCATTCCCACCCTGGTCCGCGCCAAGCCGGGCGCCTTGGACCGCCTCGGCATCTACGCACGCAGGCACGAGTTCAAACGCGTGGCGCTGCTGCATAGCCACGACTTGCTGGCAAGGCTGCGGGAGCGGGTTGAAGCGGGATTGGCCCGGGAAGGGATCGAGTTGGTTTTGCGGCTGCCCGTCAACGACGCCAGTTTCGAGCAGGCCGAGGGCCTCTTGCGCGATCTGCCTTCGGGCATCGACGCGCTGATCGGCCTGGGCGGAGGCAAGGCGCTGGACGTGGCCAAATACCTGGGTTTCCTCAGCCGCCTGCCTTACCTGGCAGTGCCCACCTCCTTGTCGAACGATGGGTTTTGCAGCCCGCAATCGAGTCTGACGCTGGCGGGTAAACGCCGCTCGCTGCCGGCGGCGATGCCGTTTGGCGTGGTCATCGACACCGAAGTCTGCCTGCAGGCACCGGACATCCTCTGGTGTTCGGGCGTGGGCGACCTGGCGGCCAAGTTCACGGCGGTGCGCGACTGGAAGCTCGCCTTCCACGCCAAGGGCACGCCGGTGGACGATTTTGCCGCGCTGCTCTCGGACGCGACCGCTTTCCAATTCCTCGGCCGGCCGGTGAAGGACCAGGAAGGCGTGCGCCTGCTGGGCACTGCCCTGCTGCTGAACGGCATCTCGATGGCGATTGGCGGGTCGTCCCGGCCCGTGAGCGGCAGCGAGCATCTGATCTCCCACGCGTTGGATGCGACCTGCGAAAGGCCGCGTTTGCATGGCCTGCAAGTCGGGGTGGCGGCCTACCTGGTCAGCCTGCTCCAGCAGCACGATACCGACCGGATCGCCGCGCTGTTCGACGCCACCGGCTTCTGGTCGCACATCCAGGCCGACCCGTTCTCGCGCCAGGAATGGCTGCACGCGGCCCAGTTGGCGCCCACGATCAAGGCCGGCTACTACACTATCCTGTCGGAACGGGATTGCCTGCCGGAGATCGCGAAGCTGATGGATAGTGACCCGCACCTAAGCCCCTGCTTCAAGCCGTAGCGCGCACACCGGAACCGGGACACCGGACTGAACCGATCCGAGGTTCATTTGGAGCGCATCACTTGGCCGAATCCGTAAGCCGCTCGAGCGTGACACAAGTTCATTCCACCAGGCTCCCTCAGCTCAGTTCACAGATCATGAAAGCCTTCTACGTCGGTTTGGTGTGTCTGATAATGGCTGCGCCGTCCTCGCATGCCCAAGGGACATTTGGGCTGGTCAACAAGGCGCCATTCGACGGCATTGAAGCTCCCGTGCTCGATGCGAAGGGGAGCCCGCTTTGGGGTTCCGAATGGCGCGTTGAACTTTACGGTGGGGCAGCGGTGGACTCCCTTAGTCCGGCCTTTGCTATACAATCCGGCGGCCGAGAGATCATTTCCCTCCGTGCGCCAGGTTACTTCAGCTCCTCGCACGATCTCGCGGTGCTTGGCGTGCCGGGCAGCTTTCTGGCTTGGGTGCAAGTGCGCGTCTGGAGTGCCGAACTCGGGGCGACCTATGAAGAGACTGCCGCCTTGGGGTTGGGTGGCTACGGGGAGTCCGTGATGCTGCACCTGCGAGCCAGCGATTACGACGCTCATGAAATGCCGGCACTGTTGGTAGGGCTCCAGTCCTTCCAGCTCCGCCCTATCGTGCCGG
>CAYYMW010000230.1:0-11404 GCA_964472515.1 uncultured Verrucomicrobiota bacterium | reverse complement strand
GCCCCCCAAGAAAATCCCAAATACTCCTTGCCAAAATCAACACCGTTACTGGGCTGAGGAGTGAACGCGCCCTCGGCGCTTTCCCGACGGTGCTCGGTCTATCGAACTTTGGCTTCGTTGCCACCCGGCTTTCCGGTCCGGCAGGTGGAAGCGACCTCACAACCCCGTGCCCGAAGGAAACCGGTGTGAATCAGACACGGTATTGAAGTATGCACGAATGAGCCCGGCGCTCGGCATCGATCGCGGTGCACAAAAGGTGCAACCACTCGTCAGCCCAGGCCAACGGCCTGGGAATCGGGCCCCCACGATTGCGGTTGAGCCCTGTGAAGGGCGAAACAACCACCCACGGCGAACGGGGATATCGAGTCCTGGGAAGGAGACGGATCGTTTTCAGCGGATGGGAAGGCGAGCCGGACAGACAGGCGGTGGATTGGCCCAATCTCGCAAGGCCGCCGGGCTTGACACCCTCCGCGCGTGCCGGTGTGCTTGCGACAGGGGACATGCAGAAGCGGTGCGTTGGGTGCTTGTGGTCCACCGTGCAAGCCGGCCGTGCTTTGCCTCGCCGGCCGCGCTATCCGGTCGGGACCATTTGTCAGCCGAAGGCCCGTCTCCAAGGCGGCTCACAGCACGCCCTGCGGCTTGGAGATGGCGACGTTGGTCGCGCCGCTGCCGAGAATGATGGAGATGTGGTCCCGCAATCCGAAGGTGGTGAGTTTGAGGATGCTGCCATCGGTGCGCGCGATATGGCCGCGCTCGCCGTGCAGGGTCGTGTCCCAACTGGCGTCGATGGACCCGCCCAGAAAGGCGTTCCAGTGCGGGTCCAAGCCGCCGCCGCCGCCGAGGATATTGCCGTCGCCGGTCAGCATGCTCTGAGGCCGCGCTTCCTCGGCGGACAAGCCGACAAAGTAACTCACGTTGTCGAACCCCGAAGCGGTGATCCAGTCCTTGGCCGGCTTCTTGTCCTTCTCCATGGGGCAGACCAGGATCTTCGGCGTGGCCAGTTCATTGGAGCAGACCCGGAAGTGGTCGATCCAGTCCAGGGTGTCCTTGCTGCCGCCTTTGGCCCGCTCGACGTACCACGGGTACTTGGAGCCGTTGTCGTTGGCCCACATGCCCAGCGCCAGGCTGACTTGTTTCAGGTTGTTCACGCACACCATGCGTTTCGCCTCGGCTTTGCTCCGGGCGAGCGCGGGCAGCAGCAGGCCCGCCAGCACGGCGATGATGGCAATGACCACCAGCAGCTCGATCAGCGTAAACGCCTTCGAGCGTGGCCGGGTGGAGGGCGGTACGGGTTTCATAAGCATTCCCAAACTGGGTAACGCGGCCAGGACGGCCCGGGCCGCAGGGTCAAGTCGTTATCGCAAGCGGTAGTACATGGTGCCGGTCGGGGCCACGGTCACCGGACTCCGGGAAGCCGCCCCGGGAACGTCCCTCCAGTTTTCGGGGCGCGAGAGATCGGCGGCCTGTTGCAGCGTGAATCCCTCTCCGTTCCAGAACAGCGTGGCGATCCCTTCCTCCATCCAGAGATGGAGGCGCGGCTGGCCCACGGTGGGGGTGTTGATGGAGAGGGCGGAGCCAAACACGACATCCAGACTGCCGACGTTGTAGTTATGCACTTCGACTGCGAGCACATTGTCGCCCGGCCGTAAGTTGGCGGCGGCCTCGCCGCTCACCGTGAACACGTCGGGGCAGCCGGCGGCGGCATCCCCCGCCGTGGCCGTTCCCACGCAGGCGTAGCCGATGGCCAGCGTGCTGCCGAGGATCTCCTCGGGCGCCTCGGGCAGGCGCAGCCGGTAGACCTCGGCGCCGTTGAGATAGAACACGGCGCCGTCGTCGACATAGTTGGAAAAGGTCAGCGATGCTCCCGCGGCGCTGCCGGGGAACGCGAAGTGCGTGCGAAAGTAGTAGGTGGTGGGAATGCGCTGCCCGTAGTCAGGCGGCAGCGCGGTGTTCTTGGGCTGGACGTAAGCGGCATCCTCGACGCAGAGCAGGCCGGGTCCCTGCCCGAGCCAGTCCGCTTCCTCGTAGCCGGGCAACATCCAGGCCACGCCGTCCAGGTTGTTCGTGGTGTAAGTCCAGATGTTGGTCAATCCGAAGACCTCGATCGTGTTCTGGGAAAGCACGGTGGTGAACTCGCAGGCTTCGGTGAGCGTCTGCCCGGTTGCCGTGGTCGAGCTCGCACGGAAACAGTAAGTGCTCCCGGGCGTCAGCCCTGCGAGGGTGGCCACGTGCTGGCGGACCAGCCGGCCGTCCACCGGGGTAACGCTGCCGTAATTGGTCGTGGCGCCGTACTCCACCTGCGTCGTGGCGGGCAGGTCGGTCAGCCAGGTGAAGCTCGCGGTCGTGGAGGCGGGTTCGAGGGTGAAGTCCTTCAACTCGCTTGGCAGCGGCTGGGCGTACACCCCGAGATTCTGGGCGATGTTGCGTTCCCGTCCGTACGCGGCCGCGTAACTCGACCGGTTCAGGCGCACCGCCCGCCCGGTGCAGTCGGACCGGGCCATGGTGGTGGAGCCGCCCCCGTCCACGTTGATGCCGTCGCTGGCGCCGAACCGTTTCAGCCACTCCCCCGTATCGTGGAAATCGGCGCCGTCGCTCCATCCGGGCTGGCGTCCGTCAATCGTCAGCAGCAAGAGGTAACGCCGGTCAGCGCTCAATCCGAGGGCGGTGCGCGGGTCCAGATCCCGGGGCGTCGCGGCCCGCTGGTTCACGCCGCCGATCAGCAGGGCAAGGTTGCCGGAGATGGCAGTGTAGATGCCGGAAGTGTTGGTCGCGGGCGAATTGTGCGGAATGAAGATGGGAACGTTGTTGGAAGTGAACAACATCGTGGCCAGGTAGCGCGAGTCATCCGCTGGAGAGACGATCTCTCCCCGCGAGATGGCCAGCCCGTAAATCTCCTCGCGCGAGCCCAGGGAGGCGTCCGTGCTTCCACCGCTGCCGCCGTAGAACCCTCCATTGACGGCCACCTGCACGCCGTTGGCTTCCAGGAAATGACTGGTGTTCTCCGCGAGCGTCTCGTAACTCCCGCAATTGGTGCAGCCCGGGGTGGTGAGCAGCGAGACCCCGGGGGCGGTCAGGTCCACCCGCAGGCAGCGCACTTGGTGGTCGGGCTCGCTGCTGGTCTGGGCCTGTTGCTGGCCGGTGGCAAGCTCGACACCGACGAAGATGGGCGTCCATTGGCCCACCGTGATGGTGGCGCCCCAGGCGGCGTTGCCGAGGAGCAACAGACTCAGAAACGCGGTCGTGGTTCTCATGTTGGCCTCGAGTGGCGCCTCGCCCGGCACTGCCTGGCCGGGCTGGTCTCCGATAAACTGATCCTGTTGGCATCGAACCGGTTACGCTTGGTACCCGGGCTGGTTGCAAGGAAACCTCGTCCCCCGGCCCCGGGCTCCGTGGAGCCGGCGGCTGTACCGGCCAGACCGTCCCCGACCAAGGCGCGGGCGGGGATCTCCGCCGTTCGCGCCCAAGGCGCGCCCTTCAGCTCTCCCTGTGTAGTCACTTGATTTCTAATAGCTTCCACAGCAGCACTAGCCGTCTTGATCGCTCGGGAAGAGGGGCCGGGGCGCAGCCCAAGCGAAGCCGTATCAGGCGGCGTCAGCGCCGAGGCCTTGGTGGGCGCTCTGGTGGTCATGTTGGTTGTGCCTTTATAAGCACTTGCAATGCCAATGGCGAGACGTAATGGGCCGCGCACCGAGTCTGGGGAGACTGCCGCCGCAGCTTCGCAAGTCGCTCCTTGCCAAGGTAGACCCGAGAGCGGAGTCAGCTTGATTCTCCGCTCGCGCAAGCAGACCAGCTCTGGCAGTATGGGCTCCAATGAAGATCGCGGCGGTTGACCACACCCTGAGCCGCCTCGCGGAACTGATCGCCCAAGGCCGTTTCGAGGAACTTGAGACGGACACCTTGGAATTCAAACCGGTGCCTGCGGACGCATCCGGGTGGCGGAAGTCTCACGAGAGCGTGTGTGCCTTCCTCAACACACGGGGAGGGATCGTGATCTTTGGCGTCAGAGAGGAAGGCACCGGTGAGGGGCGCAGGTATGTCTTCACGGGGTGGCAACCGCACGCCGAACCGAACCTCAAGGAGTTCCCTTCTCAGTTCACCGAACGGGACGGCAAGAAACTCGAATTGAGCGACGCGTTTCCGGCCCCGATGGTACGTGACTTCCTCGATGGCCAGGTGGCAGTCGTCTTGGTGGATGAACTGCCGTCCGACCGCAAGTTCGTTTTCTACCGGGGCACAGCCTACCGCCGAATCCTGACTGGGGATCACCGCATCTCTGACGCGGAACTCAGCCGTCAGGAGGAATTCAAGGAAGAGGCCCTGCAGGCGCGCGAGCTGCAGCCTGTCCCTGAGGTGACGCTCGAAGGCCTCGACTTGGACAAGCTCAACGACTACATCACCCAGCTCAATCGCCCGGTGAAGGTGGAGACCGTGAAACCGGATCTGGAGTCAGCCCGTCCGTTTCTCGAGCGCAAGAGCTTCCTGCGCGACGGCACGGCGACCACTCTGGGCGTCTTGGTGTGCGGAAAGCACACCTCGGACAGGCTCGGCTTCCGCTGTCAGGTGCATGGTTATGTAGATGTTCCGCAGGAGATTGCCCGGGACAAGCAGGACCTTGCCGACAATGTGCTTCCCCTGATGGAAGGGAGCCTGGCTTACCTGCTGCGGAATATCCAGGTCGGCGTCAGTGTCGCGCAAGGAGGCAGCAGCCGACCGCAATATCCCGAGGAACTTCTGCGGGAAACGGTCAATAATGCGCTCGCCCACCGGGACTACTCGCTCAACCGCCAGATCATTCTCGCCATCAAACCGGGCCAGCACCTCGCCATCCAGAATCCCGGCGCCTTCCGGAAGCACCTCCTGATTGAAGCGCCGGACAGCGACATTCCCCTGCGGCGCGTCCTGCCGGAGGCCAAACCGCGCAACCCCAAGCTGGCCGATGTCTTGCGGGTGTTTCGCAAGTGGGAGGGACGGGGCATTGGCATGGCCACCATGGTGAATCTCTGCCTCAAGAACCAGATTGACCTTCCCTACTACCGCTTCGGCACGGAGGAAGTCACGCTCTTCCTAAGCCCCGGGAAGCTGCTCGACGCACGCATGGAGCTCCTCTTCCAAGCGTTTGACCGCCACATTGAGGACCGGCTCCAAGGCGGCCAGTTGAGCGAGAATCAAAGACTCGTGCTGGCCTATTTGATCAAGTCAGAATGGGCCAACGAGCAGGTCCGCTACACCATCCTGCTGACCCCCGACAACAACCATTTTAGCGAACTGGCGACTTTGGAGAAGAGCGGTTTGATCACCAAGCACCCCGCGAGTTCACCGATTTATCCCATCTACGTGGCTGACCGTACCTTGATGCGGCGCGATTACGTGCCGGAACTTCGCCGGCAGTTCGGCTCGAGCTTCGATGGGTTGGGCGAGTTACACCGGCAAGCACTCAGCATGGTGTACCGGCACAACCACTACTCCAAGAAGCGCTTGCCAACCGCAAAGCTGGTGAGCGTCGATCTCTTGGTGGCTGAAGTCCTACAACGTCTCGACCAAAGCGGTCCGGCAAGCGACATCGAGGAATTCGATGCCTTCTACCGCAAGGTTCGTTACGTGTTTAACAAACTGGAAAAAGCCGGATTCGTCGAACGACCCGAAGGGACGCGCGGCTACCTACTGAAAGCCGACGGGGGTTCCGACAGCCTGCGTCCGCTGACGTCAGCGGACGCAGGCTGTCGGAACCCCCGTCGGCTTTCAGTAGGTAGCCGCGCGTCCCTTCGGGTCGTTCGACGAATCCGGCTTTTTCCAGTTTGTTAAACACGTAACGAACCTTGCGGTAGAAGGCATCGAATTCCTCGATGTCGCTTGCCGGACCGCTTTGGTCGAGACGTTGTAGGACTTCAGCCACCAAGAGATCGACGCTCACCAGCTTTGCGGTTGGCAAGCGCTTCTTGGAGTAGTGGTTGTGCCGGTACACCATGCTGAGTGCTTGCCGGTGTAACTCGCCCAACCCATCGAAGCTCGAGCCGAACTGCCGGCGAAGTTCCGGCACGTAATCGCGCCGCATCAAGGTACGGTCAGCCACGTAGATGGGATAAATCGGTGAACTCGCGGGGTGCTTGGTGATCAAACCGCTCTTCTCCAAAGTCGCCAGTTCGCTAAAATGGTTGTTGTCGGGGGTCAGCAGGATGGTGTAGCGGACCTGCTCGTTGGCCCATTCTGACTTGATCAAATAGGCCAGCACGAGTCTTTGATTCTCGCTCAACTGGCCGCCTTGGAGCCGGTCCTCAATGTGGCGGTCAAACGCTTGGAAGAGGAGCTCCATGCGTGCGTCGAGCAGCTTCCCGGGGCTTAGGAAGAGCGTGACTTCCTCCGTGCCGAAGCGGTAGTAGGGAAGGTCAATCTGGTTCTTGAGGCAGAGATTCACCATGGTGGCCATGCCAATGCCCCGTCCCTCCCACTTGCGAAACACCCGCAAGACATCGGCCAGCTTGGGGTTGCGCGGTTTGGCCTCCGGCAGGACGCGCCGCAGGGGAATGTCGCTGTCCGGCGCTTCAATCAGGAGGTGCTTCCGGAAGGCGCCGGGATTCTGGATGGCGAGGTGCTGGCCCGGTTTGATGGCGAGAATGATCTGGCGGTTGAGCGAGTAGTCCCGGTGGGCGAGCGCATTATTGACCGTTTCCCGCAGAAGTTCCTCGGGATATTGCGGTCGGCTGCTGCCTCCTTGCGCGACACTGACGCCGACCTGGATATTCCGCAGCAGGTAAGCCAGGCTCCCTTCCATCAGGGGAAGCACATTGTCGGCAAGGTCCTGCTTGTCCCGGGCAATCTCCTGCGGAACATCTACATAACCATGCACCTGACAGCGGAAGCCGAGCCTGTCCGAGGTGTGCTTTCCGCACACCAAGACGCCCAGAGTGGTCGCCGTGCCGTCGCGCAGGAAGCTCTTGCGCTCGAGAAACGGACGGGCTGACTCCAGATCCGGTTTCACGGTCTCCACCTTCACCGGGCGATTGAGCTGGGTGATGTAGTCGTTGAGCTTGTCCAAGTCGAGGCCTTCGAGCGTCACCTCAGGGACAGGCTGCAGCTCGCGCGCCTGCAGGGCCTCTTCCTTGAATTCCTCCTGACGGCTGAGTTCCGCGTCAGAGATGCGGTGATCCCCAGTCAGGATTCGGCGGTAGGCTGTGCCCCGGTAGAAAACGAACTTGCGGTCGGACGGCAGTTCATCCACCAAGACGACTGCCACCTGGCCATCGAGGAAGTCACGTACCATCGGGGCCGGAAACGCGTCGCTCAATTCGAGTTTCTTGCCGTCCCGTTCGGTGAACTGAGAAGGGAACTCCTTGAGGTTCGGTTCGGCGTGCGGTTGCCACCCCGTGAAGACATACCTGCGCCCCTCACCGGTGCCTTCCTCTCTGACGCCAAAGATCACGATCCCTCCCCGTGTGTTGAGGAAGGCACACACGCTCTCGTGAGACTTCCGCCACCCGGATGCGTCCGCAGGCACCGGTTTGAATTCCAAGGTGTCCGTCTCAAGTTCCTCGAAACGGCCTTGGGCGATCAGTTCCGCGAGGCGGCTCAGGGTGTGGTCAACCGCCGCGATCTTCATTGGAGCCCATACTGCCAGAGCTGGTCTGCTTGCGCGAGCGGAGAATCAAGCTGACTCCGCTCTCGGGTCTACCTTGGCAAGGAGCGACTTGCGAAGCTGCGGCGGCAGTCTCCCCAGACTCGGTGCGCGGCCCATTACGTCTCGCCATTGGCATTGCAAGTGCTTATAAAGGCACAACCAACATGACCACCAGAGCGCCCACCAAGGCCTCGGCGCTGACGCCGCCTGATACGGCTTCGCTTGGGCTGCGCCCCGGCCCCTCTTCCCGAGCGATCAAGACGGCTAGTGCTGCTGTGGAAGCTATTAGAAATCAAGTGACTACACAGGGAGAGCTGAAGGGCGCGCCTTGGGCGCGAACGGCGGAGATCCCCGCCCGCGCCTTGGTCGGGGACGGTCTGGCCGGTACAGCCGCCGGCTCCACGGAGCCCGGGGCCGGGGGACGAGGTTTCCTTGCAACCAGCCCGGGTACCAAGCGTAACCGGTTCGATGCCAACAGGATCAGTTTATCGGAGACCAGCCCGGCCAGGCAGTGCCGGGCGAGGCGCCACTCGAGGCCAACATGAGAACCACGACCGCGTTTCTGAGTCTGTTGCTCCTCGGCAACGCCGCCTGGGGCGCCACCATCACGGTGGGCCAATGGACGCCCATCTTCGTCGGTGTCGAGCTTGCCACCGGCCAGCAACAGGCCCAGACCAGCAGCGAGCCCGACCACCAAGTGCGCTGCCTGCGGGTGGACCTGACCGCCCCCGGGGTCTCGCTGCTCACCACCCCGGGCTGCACCAATTGCGGGAGTTACGAGACGCTCGCGGAGAACACCAGTCATTTCCTGGAAGCCAACGGCGTGCAGGTGGCCGTCAATGGAGGGTTCTACGGCGGCAGCGGTGGAAGCACGGACGCCTCCCTGGGCTCGCGCGAGGAGATTTACGGGCTGGCCATCTCGCGGGGAGAGATCGTCTCTCCAGCGGATGACTCGCGCTACCTGGCCACGATGTTGTTCACTTCCAACAACGTTCCCATCTTCATTCCGCACAATTCGCCCGCGACCAACACTTCCGGCATCTACACTGCCATCTCCGGCAACCTTGCCCTGCTGATCGGCGGCGTGAACCAGCGGGCCGCGACGCCCCGGGATCTGGACCCGCGCACCGCCCTCGGATTGAGCGCTGACCGGCGTTACCTCTTGCTGCTGACGATTGACGGACGCCAGCCCGGATGGAGCGACGGCGCCGATTTCCACGATACGGGGGAGTGGCTGAAACGGTTCGGCGCCAGCGACGGCATCAACGTGGACGGGGGCGGCTCCACCACCATGGCCCGGTCCGACTGCACCGGGCGGGCGGTGCGCCTGAACCGGTCGAGTTACGCGGCCGCGTACGGACGGGAACGCAACATCGCCCAGAATCTCGGGGTGTACGCCCAGCCGCTGCCAAGCGAGTTGAAGGACTTCACCCTCGAACCCGCCTCCACGACCGCGAGCTTCACCTGGCTGACCGACCTGCCCGCCACGACGCAGGTGGAGTACGGCGCCACGACCAATTACGGCAGCGTTACCCCGGTGGACGGCCGGCTGGTCCGCCAGCACGTGGCCACCCTCGCAGGGCTGACGCCCGGGAGCACTTACTGTTTCCGTGCGAGCTCGACCACGGCAACCGGGCAGACGCTCACCGAAGCCTGCGAGTTCACCACCGTGCTTTCCCAGAACACGATCGAGGTCTTCGGATTGACCAACATCTGGACTTACACCACGAACAACCTGGACGGCGTGGCCTGGATGTTGCCCGGCTACGAGGAAGCGGACTGGCTCGGGCAGGGACCCGGCCTGCTCTGCGTCGAGGATGCCGCTTACGTCCAGCCCAAGAACACCGCGCTGCCGCCTGACTACGGGCAGCGCATTCCCACCACCTACTACTTTCGCACGCACTTCGCGTTCCCCGGCAGCGCCGCGGGAGCATCGCTGACCTTTTCCAACTATGTCGACGACGGCGCCGTGTTCTATCTCAACGGCGCCGAGGTCTACCGGCTGCGCCTGCCCGAGGCGCCCGAGGAGATCCTCGGCAGCACGCTGGCCATCGGCTACGCCTGCGTGGGAACGGCCACGGCGGGGGATGCCGCCGCCGGCTGCCCCGACGTGTTCACGGTGAGCGGCGAGGCCGCCGCCAACTTACGGCCGGGCGACAATGTGCTCGCAGTCGAAGTGCATAACTACAACGTCGGCAGTCTGGATGTCGTGTTTGGCTCCGCCCTCTCCATCAACACCCCCACCGTGGGCCAGCCGCGCCTCCATCTCTGGATGGAGGAAGGGATCGCCACGCTGTTCTGGAACGGAGAGGGATTCACGCTGCAACAGGCCGCCGATCTCTCGCGCCCCGAAAACTGGAGGGACGTTCCCGGGGCGGCTTCCCGGAGTCCGGTGACCGTGGCCCCGACCGGCACCATGTACTACCGCTTGCGATAACGACTTGACCCTGCGGCCCGGGCCGTCCTGGCCGCGTTACCCAGTTTGGGAATGCTTATGAAACCCGTACCGCCCTCCACCCGGCCACGCTCGAAGGCGTTTACGCTGATCGAGCTGCTGGTGGTCATTGCCATCATCGCCGTGCTGGCGGGCCTGCTGCTGCCCGCGCTCGCCCGGAGCAAAGCCGAGGCGAAACGCATGGTGTGCGTGAACAACCTGAAACAAGTCAGCCTGGCGCTGGGCATGTGGGCCAACGACAACGGCTCCAAGTACCCGTGGTACGTCGAGCGGGCCAAAGGCGGCAGCAAGGACACCCTGGACTGGATCGACCACTTCCGGGTCTGCTCCAATGAACTGGCCACGCCGAAGATCCTGGTCTGCCCCATGGAGAAGGACAAGAAGCCGGCCAAGGACTGGATCACCGCTTCGGGGTTCGACAACGTGAGTTACTTTGTCGGCTTGTCCGCCGAGGAAGCGCGGCCTCAGAGCATGCTGACCGGCGACGGCAATATCCTCGGCGGCGGCGGCGGCTTGGACCCGCACTGGAACGCCTTTCTGGGCGGGTCCATCGACGCCAGTTGGGACACGACCCTGCACGGCGAGCGCGGCCATATCGCGCGCACCGATGGCAGCATCCTCAAACTCACCACCTTCGGATTGCGGGACCACATCTCCATCATTCTCGGCAGCGGCGCGACCAACGTCGCCATCTCCAAGCCGCAGGGCGTGCTGTGAGCCGCCTTGGAGACGGGCCTTCGGCTGACAAATGGTCCCGACCGGATAGCGCGGCCGGCGAGGCAAAGCACGGCCGGCTTGCACGGTGGACCACAAGCACCCAACGCACCGCTTCTGCATGTCCCCTGTCGCAAGCACACCGGCACGCGCGGAGGGTGTCAAGCCCGGCGGCCTTGCGAGATTGGGCCAATCCACCGCCTGTCTGTCCGGCTCGCCTTCCCATCCGCTGAAAACGATCCGTCTCCTTCCCAGGACTCGATATCCCCGTTCGCCGTGGGTGGTTGTTTCGCCCTTCACAGGGCTCAACCGCAATCGTGGGGGCCCGATTCCCAGGCCGTTGGCCTGGGCTGACGAGTGGTTGCACCTTTTGTGCACCGCGATCGATGCCGAGCGCCGGGCTCATTCGTGCATACTTCAATACCGTGTCTGATTCACACCGGTTTCCTTCGGGCACGGGGTTGTGAGGTCGCTTCCACCTGCCGGACCGGAAAGCCGGGTGGCAACGAAGCCAAAGTTCGATAGACCGAGCACCGTCGGGAAAGCGCCGAGGGCGCGTTCACTCCTCAGCCCAGTAACGGTGTTGATTTTGGCAAGGAGTATTTGGGATTTTCTTGGGGGGC
>CAYYMW010000229.1:0-11423 GCA_964472515.1 uncultured Verrucomicrobiota bacterium | reverse complement strand
AATCGCGCCAGACCAGGTTGCGCCGAAACACATCGCCGCTCTCGGCGTACCACACGTGCGGATGAAGACCGGAATTCACGGTGATGTTGTTCTCGACAATGCGTCCGTAGCCCTCGCGATTCTTGATGCCCCCGCGCAAGCAGAGGTTGCTGGTGATGACGTAGTAGGAGGAGCCGTCGTCCAAGTCGATATCCCACCCGTGGTCGCAGCGCCAGCGGTTGTTTCGGATGATCACGGGCTGGACGGCGTCCAGCCGCGGTAGTTCGGGCACCTGTTTCACCCACGCATTCACCTCGGCCGTGTTGGGCCGCCAATAGCGGTCGCGCCCCCAGGAGTTGAATGAGCCGTGGTCTCCCGTTTCCTTCACCGTGTCGAACACATCGCAGAACTCGATGATGTGCCCGCCCCAGCAGCCGTCTCCGATGTTGATGCCGGCGCGCGGCATGTCGTAGATCGAGCAATGGCGGACGGTGATCCCCTGCGCCAGATCGATATTCACCCCGGCGGTCTGCTTCTCCACCCGGCCCGTCCGATGGATCAGGCAATCCTCCACGACGCAGTCCGCCGGATAATTGGCCGTGCGCGGGCCCGGGGTGCGGTCGAGGTCCTCGAGGCGATTGACCTGGTTGTAGTTGAACAGCGGATTTCGGGCTGCTTGCGGATCTCCCACAAAGCAAATCCCGCTGGCGCCGGCGTTGGCGATCTGGCAGCCACGCAGGGTGACCCGCCGGTTGTAATGGTTGACGAACACCGCATTGCCGCCGACTTGGTCGAGGAAGCTGTCCACCAGCGAGCAATCCTCGGTGCCTTCAAAAAGAATCGCTCCGCCGCGGTAGATGGCCCAATCGGTGCGGAGCAGCGGTTCCTTGGTGTCCATAACCGTGCGAGCGGCGTGGCGGAAGGTCAAACCCTGGAGGGTGATGAACCGCACGGGCTTCTCCATGGTGCCGCGGAACTCGATCAGACAGCGAAGTTGCGTGGCCTCGACGATGGCTTTGGCAAGATCCACTCCGGCGGGCGGGTGGAAGAAAAGCGTGTGGGTCTGGTGGTTGAGGAACCACTCTCCCGGGGCGTCGAGCTCCTCAAAGAGGTTCTCCACAAAGCGAATCTCTTGGTGGACGGCGCCGCCCCGGTTGTTCTGCCACCCGCCTTCCATCGTCACTCCGCCCCGCGCGTCTTTGCCCGTGATCCGCCACGTAAAATCGCCCCAGAGAGCGGGATGCATCGCGTGGAAGTAGCCGCCCGCCGGATCGGCCCACCGAGCGACGCGGTTGGTGGACACCGCGTCGGCCGCAAATCCGTCGAAGTACGGTGCGGTTGGGTCGACATTGGGGTAGCGCGCGAGAATCTGGCGCTTGCCGTTCACGAAAATCTCCTCGGTTCGCAAATCTGCCGGCACTTGCGTTTGATAGATGCCCGCTCGGTAAGGTTTCCACTCCAACTTCTCCAACCGGACGCCCCCGCTGACGACTGGTTGCTCGTTTGCGAACGCCTGCAACACGAGAGGAGCGGCCTTGGTGCCCGAGTCCTCAGGGGTGAGGACCAGGGTTTCCGGGAGGTAGTAGGTGCCTCCACGCAGGAAGACGGAGCCCGGTCTTTCACGCGCTGCCTGTTGCGCGCGCCTGAGGCTGGCGAACGGCTGCGCAAGCGTGCCGGGATTGGCGTCGTTGCCGGTGGGGGCAACATAGTAAGGTTGCCCCAGCGCGGGCAACATCGCAACGAGCAGCAACCAGAAGGCCGGCAGTTTCATGGTACGTCAGGGATGCAATGCGACCATGCGGAATGGGGCACGCCCATGTCCGCATGCTCCAACGCAGAGTCAAACAGGACTGATTCATCCATTGAGACGCGGCGTTGGCGAGTCAAAACGACGGCTGGTTCGGGGCTCCCCCCTGCGGTCCGACAACGCCGAGGTGGTTGCGACGCGGACGGTTGCCGCATCGCCGGGCCGTTACCGGGTTGCGTCGCGCAGGACGAGCGCGCAGAGTAGCGCCATGAAGGTTCATGGAAGCAACCTGCGCGTCGCCGGAGGGCCTGGCCGACGGTTTGCAGCGCCACCGAAGGCCGGTGAAACCAGCCGCCCGCACCGCCATGTTTGAGTTGGTTTCGCCATTCGCACCCGCGGGAGATCAACCGCAGGCGATCGAGAAGCTCGTGGCCAACGTGCGGGCCGGGGTCCGGCACCAGACGCTGGTGGGGGTGACGGGTTCTGGCAAAACGTTCACCATCGCGAACGCGATTCAGCAGTTGAATCGGCCAGCGATGGTCATCTCGCACAACAAGACGCTGGCCGCCCAGCTTTACGCGGAGTTCAAGGGCTTCTTCCCGCGCAACGCGGTGGAATACTTTGTCAGCTACTTCGATTACTATCAGCCGGAGGCGTACATCCCGCGCACCGACACGTTCATCGAGAAGGACTCGAGCCGGAACGACGAGATCGAACGGTTGCGGCTCTCGACCATGAGTTCCTTGTTCGCGCGGCGGGACGTGGTGGTGGTCGCCAGCGTGTCCTGCATTTACGGCATCGGCGACAAGGAGGACTACGAGGCGATGCTGATTCACCTGCGCGTGGGGCAGGAGACCGGCCGCGAGCAACTGCTGGCACGGTTGGTGGATCTGCAGTACACCCGCAACGATATCGCCTTCGAGCGGGGGCAATTCCGGGTGCGCGGCGACACGGTCGAGTTGGCCCCGGCTTATGCCGAGGATGCCCTGCGGATCGAGTTTTTCGGCGAGCAGGTGGATCGGATCACCCGGTTCGATCCACTTACGGGCGAGAAGTTCGAGGCCATCGAACTGCTGACCATCTACCCGGCCAAGCAGTTTGTCACCCCCACCGACAAGCTGAAGCGGGCCATCCTCTCGATCCGGGAGGAATTGGGTGAGCGGGTGGCCTGGTTCGAGCGGCGCGGCAAACTGCTCGAAGCCCAGCGCATCAAGATGCGCACTGAGTACGACCTGGAGATGATGGAGGAGATGGGTTTCTGCTCCGGCATCGAGAATTACTCGCGGCATATTGCCGCACGCCCCCCGGGTTCGCGCCCCTGCACGCTGCTCGATTTCCTCCCCTCCGACTACCTGCTGATCATTGACGAGTCGCACGCAACGGTGCCGCAAGTCGGTGGCATGTCTGCCGGGGATCTGGCCCGCAAACAGGTCTTGGTGGACTACGGCTTCCGGCTGCCCAGCGCGCTGGACAATCGTCCGCTCAAGTTCGACGAATTCCAGAGCCTGCAGGGCCAGACGGTCTACGTGAGTGCCACCCCCGGACCGAGCGAGCTCAAGTGGTCGGAGGACCGCACGGTGGAGTTGATCGTGCGGCCAACGGGTCTGATCGATCCCAAAGTCACGATCAAACCGTTGCAGGGGCAGATCGACGATTTGATCGAGGAAGCGCGCCGCCGCGTGGAACTCAAGGAGCGCATTCTGGTGACCACCCTCACCAAGCGAACGGCAGAGGAGTTGACGGATTATCTGCGCGATATCGGCATTAACGTGCGCTATCTGCACAGCGAAATTGATGCCATCGAACGGGTCGAGATCTTGCGAGCGTTGCGCAAAGGGGAGTTCGACGTGTTGGTGGGAATCAACCTCTTGCGAGAGGGGCTCGACCTGCCGGAGGTTTCGCTCGTAGCCATCCTGGACGCCGACAAGGAAGGGTACCTGCGCTCCACCACCAGCCTCACCCAGACCGCCGGGCGGGCGGCACGCCACTTGAACGGTGAGGTCATCCTTTACGCCGATGTCATGACCCAGAGCATCCAGCGGTTCTTGGCCACAACGGAGTACCGGCGCAAGAAGCAGTTGGCGTACAACGAGCTGCACGGGATTACCCCCCGTAGTGTCGTCCGCGCGTTGGAGGACAGCCTTTCCACCCAAAGGGGCGACCGCGCGGCGGCGGCCTCGGTGCTGAAGGAGACCGCCGGCGATTTCGACGTGACCGAGACCCTCCGGGAGTTGGAGGAGGCCATGCTGGAGGCGGCCAACAAGCTGGAATTCGAGAAGGCGGCGCTCTTCCGGGATCAGATCCGGGAATTGAAGCGGACTTACGGACTCGATGAGTCGCGAGGCAAGGATCAGGCCGCCAAAGGGGGGGCACCTGCTGCGGCATCTGCCCGCACTTCGTATCCGCCGCTTCGGAGGCAGAAGAAACCGTCCTCCCGGTCCCGGTAATATCTGGCTAATGTTCCAACCAATGCGACCAGAGGTGGATATGGCAGATAATGCGCTTTCGCCGGATCGGTGAGCGGCGAACTTGCCGCTGGTGGGCGGCGGCCAGCTATGTGCTCAAGCTCAGGTCCCAACTGTCGATAACTGAAAAACGCTTGCAGCAGGCGAATGGCGTGTTTAGCTTTCAGTCGCAGCCCGACGGCGGCTGTGGCGGGTTGTATTGACGATCGGCCAATGGACCGGGTTGGTAGCTCAGCGGTAGAGCAGCGGCCTTTTAAGCCGTTGGTCCAGGGTTCGATCCCCTGCCAACCCACCAATTTAAGGCTTTGCGCGCCATGGACTTAAACCAATTATACCGGTTGACCATTTTGGCGTAACAGGCCATGGAGAAGATCCTGATCATCGAGGATGACGCGGCGTTGCGCATGATGGTGCAAAGGGCGCTGCGCAACGAGGGGTATGACGTCTACGCCGCCCAGGACGGGTTGGAGGGAACGGCCACCGCCAAGACCCATTTGCCCGACTTGATTCTCTGCGACGTGCGGATGGATCGCCTCGACGGCTACGGCACGTTGGAGGCCTTGCGCAAGCATCCGTCCACCAGCACCATACCGTTCATCCTGATGACCGGCCAGGCGGACTACGCCGGCATGCGCCAAGGGATGGAACTCGGCGCGGACGATTACCTCCCCAAGCCCTTCACGGTGCCGGAGTTGACGGCGGCCGTGCGCGCCCGGCTGAATAAGACCACCATTCTCAAGCAGCAGGCTAACAAGCGGTTGGATGAGCTGCGCGTCAATATCAGTTGCTCGTTGCCGCACGAAATGCGGACCCCGCTGAACGGCATCATCGGCTTCTCGGAGATGATCGTCTCGGACTACGATTCGCTTCCTGCCGACGACGTGATTTCGATGGCCAAGGCCATCAACGACTCTGCCAAACGGTTGCACCGCATGATCGAGAACACCCTGCTCTACGCTCAATTGGAGCTGGCGGCGGGGGACGAGTCGCGAACGCAGACCTTTCGCCGGGGATACGTCGAGGATGTGGCGCGAACGGTGGAACGTACTGCCCGCCAGCGGGCGGCCAGCGCGAGCCGTACCGAGGATTTGCGTCTGGCGCTTGCTTCTTCGCCGGCAGGAATGGCCTCCGAGCATCTCAGCCGCGTCCTGGACGAACTACTGGACAACGCTTTCAAGTTCTCGACCAGCGGCAAACCGGTGTTTGTCGCGATCGAGCAGGTCCCACCCAATGTGCGAGTGTCCGTCAAGGACTCCGGCCGCGGCATGAAGCCGGAGTACCTGACGGAGATCGGGGCCTATATGCAATTCGAACGGAAGTTCTTCGAGCAGCAAGGTTCCGGCCTGGGTTTGACCATCGCCAAGCGGTTGACCGAACTGCACGGTGGCAGCCTGATGCTGCGCAGCGAACCCGGCGTCGGCACTGAAGTTGTGCTGACGCTGCCCATCGCCGTCGAGGCCGGTGCAACCGCTTCATCAGCAACCACCTCTCCCGCCTGATATGAAGATTCTGGTTGCCGAAGACGATGCCGTTTCCCGCCGTTTGCTGGAAGCGCGGCTCAAGAAATGGGGATACGAAGTCGTGGCCACCAAGGATGGCGAGGAGGCATGGAACTGCCTGCGCCAGCCGGGCGCCCCGCCCATCGCGATCCTCGACTGGATGATGCCGATCATCAGCGGCATCGAGGTTTGCCGCCTGCTGCGCGAGAACCCCGAGACGCGCAGCTTCCACGTGATTCTGCTCACCGCGCGCGACGGACGTGAGGATGTGGTGGCCGGTCTGGATGCTGGCGCCAACGATTATATCACCAAGCCATTCGACGTCGATGAGTTGCGGGCGCGCATCAAGGTGGGTGAGCGCATCATCGAACTGCAGAACAGCCTGGCCGAACGGGTCAAGGAGCTGGAAGCGGCCCTGAACCAGGTCAAGCAGTTGCAGGGGCTGCTGCCCATCTGCCTGTACTGCAAACGCATTCGGAACGACAAGAATTACTGGCAGCAGGTCGAGTCCTACATCATGGATCACTCGGTCGCGCGCTTCAGCCACGGGATCTGCCCGGAATGCTACGAGAAGGTGGTCAAGCCTGAGTTGGCCAAGCTGCGGACGAATCCCGAGAGTAGCGCCGCCTGAAAAGTGCGGTCCGGGCCGGTTCAGAAGGCAGCCAGCGTGTCCAGGACCGCCTTGACCCGCGGCACTTCGTGGGTGCGAAAAAGGTCCGTCTTCCCCAAGGCGGCCAGCACCGCAAAATAAGGTTCTGCACACCTTACCTCCTCGCCGAAGTACTCGAAGGCGTGTGGCAGCGCGTGGCAGATGGGGACTCCCAGCTTCCGCAGTCGAAAGGAGTTGAGGAACACCTGCATCTGGTGGCGCACCCGCACGGCGCTGTCTTGCAGGTTGCGGTAGTAGAAGCCGAGCCCGGGGTCGATCATCACTTGTGCCAGCCCACAGGAGGAGGCCAGGTCCACCGCGCGCCCGAAGTATTCATACATCTTCCCGACGGGGTCGGCGCCAAAGTCAAAGTCGCCCACCGCGCGCACGTGTTCCCCCTGCACGTAACAGACGATCACGGCCCCGCCGAAATCGCGCGCCATTTCGAACATGGCCCGCTGATCTGCCGTGCCAGTCAGGTTCAGCACCGAGGCCCCCGCTTCGAGGCTGGCGCGGGCCACCGTGGGCTCGTAAGTCTCGACGGAAACCGGGACGCCTCCCTCCCGCAAACCGCGAATCACCGGCAACAAGCGGCTCTGCTGGAGTTCCGCCTCCACTCGCGCGGCGTTTGCCAGGGAGGACTCGGCCCCCACGTCGATGAGGTCCGCGCCCTGCGCACGCAAGACCAGGCCGCGCTGCACGGCATGGCCGGTCGTCAGACTCACGCTTTCCCGGTACCAGGAATCGGGAGAGAGATTGACGACTCCCATGATGGCGGGGCGCCGGCTGAACGGGAGCAGGCAATCTCGCGCCCGGAGGTCGCCTACCCGTTGCTGGAGTACGTCGCGGTACCGATTCGCCAGATCAGCCAGGAATTCCAAATTCAGCATGCGTATGATGATAGCTTGCGGCCCATGTCGGAACCAGTCTCGATCTGCAGCTCTGTGAGCTGCGATCTGGGGCGCTAGTCGAAGGGAGAGGCAGTCCGCGAAACGCGGTCAGTCCAGCCGGCGGTAGTTGACCTTGGCTTGGTCGAGGCGAGTGAGGTGGTGCTTGAGCCGCCGAAGGAACTCATCGTAGCTCCGGCCCTCCGGAGCTGACCAGGCCACTTCGGCCAGCGCACAGGCGCGCGGAAAGGCAAAGTACTCAACGTCGCTCGGCGCTCTCAGATACTCGGTCCAGAGGTTGCCCTGCACCCCGAGGATGTGACGGCTTTGTTCCGGGCTCAGCGCGGGGGGGACGGGGGTGAATTGATAAACGGTCTTGAGCGAGATCACTCCCCCGATGCACTCGGGCTCGCCGGGCTTGGCCGACTGCCCGTAATCGAAATAGCAATGGGAGGTTGGCGACATGACCACGTCATGGCCGAGGGTGGCTGCGGCCGTTCCGCCATGCATCCCGCGCCAGGACATCACGGTCGCGTCGGGGGGAAGTCCCCCTTCGAGAATCTCATCCCATCCGATCAACCGGCGCCCTTTTGAGGCTAGGAAGCGGGCCACGCGCCGGTTGAACCATGCCTGCAGTCCGGCTTCGTCCCGTAGACCCTCGGATCGCATTCGCGCCTGGCACTTCGGACACTCCTTCCAGCGCGTTCGTGGCGCTTCGTCGCCTCCGATGTGAATGAACTTGCCGGGGAACAGGGCGGTCACTTCGTCGAGAATGGTCTCCACCAGCGCGAGCGAGGCGTCGTTCCCCACGCAGAGAACGTCTTCCTCGATTCCCCATCGGGTGCGAACTTGAAACGGCCCGCCACGGCAGGAGTACTCAGGGTAGGCCGCCAGGGCACCGAGAAAATGACCGGGCATCTCGATTTCCGGCACGATGGTGACGTGTCGTTGCGCCGCGTACGCCACCAATCCACGAATTTGGTCGGGCGTGTAGGAAAACGGCCCGTAGGGCGTGCCGTCGCCATGCTCACGGTCGCCCGGGCGGGGGGATTCGTTTCGGCGCGCGCCGATCTCCGTCAACCGCGGCAGGCTGGGAACGGGCAGCCGCCAGCCTTGGTCATCCGTCAGATGCAATTGCAGGGTGTTGAGCTTGTGCCAAGCCATCAGGTCGACCATGCGCCTCAGGAACTCCGGCGGCAGGTGGTGGCGGGCCACATCCAGCAATAGGCCGCGCCACGGGAACTGCGGCGCATCTTCGATGACTAGACAGGGAACAGCCCAGTCCTTCGGCGCAGCGGGGGAAGCCGTTCGTTCGTCCCCCGCGGCGGGCAGCAACTGCTGCAAGGTGACGCCTCCGTAAAAGAGGCCGGCCGGCGCGGCTGCCTGGATCTCCACGCGTCCCGGTTCGACTGTCAGGCGGTATCCTTCCGCGCCCAGGGTCTTCTCCCATTGCGGGCCAATGACCAGGCGAAGGACTGGTCTGTCAGTATCGCCTGACTGAACGGGCAGGGGAAGGGCCGTCGCGGCGCGGAGCGCGGCGGCCAATGGGAGTGCCTCGCCCAGAGCCGGGTCGGCGGCCTGAACGACAGTTGCTTTCGACAGACGAAACTCCCCAGGCTGGCGTGCCATCCGGCGCGGGGCTGGAACCAGGCTCGGCTCCAGCGCCTGGGCTGCGACGGAGTGACCTGCGACGCCAAGCATGAGGATGAGGATGAGAGGTGGCGCACCGAATGACCACACACCCGGAGTATGAGAATGGGGCGAATGCACTGGGTCACTAGCCAGTCAATGTGTCATCACGCCCCTAGACTCACGGCGGCATACGTCCGCCGAACGCGTCCCATTTGACCAAGGCTCAGCCCATCCAGGCGTACCGGGCTTTGCCGGCCGGCTTGATCTGGGGGACGTTCTTGCCGGTTGCGTAGAACCAATTGAACATGCGCGCACTCGTTACCCCCATCTTCTTGGCGAGTTCGCCGACGGAGAGACCGTTCTTACCGGCCGCCTTGAGCGCATTGACGATTTCCGCTTTGAGCGCGCCGCGGGGCGCCCGTGCGGTCTTTTGGCCGGCTTTGCGACCCGTCTTGGCTGCCGCCGATTTGGATTTGGTCGGAGTGCCGCCTTCGAATGCAGCCAATTGGGCGTTGAGCTTGGCGAGGCGCGCTTCCACGTCCTCCTTCTGCTTCATCAAGGAGATGATCTGTTTGAACTGACTCGTGGTAAGAGTGGTTAGATTCATGTTAAGTACAATATAGCGCCCCAACTATCTTCAGTGCAAGCATGAGATAAGGGGGCACAGGCGATCCGCGCCCCGAAAGAGAGCGCGTGGGACAAGTCCGGTCCGGGCGTCGTTGCCAGTCCAAGGGCTCCGGGGCTGCTCAGATTGAGGACTTGCCGATCGTCGGGCACCTGCTAGCCTGTCTCCCGCTGTGGCGGAAAACCAGCACCGGCTCCCATGAGCCGGACCCAAAGAAAACCGCATGGATACCGGCCGTCTTCACGACGAATTGCGCGACGCCCTGACAACATGGATCACAGGGACGGACTCGTTGTCTCTGCCGCCCACCGCCAATCAGGAGCGTTTTGAGGCGCTGGCACGGCAGTGTTTCGCTTTTCAGTATGCCGCAGTAGCGCCTTACCAACGCTCCTGTGATGCGCTTGGCCGCACCCCGCGCAACTTGACTCGATGGCAGGATATTCCCGTCGTTTCGACACGGGCCTTCAAGGAATGGGAGTTCACAAGCCTCACCGCCGGCCAGCGCCAGTGGGTCTTCCACTCCAGCGGAACGACCGGCGAAGCCCCCAGCCGCCATTACCATGACGCGGATTCACTGGCCCTTTACGAAGCCTCCCTCTTGCGGTGGTTTGCCCTGCACTTTCAGGTCAACGCCACCGCGGGTGACGTGCGTCCATGCATCTCCTTAGTGCCACCAGCCGCAACGGTCCCACATTCATCCCTCGCCCATATGTTCGCCACGATAGGGAAGGTGCTGAGCGGGCGGGAGCCGATTTGCTGTGCTGTGGTTGGGGAGGACGGTTCCTGGTCATTGATGAGGGAGCTTGCGGTGAAGGCGTTCGCAGAGGCCGAGTCCGCCGGCCGGCCGGTGGTGGTCCTGGGCACCGCCTTTTCCTTCGTGCATCTGCTCGACGGATTAGCCGCCGATGGTGAACGGTTCACGCTGCCGCCCGGTTCGGCCGTGATGGAGACCGGCGGCTACAAGGGACGGTCCCGCGAGTTGCCCAAGGAGCAATTGCACCGGGGAATCAGCGAGATGCTGGGCGTGCCGGCGGAATCCCTGGTGTGTGAGTACGGCATGTGCGAGTTGGGGTCGCAGGCGTACGATCGCGTGGCCGGTGCCGGACTTTCCGCGGGCCGGTGCTTTCATTTCCCCCCGTGGGCGAGGGCGCTGGTGGTGAATCCAGAGGACGGTGCGGAGGTGGGCGATGGGGAGACCGGCGTGCTTCGGGTATTTGATCTTGCCAATCTGCGCTCCGTGCTGGCCATCGAAACCGAGGATGTGGCCCGGCGTTGTGGCCACGGCTTCGAGTTGCTGGGACGAACTGCCGCGGCGGAACGGCGCGGATGTTCGCTGATGCCACGGGAGAGGAGCCTTCACTAAATGTTCGAGTCCGCTGCCAAACGCTTCGACGGTCACGGCCGCACTCTGTTACTGTGCGGCGCGCTCCACGGGTTTACCCACCTTTACATGGTGGCCCTGCTGCCGCTCTACCTGCCGATCCAACGGGATTTTCGGCTGGCCAGCGAAGCCGGAGCCACGCTCCTCCTGACGGTCATGATGGTGGCCTACTTCGCGCCCAGTTATGCCCAGGGCATCCTGGCGGACCGTTTCAGCCGCAAGAAGCTGCTGGCGGTGGGATTGGCCATCAACGCCCTTGGCTTCGTCGGGTTGGCTTTTTCCCGGAGCTACGGCGCGGCGCTCGGTTGGGTGGTGGTGGCGGGTCTGGGTGGTTCCTTCTACCATCCCGCCGCCACCGCGCTCCTCGCTCAACTCTTCCCCACCAGCGCCGGGAGGGCGCTTGGGCTGGCCGGGATCGGCTCGAGCGCGGGTTTCTTCCTGGCGCCGTTATATGCGGGGTGGCGGGCTGCTCAGGCTGGCTGGCGCGCACCGGTGCTCGAGTTGGGCGTGGCTGGTCTGGTCGGCGCCGTGTTGTTCTATTGGCTGGCTGAGGACGTGG
>CAYYMW010000228.1:0-11448 GCA_964472515.1 uncultured Verrucomicrobiota bacterium | reverse complement strand
GTTGGCCGGAGCTGGACGGTCCAAGCCCAAAGGGCTTGCTGCTGTGCACGTCGGGATGGTTGGGTCCGCTTCCTGTTGAAGCGCGGTGATGCGCGTTCACAGGGGCACCCTGGACCGGTTGGCACGGCGGGTCGCCTCGTCCGTGGACCCCGGTGGACTGGGTGCAGCGAAAAGTGACGAAGAGCATCCGCCGAGGGCGCAGATGGACACCGATGGGACGGAGCCGGAATCCAAGAACCGGCACGGCCAAGCCGCCCATGCGTCAGGTATGAGGTGGGATTCGGGGGTCGTGAAGACTCCCTCGGGTGGCAGACGGCTTAATCGCGCAGGAGTTCGAATACGATCATCGCCACAACCGGCGGCACGATCCCCGCCGCAATGAACCACTTGCCCCGGCCGAGGAGGCCATGTTTCCCTTTGAGCATCAACCACCCGGAGATGGTCAGGAGGATCAGGAGCAGGGCCAGCAGATCGGACACCCACTTCCAGCCCTTGAGGGTATTCCGGTGCAGCACGTTGACCTGGTAGAAGAGCGGGCGGCGGTGTACGCGCTCGTAAGTCCCCGTCCGGGCCGGGAGATCGACCATCAGGGTGGCGTTGTCGTAGTAGAGCTTCACGTGGTTGGGCGTGGGGAAGTCATGCACCTTGGGCACGGCCTCCCCGACCAGGGCCGTGAACTCGGCCAGACGTGCGTCCGTAATCTCGTCGGGCGCGTAAGCGCGTTCGAGGATGATCGTGCGCTTTTGGATCACGAAGTCGGGATTCCAGTCATGAATGTGGTTCAGCGCGATCCCCGATAGGCAGTAAACGAACACGAGACCCGAGAGGAAATAGCCCAGATCGCGGTGAACGTCCGAATTGAGGCGGCGGAGATTCACGATGACGCTAACGGTTGGCGGCCACTCCCGGCGCCGCTTGGAGCTTTGCCACCCATTCGCCGGTGACGGCCACCACCCACTGTTCGACGCCGGCATCGGGCAGGATGGCGTCCGGCCGGTAGGCGACGCGGGTCACGTGGTCCGGCACCTTGGCGATGCCATCGCCGATAATCTTGATCTGAAACATCTCATCGTGCGCCACCAGCACGGGGACCACCAAGGCCTTCTGTTTGACTTGCAGGACTTTGCCGATGGCCTGCGTCGTCTTGTCGGGATCGTAGTGGGCCACGTGCCCGCACCAGCCGTGGGCGTGGGCGGCAATGCCGGTCTGCTCCCGCACGAAGTCGCCCACCGAATTCAGCAAGGCCGACCACTCGCGCTCGTAGGTCGCATCGCCGTACGCGATCAGGACCAGGCCCTCCTGGGCGGGGTTGGTGGAAAGGGCTTTGGCCCGCCGCAGGATGTTCTGGCGCAGCAGGCCCGAAAAATCCAAGTTGGGGGTGATCAACGTGCGCGCTTTCGGACGGTAACGCTGGATGTTCTCGATCCGCATCGTCTCCAGCGAATGGGGATCTGTCTTCTGGCCGATAATGGTGGGTATGTCGTCGAAGGTATGGGAACTCACACTCAGAAATACCGGCACCAGGATGATGTCCGTGAAGCCCCCCGCGTCGAATTCCTTAAGCCGCGTGGCAATGGAGGGCTCCGTGTATTCCATGTGGGCGGTCTTGACGCCGGCCACGCCCCGATGCCCGAGCAGGGCAGGACGTACTCTTGCTTCCAGATCGAGCAAGGCCTGCCGCCAGGTCGCCGAGCGGGAACCGTGGTTGACCAGGAGCACGCCGATCTTCCGGCTGGGGGCGGTCGCGGGCTCGGCGGCCAGCGCGGTCGCGGCCAGCCAGGAGATAAGCCAGGTGCAAAGGAGGGTCTTCATCGGTGATTCTCGCTATTGGGTTTATGGTGGGGGGCGGTCAGGGTTGGTCGGCCCGGACGCGGTAACTGCGATTCGGGCTGAGGCCGCCCGTGCGCGAGCCGTCGTCCACCCACTGGACGGAGGTGGCTTCCAGGTAAAAGAGGGGGGCGTTCGTCACGATCCGCCAGTCCGTGAGGTTGTCCGCATACTCGATGGTGCATCGCCGGCTCGCTGTATGCGGGAAGCGCAGGGTGAAGCCATCGCCCGAGCTGGCGCCGGAGAGAGCGAGGCGAAACACGCTGCTGCCTGCCCTGGGATCGGTGCCGGCGCGCCACTCGGCCAGATTTGGGGCGCCGTCGCCGTCCGGATCATCAGCGCCGCTGTAGGTCAGGGTGCCGAGCAGGTTCCGCTCCCAATCATCGGGCAAGCCATCGGTATCCACGTCGCCGCTCCCCACCACCAGCCCTTCCAGTTCCAAGCTCGTCGGTTCAACGACGGCCTCGTTGAAGTGGGTCGCAAAGTCCGGATAGCTGGCGGGACCCGCCGGGCCGCCGTTGGCATGCAAGGAACTGACCACGAATCGCAGCCTCCCCTGGCTGAGGCCGTTTTGAACGTAGGCGAGCACGAAGGGGTCGTGCAGATTGAGCTCGAAGACCAGCTTGGCGCCGGCCGGGACCAGTTGGCCCGGCGTCACGTCGGGGACCTGCGCAACGGCAAAGGGCACGGCTTCAAACGGAGGGAAGGCGGGGGCGGACTTGCCGACGTTGTTGCTCACATCCACAAGTTTACCCGTGGCACTCCAACCGGCCGCGTAAGCGTTGCGGGCGCCCGGAGTGCTGCCCCCAAAGGCCGAACACTGGCTGAAGGTGGTCGCATCAAAGCCGTTCCGGAATCCCGCCCCGAACAGCTCGACCGGCCAGCCGGCATCATCATCCGGGAGATGGCCGGCTTGGTTGGTGGGAAAATGGGTTTCGCAGCGATCATGCGTCGGATCGTAGACGAACAGATCGCCGCGATTGAGGGTCAGGGTGACGCGGCACCGGCTCACCAGGTAGCGGGCGGGGGCGTGGCCGGCCGGGATGGCATCCCCGGTCTCCCAACCGAGCAACTGCTGTCCGTGCCGGGTGTCCACGGCCGCGTCCTCGGCAAACGAGCCGAAAACGGAGCCGGCGGGCCGGTCGCAGGGCGCGGCGTTGTGGGGATACATCCAGCGTTCGAGGCTGGGCGCGGCGTGGCGGAGGGCAAACGGGGCGGTGAACAGCGGCTGGAACCGGTCCGCGACATCCAGCGTCAGCGAGTCGAAACTCAGGCTCTCACCGGACGCGCGGAAGGTGACGGCATAGGCGGTTACCCCGAGGCCGGTCAAATCCCACTGCCACAGGTGGGAAACGGTTGCCCCCAGGCCCGGCTGGCTGCCGCGGTCGAGCTCCGCTGCCGCCGTCGGGGCAAGCGCGACGGCGCCGGATTGGTTGGTGCAGCTCAGCATGGCCGAGGCGTAATCCAGTTCGCTGCCGAGCGTGCGGGTCTGCACGATCACCGTGCCCAGCACAAAAGGCGCGCTGTCGGCGAGGGTAAACACGCTCGCGCCGCTGGGGTTGTAGAGGTTCCCGCTGCCGGTCAGGATGGCGTTGGTTTCGGATTGCGTGAGCGTGGCGGCGGTCGTCGCACCCGGTCGGTCCGGCGGGTTGCCGGGGGCTCCCACCGGGATCGAGAAGCTCTCCCAGTAGCCGGCCTGAGTGTGGGGAGTGCCCCGGAACAGGGGTACAACGAACCCGTTGGTACCCGCCTGGACCAGTCCAGCGGAGAGGCAAAGGGTGAACGCGAGCAGGTTTGAGGGAACCGTTTTCATTGAATTGTTGTTATGGGTCAAGGTGACAGTGGTTGCAGGCTCCAATCGGGATGATCCAGGCGCGCAGCTTCCGTGGACCAGCGGCGCATATCGCGCAGGGCGCACTCATCCAACGCCTCGACGTGGCCATCGGCCATCGCGGCGACCGCGCGGCCCCGCCAGCGCGGGTGAACATGGCCCCACGCTTCCGGGGCCAGCGGCTCGGAGAAGGGCTCGGTCCACTGGCGGGTCCGGAGATTGGGCGGCCAGACCACGTAATACCCGGGTTCGTCGCGGCCGCTGGGGCGGGCGCGCGCCGAAGCGAAGACGAGCTGCCGGCTGGGCTGCGCGATCTGGGTGGTGCGGGTGGCCAGCCAGTCCGTCCCGTAGCTGGGGGCAGCCAGCGCGGGATTGAACTTCACTTCGTCGCCCCCCAGAAAGACCGAATTGTACCCAAGGCTGGGATAGAGGCTCGCGCGATAGACATAGTCGGCGTGCGACATGGCAGCGGCGGTTTCCAAGAACCGGCGCGAGCGGTTGACGTAGATCGCTCGGAAGTTCTGCCCCAGCGCCGGAGCGAGCCGCCATGGATACCGGTTGCGGATGGGAACGCCCAGTTCGTTGCCCCGATCGTCGAAGGCGGTGACCGTGGAATCGTAGCCCGGCAGCACCCGGTCCCGGTGGTCGTCCGCGTAGAATTGCCACGCCAGCACGAGCTGGCGGCCGGCATTCACTTCGCTGACTTGTTGGCAGCGCCGCTTCGCGCTCACCATCGCGGGCAGGATCAAACCGGCCAGGATGGCTAGGATCGCGATAACCACCAGCAGCTCGATCAGCGTGAAGCCCACGGTTCCCGGCTCCGAGCTCGGGGCGGGCGGTGTTTCAGGGTGCGCCTGCATGCCAGGAGTGTGGCCAAAGTCCCGGCCGATGCGCTCCCGGCGGGTTGCGGAAGAATGTCGGAACCTTGCACAAACCCCTCGAATCGCAAATGGCCGACAAGATAACGCAAGCGACCAGCAGCCACGCGGCGGCGCGGTGGTTCAGAATGGCCGGGTGAGCCGCCGCGGCTCCCACGCCGACAGATCGTGACCCGCTCCTTGCGTGGACGCCGTCGGTGTGGCACCTGATTATTGTGTCCGGACCCAGTCCCATCCCACCGGTGAGACGGCACGCGTCCGGCGGGGCCTTTCCCGCCGAAGCCCCGACCGGGCGCGTGGCCGGCCCGGGTCGTTGTCCCTTGTTTGGAGACCTCCACAGCCTGGGCTTCCGATTCGCCTGGCATGAGTTCGCTCTGCAGTCCGACTTGGACTGGTCCCGGGAGTTTCAGCCAGGCGGCCTCGGGCTGTGCCTGAACTTCGAGGGGCGGGCCACCCTCAGCGATGCGCGGCGGACCGTGGAACTGCAGCCCCGCACCAGCGCCTTCTACTTCCAAGGCACCCCGCCCTTGGCGGCCACCCGGCGGGCGAACCACCCCCACCGATTCATCACGGTCGAGTTCGCGTCCGAGTTCCTGCAGCGTTACTTGCAGCGCGAAGCGCCGCATCTCCATCCCTGCGTGAAGGCGGTGATGGAGTCGGCCGCCACGGCTTCCGAGGTGTCGCCGGTCGAACCCATAAGGGTCGCGTTTCTGCAGTTGGCGGAGAGCCTCCAGCGCTGCCCGGTGTTCAAACCCGCGCAGGAAACATGGTTCCGCTGCAAAGCCCTCGAATTGGCGGCCCAGTTCTTCTTCTGTCCCCCGGAGGGCGCCCTTTTCTGCACACGCCAGCAGCGGGCCGCCTGCGAAAGGGCCGGACGGGTGCGGGAGATTCTGGCAACGCGCCTCGCCGATCCCCCGTCACTCGAGGAGTTGGGCCGGTTGGTGGGGTGCAGTTCATATTACCTCAGCCGGCAGTTCTCGGAAGCCACCGGCACGACCATCCAGCAGTATCTGCGGCAGGTGCGGCTCGAACGCGCCGCCGAACTGCTGCGGGCCGGCAGGCACAACGTCACGGAAGCCGCCCAGGAAGTCGGCTACAACAGCCTCAGCCATTTCGCCGTGGCGTTTCGAGAGACGTTCGGCTGCTGTCCAGGGCTCTACCCGCTCCGAACGGTGGCTCAGTCAGCGCCCGAGACGGCTGGCCCCCAGCGGTTGCCTCCAAAGCGCTGAACGGGCCGCGAGTTGCACCGTCAACTCCGCCAGCTCAGGCAGCTGCTGCTGTAGCAGGGGTGCTCCCAACGTCTAAATATCCGCCGAGCCGGTCTTGGAGCATTTTGCACTACAGAATAATAGAGAGTGCGATGTCATAGCTGTGCTGCAGTCTGTGCCGTGGGATGTGTCGAGCGTGGTCAAAGGTGTCACAGGGGTCGTCGTCATCAAAGGGGTCGGTTCATCATCAAAGGGGTCGGTTCATGGTATTGGCAGATAGACTACCCCTCGCGGTAGTGTGTGGGCCGGCCGGATGACGTGGCGGAATTCCACGCGGACGGCCAGTTGAAGACCGTCACGCGCAATAACATTACCACCACCCCGCCCTTCGCCGCCAATCTCGGCTATGACGATGCGAACCAACCCTTGACGGAAGGGTACACCAGCGGGACATTGGCTGGGTTGACCATGGGACGCACCTACAACAACTACCTGAAGATGGACAGCGTGGCGGCCACCAACGGCACCACTCGCATCCATGGTGCGACGTACGGCTACACCGACGCTTCCGGCCGGCTGACCACCGTACAGGACAGTGTCGATACGGCGTACGCCGCCACGTACAGCTATGTGCCCAACTCGGCCTTGGTGGATACGCTCACGATGAAGTACAACACCTCCGCCAGGCTGACGACCAGGCGGCAGTACGACCGGCTCAACCGGCTCCAGTCCATCCAATCGACCCCGGCAGGAGCCACCCTGCCCGCCTCCTACGGCTACCGGAACAACGCCGCTAACCAGCGCACCCGGACGACCTTGGCAGACGGGAGCTTCTGGTCCTACACGTACGACGCGCTGGGCCAGGTGACCAGTGGCAAGCGCACTTGGGGCGACGGGACGCCGGCTTGCCCCGTGAGATGCGATGAGTTTTCACTACGTTTACGTGCTGCGTTCGCGAGCTGACGGCCGCCTTTATGTTGGGCTGACGGGCGATCTGCGTGCGCGTTTGAACGAGCATCAGGCGGGACGAGTGCCGTCCACCGAGGCTCGACGTCCGTTGGAGTTGCTGTACTATGAAGCCTGTCGTGACCGCCATGATGCCGCCGCACGCGAGAAGTACCTCAAGTCCGCCTGGGGCAAGCGCTACCTCAAGCAGCGGCTCAAACGCTATCTCACGGGGTAAAGGCCAGCAGTTCGAGTACGGGTTCGACGACATCGGCAACCGCACTTCCAGCAAGACGGGGGGTGACGCCAACGGGTTGAACCTGCGTTCGGCCACCTGGGACAACGATCTGGCCAACCGCTTGACCGGACGGCAAGTGCCGGGTTACTTCGAGGTCGTGGGTCAAGCGAACGCCACCGCCAACGTGACGGTGAACACCGCCGCAACGTACCGCCACGGCGAGTACTTCCGCAAGGAAGTAGCGGTGGCCAACACCTTGGTGCCGGTGTACTCGACGGTGAACGTGCTGGCGCAGTGGGGCACCACCAACGAGACGACGACGGGGTATCAGTTCGTGCCCAAGACGCCGGAGAACTTCGTCTACGACGACGACGGGAACCTGACGCAGGATGGGAGGTGGACGTATACTTGGGACGCCGAGAACCGGCTGATCACGATGACGACGCGAGCCGACGTGGCTGTGACCCCGGTGCGGCGGATCGAGTTCCAGTACGACTGGCAGGGGCGGCGGATCGCCAAGCTGGTATACGACGCCCGCACCGGTGGAACGCTGCTCTCGACCGCCCGGTACCTCTACGACGGGTGGAACCTGTTGATGGAGTTGAACGGCAGCAACGCGAAGGTACGGGGCTTCGTCTGGGGCACGGACCTCTCGGGCACCATGCAAGGGGCGGGAGGTGTGGGCGGCTTGCTCAAGGTGACCTATTACGGCACGGCCACGACGAACTGCTTCGTGGGGTACGACGGGAACGGGAATGTAACGCTGCTGGCGGACGCCGCCACGGGTGCGGTCCTGGCGCAGTACGAGTACGGGCCGTTCGGGGAAACCATCCGCATCACCGGTCCCTCGACAGGCTCGATGGCCAAGGCCAACCCTTTCCGGTTCTCGACCAAGTATCAGGATGAGGAGACTGACCTGCTCTACTACGGGTATCGGTACTACAATGCCAGCACCGGAAGGTGGACAAACCCCGACCCCCTCGAGGAGGACGGGGGGCTCAATCTCTATGCGTTCGCCATCAACACGCCCGTCAATGTAGTTGACATCCTTGGGTTAGAGTCAATGGACGATGGACAATCTGGTTTTGCACGCCCATTCTCCTGCCACAGAAGTGCTATTAGAGCTGAGCTAGATGCTCCACAATGGGTGATGACGTTTTTCAGAAAGTTCGGCCTATACAAAGCTAAAACCAAGCTCAACCTACAATACCAGCGGTGCTGGGGCTGCTGCAAGAACGGTGCTGGCAACGGAAAAGCGTTTACTCTTAGGGGTGACCTGATGGCTGAGGGAGAAGCTGGAACTCCTGAGGTTGATTACGGTTTCATTAAGATTCGCGCTGGGTGGTACTTCCGAGCTACAGGCAACGCTGGCGTCAATTTCACAGCCTCTTCCTGTCATGCTCAGCCAGGAAAGGGTGCCTGCGTAAACGCAAGTCTAGAAGGTGGCGTAATCATCTCCGCTTCGAATTACGATTCGTCGGCGGAAGCCGGTGGACGAGCCGGTCTGAATCTGACTGGCACCGCCTGCGTCAGTTGTACGGCAAAGCAATGCAAGGTGCAGTTCAGGGCCTGCGGCAGCGGACGTGGCAGGGTATGGATGAAGGTGAAGATTTTTGGTCGGTACTGGGAGTACATCGAGGAAGCCCAGTCACCTGTCCTATGTACTCCGTGGGCAACCGTTCTCACAGTCGACCTCTAGTAAGTTGTCCGTAACGATGAATCTTAATGAACTGTCTGCATATGTTGAAGCGCAATACAGGAGGATTGTTACCCCTTCCACAAGGGAATGGCCTCGGAAGATTGGTTTAGCGTTTCCGCAGAGCCTCTCCTCAGGGGTCAATCAGTACCAATTGGAATCGGCCCGTAATAGGCAGATTGTGGGTGTAGCAGGAGCGGCTGCAATCCCAGCCCAACGGTCCGGGATGGTTGTAGCACGACTGCCCCACGGAGTCGTTACGGTTGAGGTTAGCACTGACCACGATACCACGCGTATGCCGGTCTCCTTCAACAACGCACTGTTGGCGGAGTGGGTGGAGGTGGAGGCTCGAAGGCGCTTCACCGCGACTAAGGTTCATCCGCCAGATGTCGGAGGCGAGCTTCGGGTTTGTGAACACGTAGCTCTGTGGCAACCAGGTAGTAGGGACGCCACGGGGAGTGTCCAATTCAGCCTCGTTTCTCCGCACTCATGTGGAGACTTGATAGGTGGGGTTGCCGACGGTCTCTTGCAGATGGTAACTAGGCGAGAACAACCGAGTCGCGATGTGGTGTGTGACTTAGACTCTGAATATGGTGTTCCCGCACTTGCCTTGATGGGACTAATACTTGTTCTGAGGATGGTGGTCCTCACATATGACTTCGATCCCTCAAGCTAATAGGTGAATCGCAGATCTCCACTCGGAAGAGGTCCATCCCGGAGGGAGGAATGTACCGCCACCGATTCCTGGCGTATACCATCGCCTCGGCGTAAAGGGGTCGGTTCGTGGTATTGGCATATTCACGACTCCTCGCGGAAGGTGTGGGCCGGTCATTTGGCACGCGGCTGGGAGAGAAATCCGATGGCTGACAAGAAAGCACCACCGTGGACTGCGAAGGAGCTTGCGCTCCTGGGCACCATGCCCGACCCCGAGCTCGCCCGCCGACTGGGACGCACCCGAGCCTCCGTCCAACTCAAGCGTCATCGACGGGGTATTCGGATGTTCCATTACGTCCCGCGTTGGAAGCCCGAGGAACTTGCTCTGCTCGGGAAGGTCAGCGACGAAGAGGTGTCGCGGCAGACCGGACGCTCCCTCGTGGCCATCAAAGCCAAGCGGCTGAAAGACACGAACGTTCGCTTCCCCACCCACACCCCGCGTTGGCCGCTGAGCCGCTGGACCGAGGCCGACAGGGCGGTGCTGCGCGAGTGCAGCAATCGGGAAGTCATGGCCCGATTGGGCTGTTCCAAGGGAGCGGTTCAGCAGGCCCGCAAAGCGTTCCAAATCCCCAGCCAACGTCCCGTCCGCACTTGGACTCCCGAGGCGGATGCCCTGTTGGGAACCATGCCCGACGCCAAGCTGGCGGTTCGGCTGCATTGCGGCGCCTTGGCGGTCAAGCAACGCCGCGAGGCCTTGGGGCGGCCGGTGATCTCGTTACGGGCTCCCAACTGGACTGAGGCCGAGTACGCGGCAGAGTTCCTCCGCTGGCGCCCGGCGGCGCGCCTGGGGCGGGCGCTATGATCGGATCTTCCGCCTCGCTTTGGGCGTGTCTGTGGCCCTCACCCGCCCTGCGGGCACCCTCTCCCATGGGATGGGAGAGGGAGGGTCCAATTTGGGGCTGGTTACCCTTATATGTTCTCCGTGCTCTGTTTTGATCGATGTTTCCAGCGTTGTCTTGGCACCTGCCATTCTGGACGATCAGCTTTCTCGGGCGGCCACGCCCCCCTGGGCGGTGACCAGGAAGGTGCGCAAACCCTTGTTGCCTCCTGAACGACGGTGAGCCCATTGGCTATGACGCCAGTTCGGCCAATAGCCCCTCTGGGCTATGACGCCAAATCGGTCAAAGCTATAGTGGCAAACATGTCCGTACCAATCACGCTCGTAAGAAAGTCGCCAACTCTTAGCGACCAGCTTCCTTGCCGATCCGCAGTACCCGGTCGGACTTCGGACCTCCAAGGAAATCGCGTTTTACTCCCTCGTGGTGGGCGCGCTTGGAAGCTTCGTACTGGGTGACTGCTTCGCTGGGCTCCAGAGCGTAAATCCTCTGACCCTCGCATCTATAGATGGCTTGCAGGCGTTCCTTGATCGCCGCCTCCCGGGCGGCCTGCTTTTCGTCCGGCGTCTTCTTGCTCTTGTCGATCTTGGCCAATCGACCCGCCAGGTCCGGCAACTGGGTGAGTGGCACCACGCCTTTGGCCCTGGCTTTGAAAAAAACAACGTCGTAGGTCTTGTCGGCTGCCGCTTCGACAGCAATCACCTGGATCGCGCCACCGCCACCCGGCACCTGGGTGTAAAAGGTCTTCGGGCCAGGGGCACACACCAGTTGGTGACCACTGTTGCCGGGCAGGTCGATGACCAGCTTGAAGTTCTCGTCGAAAATCGGGACCCTGAACCACGAGCGGTAGATCTGGTGAAAATTGATGAGCGCCTTGCCCGCTGGCGGAGCTTCAATGCGAGGGACCTTTGAGATCTGGATATCTGCGGCTCGCGCGGCAGGTGCCAGGCTCAAGGCCAATGAGGTGATGAGAATCAGCAGCAGACTGCTTCGGTTTTTCATGATTTCTGTTCTTTGAGTTATTTCGCCTACGGCCGCGGTCCATTTTCATTGAATCACGGCCGGACCGCGCGCAGGAATTGCGCCGGCGCCTGACCATTCGTGACCTGCAGGAACTGGCACGAGTTCGTCTGGGTGTTCGTGCTCACCGGCACCCAGAGCGTGCCTTGGCCCAGGTTCGTGGCGGATTGCAGGATGTAATTCGCATAGAGGGGTCAGTCCTGAATGGCAGTTAGTTAAGCCCTCGATTTGTTGCGGTATTTGCGGCCGAAGGCG
>CAYYMW010000227.1:0-11464 GCA_964472515.1 uncultured Verrucomicrobiota bacterium | reverse complement strand
CTTGCCCGTGGCGGCTTCGTAACAGAAGGCCGTGCCACCCGCGTTGATGCTCAGCGGGTAGTCCCCCGCCACCAGCAGCGAAGGAATGTACGGCGCGCCCAGTTTGTCCCGCCACACGATGTGCGTCTGGGTCACGTTGCCCGTGTCGTCCGGCTTGATCGCGAACAACACCCGGTCCGGCCAACGGCTGCTCACATACACCAGCCCGGCCTTCTCGCTGTACGCGGGCGTGGCCGCTGCCCAGCCAATGCTGGACGGCCTCCTGCTTGAAGGTCTCATCGTACTTGCGGCGTTCTGGCTTGGATGCTGCTTTCATAGACTATGTTCACGCTGCATTCGCACCCCGATTCGGTGTCCGTCAAATGGAAGCAACCTCAGGCTATTGTGCTACCCGCGGGCGGAGCGAGCAACTTCGGCACCTCCCAGCCCCGCCTTCGGCAGGCTTTCACTTCTTCACCCCCCCTCCGTCTGCTTCAGCCCCTGGTTTCCAGTTACACCAAACTGGATTCATCCAATTGTCTTTCGCGTTGCGACAACCGCCACGCCCCCTTCTTCTGAGCCATCTTGCCCCACGCTTCCAGCCTCCACCCCTCGGCCGATCTTCGGCTAACCGAACAGCTCCGCCGCCCTCCCCCGATCGGTCCTCCGGACGCTCCGCCACGGTCACCTTTCGGCGACAGCTTCACGGCTGTGGCAAGCCCGCCTCGTCACCCTTGTCAAACGACACCTTTGCTCCGCTACGCCCCCCCCATGCTATTCGCTTGTCCAACGCAGAACAGCTTGCCAACTCCTCACCGGCCCAGCCAAACCTCGACCACTCATCGGTCCATAGCAGCCACGCATCCTCGATTGCTTCGCTCGTGCGCGTGGCTGACACGACCTGTTCCACGGGCGCTCACGAAGGGCGCGAATGACCCGACAAGCGGAGGAGCTGCCGAAGGCAACCGGGGTACGGCGAGTGCCGCCGGAGAAGTTGGTCAAGGGCTGAAGAGCCCCGCTGGACTGGTTTGCAGCAGTAATCCGAAGGGCTGGTCGAGAGTCAGGATGGGAAGCAAACGAAGGGTGCCAAAGCGCTCACCCTGCCACCCACGGCAACGCGCGTGGCGGGAAGGCGGCCCGGACGTTCCCAAGCGATCATGCGCGCTCAGAGTTGGCCGAAAGACCAGCTTTCACGATGGCGCTGGTTTCCAGCAAGACCAAGGGGTGACAAGCAGGGCGGCCCTAGCCCTCTCAGCGCACGCGACGGAAAGCATTGGGCGCCAGCATCAGGACGGGCAGTGGATTCAAGCGCCCGGCCGGCTACGGTTTTTTGCCAGCACGCAGGCACGTGTTGCCCCCGCCTCCAGTGGGCGGGATAGGGAGCGAATGCACCCACACTGGGCGGCCGGTTGGGCCTGCATCCGGTCCTCGCGCACCGCAGCCAAGGCCGCCTTGGCGTTGAGCTCCGCGCTGTGCTGCGGGGGCTTTGCTTTGCTTCATTTTCATATCCGTGGTTCTGCCAACTTAGCCACCCGCCCGCATTTTAGGGAGCCGCACGCAGCCCGACACTGCCTCGACACCGTGCGCGCTCCGCGCTATTGTCATCGCTGTGAATCGCGGGTGCATAGATGCGCGAACGCTGCCTTTCCTGGTGCGGGCAGACGAGCATGCATGCCATCTGCCAATGCGACAATGGCTCCTCCGGGCGTAACGTCAGCAACTGACGACGGGTGCGATGGCCCGCCCACGCCTTCGCTGTTGGACTTGGCGTTGCTGGACGGACTCGCCGATCACATTTGCGTGCTGGATGCCTCGGGCACCATCCTGGCGGTGAACCAGGCGTGGCGCGATTTTGCCGCCGCGAATCCACCGCTGAGCGGAAATGTGGCCGAGGGCGCGGATTACTTTGCGGTCTGCAGAGCGGCGACGGGAGTGGACGCCCCCATGGCGCAGCAGGCGTTGCACGGTTTGCAGGCCGCGGCGCGTGGTGAATTGCCCGAGTTCGCACTGGAGTATCCATGCCATTCGCCGGAAACACAACGGTGGTTTGAATTGCGAGCGGTGCGCGTGGGGGGAGTTGGCGCCGTCCGATTGGTGCTCGCGCACCGGAACGTCACTTGCCAAAAGCAAACCTCGCTCGCCCTTCGCGCCAGCGAAGAACGTTACCGGACGGTGGTGGAGGATCAAACGGAGGTCATCTGCAGGTTTCGTGCGGATGGAACGTTTCTCTTCGTCAACCACGCTTACTGTCGTTGCTTCGGCAAACCGGCCAGCGAGCTCCTAAACCGGAAGTGGCAACCGGTTGCGCATGCCGAAGATGTGCCGCGCATCGAGGCGGCATTGCGCACCCTGTCTCCTGTCCGCCCCCTGGTTGTCATTGAAAACCGAGTCTTCTCGGGCGCAGGCGAGGTGCGGTGGATGCAGTTTGTGAATCGGGGTTTCTTCGATACCCAGGGCCAACTGCAGGAAATCCAGTCGGTCGGACGCGACATCACCGAACGCAAACAAGTGGAAGAGGCCTTGCAGGAGAGTCATCAGAGACTGAACGCGCTGATTGAGGCCTCACCTCTGGCGGTGATTGTTCTGGACCCGGCCGGCCAGGTCGCGCTTTGGAATCCGGCCGCCGAGCGGGTCTTTGGCTGGACGCGGGCGGAAGTGGCGGGCCGCCCGCTGCCCACAGTGCTGCCCGACATGGGAGACGAGTTCGCAACCCTGCGAGAACGAGTCATGCGGGGTGAGGCGGTGCCGGCAACCGAGACCCGGCGGCGGCGGAAGGACGGCGCGATGGTGGAGGTAAGCGCCTCGTTCGCGCCGCTCCACGACGCCCAAGGCGCCCTGATCGGGACGATCGGCATTCTGGCCGACATCACCGCTCGCAAGCGGGCGGAGGAAGCCGAGCGGGCCGCCAGCCGTCTCCTCGAACGGACGTTCGCGAGTCTCGACGAAGCCGTGTTTGTCGTCGAAGCCGCCGACCGGCGGGTCATCAACTGCAATGACGCAGCCACGCGCATGTTCGGCTATCGGAAGGAGGAGATGCTGGGCCGGAGCACGGAACTGCTTCACATCAGCCGGGCCGCCTACGAGGAGTTCGGGCGGAACCTCTCTTCCAGTCTGGCCGCCGCCGGCGTGTTCCGGTGCGAATCCTCCGTCAGAAGCAAGGACGGCCGCGTCTTTGCCTCGGAGCATACGGTAACGGAAATCCGGGACGATTCGGGCAGGCGCATTCAGTTGGTGAGCGTCGTCCGGGACATCTCCGAACGCAAGCAGGCCCAGCGGATGCTGCAGGCCGAGCGACAGCGGTTTTATGACGTGCTGGAGACCCTGCCGGTCATGGTGTGCTTGTTGACGCCGGATTTTCACGTGGTCTTCGCCAATCGCAGCTTCCGCGACCGCTTCGGCGACACTCGCGGTCGTCGTTGCTACGAATACTGCTTCGGGAGGGCGGCGCCCTGTGACTTCTGTGAAGCGTATGAGGTGCTGAAGACCGGCCGGCCTCACCACTGGGAGGTCGCCGTGCCAAATGGCGACCGGATCGAGGTTTACAACCTGCCGTTCACCGACACGGATGGGACCCTGATGATCCTGGAAATGGACATTGACATCAGCGGGCGCAGGCAGGCGGAGGAAGCTCTGCGGCTGGCCAATCTCTATAATCGCAGCCTGATCGAGGCAAGCTTGGATCCGTTGGTGACGATCGGCACCGATGGCAAGATCACCGACGTAAACGCCGCCACCGAGCAGGCGACCGGCTGCGCGCGCACCGAACTGGTAGGCACGGATTTCTCTGATTACTTTACCGAGCCGGGGCGGGCGCAGGCGGGTTATCAGCAGGTGTTCCGCGAAGGGTCCGTGCGCGACTACGCGCTGGAGATTCGGCATCGCGAGGGGCGGACCACCCCCGTCCTGTATAACGCCGCGGTTTACCGAAATGAAGCTGGCGAAGTCATTGGTGTCTTTGCCGCCGCACGCGACATCACCGAGCGCAAACAGTCTGAAGAGGATCTGCGCCGATTGGCCCGGCGGCTCACGGACGCCGAGGAGGCCGAACGCCGCCGACTGGCCCGCGAACTGCACGATTCCACCGCCCAGAAGATCGCCGGACTGATCATGTCCCTGGGGCGGATCGAGGACGTGATGGGAGGGGCCGGCGGGAACCTGCGCCGTTGGCTGGACGAGGCCCAGGCGCTGGCGCAAGAATGCGCCCGGGAACTTCGCACCACCTCACACCTTCTGCATCCGCCCCTGTTGGACGAGATGGGGCTGGAAGTCGCGCTGGACACCTACATCGCCGGCTTCAGCCAGCGCAGCGGCATCCAAGTGCAAACCGAGCTGCCGCCCGACTTGGGCCGGCTCCCGGCAGAGCAGGAAATGGCCCTCTTTCGAGTGGTGCAGGAAAGCCTGGGCAATATTCACCGACACTCCGGCAGCGAGACCGCCTGCGTGCAGTTGACGCGGTTTCCGGAGCGCGTGGTGTTGGAGGTCCATGATCGCGGGCGCGGAATCCCGGAGGAGCGGCTGCGGCTTCTCCGGGAACGTGCCTCCGCGTTCGGCGTCGGGATGGCCGGCATGCAGGAACGCTTGTGCCAGCTGGGCGGGGTGTTGGAGGTCGATTCAACGCCAGACGGGACCACCGTCCGAGCCATCCTCCCGCTTGCCCGAACACCCCGATGAGCACGATCAACATCGTCATCGCCGACGACCACGCCATCGTCCGTGACGGCTTGCGGAGCCTGATCGAGTCGCGGCCGGCGTGGCGCGTGGCCGGCGAGGCTCGAACAGGCCTTGAGGCCGTGGCGGTGGCCCAACGGTTGCGTCCGCACATCGTGGTGCTGGACTTTAGCATGCCTGAGTTGAACGGGCTGGACGCGGCGCGCCAGATTCGCTCCGCCTTGCCGGACACGGAAGTGCTCATGTTGACGATGCACGACTCGGAAAAGCTCGCCCAGCGCGCCCTGCTCGCCGGAGCGCGGGGCTTCATCCTCAAGAGCGATGCGCGAACGCAGCTGGTTGCCGCGCTCCAGGCCCTGGCGGAACATCGGCCCTTCTTCACCCCCAAGGTCTCGGCGCTCGTCCTTCGAGGGTACTTGGAGAGCAAGCGAGCGGGGCCGGTGCAAGAAGGAGGATGGCATTGCCTGAGCATGCGCGAGCGGGAAGTGCTGCAATTAGTCGCCGAGGGCCGGACCTCGAAGGAAATCGCCGCCCGCCTGGGGTTGAGCGACAAGACTGTGGAAGCGCACCGCACCAGCTTCATGGGCAAACTCGACCTGCATTCGGTCGCGGACGTCGTTCGCTACGCCGTCCGCAACCAAATCATTGAGCCGTAGGCGGGTGCGTTGACGGCGGACACTCCGCAATGCCGGGGTGGCGGCGCTGCAAGCCGAAGCCTCGACCGATGGGGTTAGGGACTCTTCCCCCGCCCAACCAAGGGGAATGCCCGATTGTCCATCCAATCGGGGCGGCCTAAGCTGCGGTGGCATGCTTCCGGGCCCAACAGCAAGCGATCGGCGCATCCGGATCGTCTTGGCGGATGGTTCCGCAGTCTTCCTCCAGATTGTCCACCTGTACTTGGATTCCTTCGTGGAACTGCACGTGGTGGGCGTGGCCCAAAGCGGCCCTGAGGCGCTGGGCAGGATTCTGCAACTGGACCCGCACTTGGCCTTGCTGGAACTCCAGATGCCTGGGATAGACGGCCTGACGGTGATTCGTCACGCGCGGGTGCAAGCGCCGCAGGTGCGAATCGTCGTTCTTACCATCCACGATACCACCCATCTGCGCGCCATGTGCCTGAAAGCTGGCGCGCATGGGTTTCTCAGCAAACACGCTCTGCACGCGGAGCTTCCCCGTCTCCTGCGCACACTGTTTCCCGATTCCCCCCTTGCCACAGTCCCCGACACCTGCACTTTGGCTGGCACTCGACCCTCGCCTCACCCCATGGCCTCCCCGACCGCCCAGACCTCCGACGGCCCGCCTGCCAGCAGGCCGGCACCGGTCCCTCCCCCAACGCCGTGCAAGACGACGACCGTTCTGTCCCGGTCCCGGTCAGCAGCATCCGCCTGGCTGGAAGACACGACTTGCCACAGCGATCCCGAACTGCCATGACGGCCCTCACCACCCTGGATTCCTCCCTGCGCCGCTCTTTGGCGGGCGCGGCGGCGCTGTCTGCCACCGCCGGTGGTTTGCTGGCGCTGGCCGGGTCGATCGCTTGGGCGGCGGGCCGATGGCATTGGCTAAGCTTCGGGGCAGACCGCGTGCCCATGGCGCCGAGCACGTCGCTGCTGATGTTCCTGCTCTGCCTTGCCACCCTGCTGCGCGCCCGCTTCGAGAGCCGCCGCGCCGCCCGGGTGGTGGCGTTGCTTTGCACGCTCGCCACACTGGCCGGGGGGGCGTTGTTGTTGCTGCAACGCGGATTTGGGCTGGCGCTTCCGTTGGAAGACTGGCTCGCCCCCACGCCGGAAATGCTGGGAGCCATTCCCGTCGGGCGCATGTCGCCGCTGACGGCTGCCGGCTTTGTGCTGGCGGCACTGGCGGGATTGTGCGCACAGCCGATGGCGCCCCGCTGGCAACTGCTGCGGTCGCTCGGCGGCTGCCTGGCGCTGGCGGTGCTGACGGTGGCCTCCATCATCGCGGCGTCTTACGCGGTCGACGCACCGCTGTTGTATGGCGGGGCCACGATTCCCATGGCGCTGGTGACGGCGCTGGCGTTCGTGTTCCTCGGCGGCGCCTTGCTGCTGGGCTCTGGCCCGGACCCCTGGCCGTTGGGCATGTTCCTGCGCACCCAGGCGGCAGGCCCCAGACTGGAGTGGTCCCTGCTCGCCTTGTTCCTCGGCCTGACGGCCGGCATCGGCCTCGTGGGGTTTCGCTACCTGAACCGTGCACAGGCGCAGGCTCGGGAAGATACGCATGAGGAGCTGCGCGCGATCGCCGCGTTGAAGATTCAGCAGTTGGTCGCCTGGCGGAACGAGCGGCTCGGCGATGCGCGCGTGATCTTCGAGGCGCCCATGATCTCCAGCCGGGTGCAGGAATGGTTCGCAAATCCCGGGCGGGGGGCGGCCCGCCAGGAACTCCTCGACTGGCTGACGGCGCTCCGCGCCTCGTATCATTACGACCGCGCCGCGCTCTTGGATGCCCAACTGTCGCCGCGGCTCTCCGTGCCGTCCCAAGCGGAAGCCCCCGCCCCGCCGGTATGTCCGATGGTTCGTGAGGCGATGCACCAGGCCTCGATCAGTCTGTCGGACCTGCATCGCGCGGACGAGCACGACGTGGCTCATCTCGATCTGGTCGTGCCGCTGGTGCAACGCGGCGGCCCGGCTCCGAGCAAGGCCTCGGTCGTGGGGTCGGTCGTGCTGCGCCTCGACCCGCAGTCATTCCTGTTCCCCCTCATCCAGACCTGGCCCATGGCCAGCGCCTCCGGGGAAACGCTGCTGGTGCGCCGGGACGGCGATTCGGTGCTGTTCCTGAACGAACTGCGTCACCGCAAGGACACGGTCCTGAAACTGCGACGGTCGGTAAACGAGGCGGCATTGCCGGCCGCCAAGGGCGTACGCGGCGACCAGGGGGTCAGGGAGGGGGTGGATTATCGCGGCGTGCCGGTCGTTGCGGTGACCCGCCCGGTGCCGGACACGCCGTGGGTGATGGTAGCCAAGGTGGATCAGGCGGAATTATTCGCGCCCTTGCGGCGTCAGGCGCGCATCGTGGGCGCGGTCGCCCTGGCCCTGCTTCTGGCCGCCTGGCTGGGCGTGACCGTCCTTTGGCGCAACCGCAACCAGCAGTTCCTCCAGGTCCAACTCGTCGCCCAGCGCGAAGGCCGTGTCCAGGCGGAACGGTTCCAGCACTTGATGAAGCATGCCAGCGACGCGATTCTGGTCGCCGACGCCCAGAACCGGGTGCTGGAAGCCAACGACCGCGCGCAGGCGCTCTACGGCTATTCCCTGGCGGAACTGCAGCGATTGTCGCTGTCCCAACTCCGCGCGCGCGAGGACCGGGATGACCGGGAGCCACGGGCAGCCGGGCTTGACGACGCGGACAACGCAACGTTTGAAACGTGGCATCGCCGGAAAGACGGGTCCACCTTTCCGGTGGAAGTCAGCAGCCGCTTGGTGGAGATTGGAGGCTGGCGCTACAAGTTCGGCATCGTCCGCGATATCACCCAGCGCAAGCTGCACGAGGCCGAGATCGAGCGGCTCAACCGCCTTTACGTCACGCTCAGCCAGGTCAACCAGACCATCGTCCGTTGCCAGGCTCGTGACGAACTGTTCGCAAACATCTGTCGCGTGATGGTCGAGTTCGGCCGGTTCCGGGCTGCGTGGATTTGCTGGCCCAACGCGGCGGGCCAGCCGCCGACCGAAGTCGCGCGTCATGTCTCGAAGGTTGACCGGACGCTGGTCATGCCGGGTTGGCGAACCGGTTGTGGCGTCGTGATGGAGGCAATCCACACGGGCAAGGCGTGTCTCTGCCCGGACGCGACAACGGATCCGCGCGCGGCGTGCTGCCATGAGGCCCTGACCCGCTTTGGGGTGCAGTCCTGCGCTGCATTTCCGCTCAGGGTGAGGGGCGAGGTCCTGGGCGCCCTGAGCATCTGCTCCATTGACTCCGGGTTCTGCAGCGGTGAGGAGGTCCGCCTGTTGGAAGAGGTCGCTGCGGACATTTCCTTCGCCCTAGACAAGCTGGACAAGGAGGCCCAGCAGCGGGAAGCGGAAGCGAAGCTGCGCTTCACGGAGTTTGCCATGGAGCATATCAGCGATGAGGTCTTCTGGGTGAGCGAGGCGGGGCGCATCGAATACGTAAATACGGCCGCTTGCCGGGCGCTGGGCTATGCGCGGGAGGAACTGCTGGGATTGACCATGTCGGAGGTGACCGCCAACTTTCCGCCGGAGGCCTGGCCGGCGCACTGGCAGGAACTCAAGCAGGCCGGCTGGCTGTTCCTGGAGGGGAACCACCGCGCCAAGGACGGTCGCGTGTTTCCCGTGGAAATCCGCGCCAACTACCTGGAGTGCGCAGGCCGGGCCTTCAACTGCGGTTTGGTACGCGACATCTCCGAACGCAAGCGGGTGGAGTGCGAGCGGCAGCAGATGGAAGCGCAGTTGCGCCAGCAGCAGAAGCTTGAGTCCATTGGCACGCTGGCCAGCGGCGTGGCTCACGAAATCAACAATCCGATCACTGGGATCGTGAATTACGCCCAACTCATCCAGGATCGGCTGCCCCCCGGGAGTCCGCTGGCGGACTTCACGGGCGAGATCATGCACGAGACGCAGCGGGTGGCGACCATCGTGCGCAACCTGTTGACCTTCGCCCGGAATGAGAAGCAGAGCCACAGCCCGGCGCGCGTGGCCGACATTGTCGAAGGCACGCTCTCGCTCATCCGGACGGTCATCCGGCGCGACCAGATCACGCTCACGGTGAGCATTCCCGAGGATTTGCCCTTGCTCAAATGCCGCAGCCAGCAGATTCAGCAGGTACTGATGAACCTGATGACCAACGCTCGCGACGCGTTGAATGAACGATATCCGAACCACGCACCCGACAAGACAATGAAACTGGAAGTGCGGCGGTTCGAGAAGGATGGCCGCCGTTGGATTCGCCTGACGGTCGAAGATCACGGCACCGGAATCGCCCCGGAGGTGCGGGCGCGCATGTTCGATCCGTTCTTCACCACCAAACCGCGCGACCAGGGCACCGGCCTGGGGTTGGCCATCAGTCACGGCATCGTCAAGGAGCACAACGGCGGGTTGACCGTGGAAAGCGAACTGGGTAAGTTCACCTGTGTGCACGTGGACCTTCCGGTAGATAATGGCTGGAGGTTATGAACCGTCCTGGCAAGCCATCCCATTCCTGGTCATCGCTGGGTCCGGTGCTGGCGGTGGCGGTCGCCTATGCAGTCACCGCCAAGATCAGTTTTCTCCTGACGATTCCCCCGGGCAACATCTCTCCCGTTTTTCCGGCGGCGGGTCTGGCCCTTGGGGCGGTGATGGTGCTGGGGCGCGTGGCCCTGGTGGGCGTGTGGCTGGGCTCTTTCGCCGCCAACACGCTCTCGTTCGTGGACGGCACCGTTTCCTCCGGCCTCCCGCGCCCGCTGGATCTGTTGGTTGCCGCGCTCATCGCCCTTGGCGCCCTCGCTGGCGCCGGGCTGGGAAGCCGCTGGGTCCGGCGCTTCTGCCGGGATGAACACCCACTGCACAGCGGCCGGAATGTGCTGGTGCTGGCGCTGGTCGGCGCGCTCGGCAGCTGCCTGCTGAGTCCGACCGTCGGAGTGACCGGGCTGGCGCTCAGCGGGAAGCTGCCTTGGGCGCAATGCGGTCAGGCGTGGGTGACGTGGTGGGTGGGCGACGCCTCCGGCGCACTCGTGGGCGCGCCACTGGTGCTGGCGTGGGGACGGCGCCAGCCTGTGGGTCAGCGCGCCGGGTCGGTTCCAGAGATCGCCGGGCTGCTGGCGGTGACCGTCATGGTGTGCCTCTTCGTCTTCTTTCGCGACACCCCCTTTCATTATGCGCTGCTTCCGCTCGTGCTCTGGGCGGCGTTTCGCTTCGGCATGCGGGGTGCCGCCACCAGCGCCGCCGTCATCACGCTCTTCGCGGTGGTGGGCACCAGCCTGGGCGCCAGCCCGTTTGTGAGCGCAACGGTCAATGAGTCGCTCCTCTTGCTGAATACGTTCCTCGCCGTCACCATCACCTGCGCGCTGTTCCTGGCCGGTTTGCTGGAAGAGAGGCGGCGGATCGAAGCCGCCTTGCGCGACAGCGAAGAACGCCTGCGCTTGCTCGGCGACAACCTGCCCGACAGCTATGTTTACCAATACACGTTGAAGCCGGACGGCACGCCGCAGTTCCTTCATCTGAGCGCTGGCGTCGAGCGGCTCCACGGCGTCCCGCCGCAAGCCGTCGTGCGCGATGCCGCCGTGCTCCTTCGGCAGATCGATCCCGAGACGCTTCCCCGCTTCCGGGCGGCCGAGGCGGCGTGTTTGGCAACCCACACCGATTTCGCAATGGAACTGCGCATGCGTCGCGCGGACGGGCAATGGCGTTGGATGCGGCTCAGTTCCCGCCCCCGGCGGACGGGCCGCGGGGAGGTGCTCTGGGATGGCGTGGTCACCGACCTCACCCAGCGCCGGGAAGCCGAGGAGGCCATCCGCCAGAGCGAGGAGCGGTTCCGGTTGATTGCGGAAAACCTCACCGATTTGGTGGCCGTGCTGGATGTGGAGGGACGCCGTCTCTACAACAGTCCCTCCTACCGGACTCTCCTCGGTGACCCCGGGCAGTTGCGCGGGTCGTCTTCCTTCGAGCAAATTCACCCCGAGGATCGGGAGAGGGTGCAAAGTTCCTTCCGCCGGACGGTGCAGACGGGAATCGGGGAACGGTTGGAATACCGCTTGGTGGATTTGTCCGGTCGCGTGCGCTACATCGAATCGCAGGGCAGCGTGATCCGGGACGCTCAGGGACGGGTGGACAAGGTGCTCGTCGTGTCGCGTGACGTAAGCGAACGCAGGCAGGCCGAA
>CAYYMW010000226.1:0-11491 GCA_964472515.1 uncultured Verrucomicrobiota bacterium | reverse complement strand
GGTGGCGGCGGCGGCCCGGGAGGGCCGGGCGGCGGGGGCATGGGAGGCAGCAGCGCGGCGCTTTCCTACTTGGGGACGAGTCTGACCAGCTACAAGTCCGTGTATGAGCTGAAGTCCGACAACTCCACTAATGCCTGGGAGCGTCTCCAGGCAGCCACCTACGCCCTGAATAACACGCCGGCCGCAGTCTTCCGCGACCAGATTGAGGACACCTTTGCCGTGGATCGCTGGCTGTGGTTCATTGCGTTGGAAATCATTTTCACGGACGAAGACAGCTATTACTACAAGGGCGCGGACTACTGTTTCTACTATGAGCCGGAGAGCGGGCGCATGCATCCGGTGGAGCACGATGGCAACGAATCATCCATGCCTGCGGACTCCTCATTGAGCCCCGTGCAGGGCGCCACCGATTCCACACGGCCGATCATCAAGCAGTTCCTTTCCGTGCCCGAGCTGCGCCAACGCTACCTGGCCCACATGCGGACCATTCTGCAGGAGTGGTTTAATCCCACGGTGTTGGTGCCACGGATCAATGAGTTCTCCGCACTGACGCTCGACGCCGTTACGGCGGATACCAAGAAGGGATACACCATCGCGACGTACAACACCGATTTGGCCAATCTGCGCAGTTTCGTCACGAACCGGTACAAGTTCCTGACCAACCACGCCGAGTTGAAGCCCGTGCCGCCGACGATCGAGACTGTCACTGGGCCGGCCACCGACCCGTCGGTTGGCGAGAGCCCCTGGATCACGGCCAAGGTCGTGCCCTATGCCAGCGAGGGTATCAGCTCTGTCTGGCTCTACCACCGCGGCAAAGCTTACGGGAAGTTCACCCGCGTCCAGATGTTCGACGACGGTGGTCACGGCGACGGCGCGGCGGGCGACGGCGTTTACGGGGCGGCGGTAAATAGCAGCTATGCGTCCGACACCAAGGTCCGCTACTATGTCGAAGCCCGAGCCGGCAACAGCGTCAACGCGGCGGCCTTTTCTCCGGCCCGGGCCGAACAGGAGACGCATCACTACCATGTGGCGCTCACGGCTGCCAGCCAGACTCCGGTTGTCATCAATGAGATCATGGCCGACAACGGCAGCACGGTGGCGGATTCGCAGGGCGAGTATGACGATTGGATCGAGTTGCGAAACGTCACTGATCAGGAGGTGGACATGACCGGCCGCTACCTGAGCGACGAGCCGGGTAATCCGCGCAAATGGGTCTTCCCGGCCGGCACCGTCATTCCTGCCAACGGGTACCTGCTCGTGTGGGCGGATGAGGACGGTGTGGCTACCGAAGGACTGCATGCCAGTTTCAAGCTTGCAGCGTCCGGAGAGCAGCTCTTCCTGGTCGACACCGACGCCAACCAGAACTTGGTCCTCGACAACGTCACCTTCGGTGATCAGCAAACCGACATCTCCTACGGACGGCTGGCCTCCGACGCCTCGGTGTTCGGGGTGATGAACCCCACGCCGGGTCAGGCGAATCGATAGTTACAGCCACAACACCACCGCGTGCGCCTGGCTTGGAATGGCAAGCCAGCCATCGTCGGGCGCACGCTTCCTCCGCCATGAACTGGGCAGTACCCATCGGCTTTCCCCGGCGCAGGGTTCAACCACCTTGCCAAGACGAGCGCCAGCGACCACGATCCGACGCAGACCCCGTCGGTCCCCAGCAATGCGAGCACGAGGGCAGGACTGCGTTTGCCTCGGCCCATGCAGTGGCTGTAAACGCCCCGGTTCCGATGCCCCTTCGGATTCGGCTCGGCGAGCTTGCAGTGCGGTTTCTTCCGCCTTTGGTGTGCGGCGGCTCTACGGTGGCCGCCGTGCTGTTGTGGCTTGGCCTGGCGCCGGTCACGGTCCCGCCCAACCTCGAGGTTGAATTGAGGCGTTCCTTGGTCAGCGTTCCTCACGAAGGCGTTTCCGAGGCGTCGGGCTCATTCACCTCGGCCATGATGGCCGCGGTGACGGAAACGAATCGGGCGGTCGCATTACCCGCTGAGGCCGCTTGCTCAGCGCCGGTTGGCTCGGGCTGCCGTTGGGGATCGCCTTTCCATCCCATTAATCCGTGAAATTGACCTGCAATAACAATCGGCGCCCGCTGGCGCCCCTGGTCTTGGTTGCCGCCGCGCTGGGTCTCCAAGCCGGGACGAATGAGGTTGCGACCTTGGAGTTCCGCGAACCCCACGCCCAGACCTACCTCCTTCTGCCGGCGGCCTCGGCCGGATCGACGAACGCTTTGCGGCTAGCCTCGGCTGCGAAAGGCCGGTGGCGGCTGGCGCAGCCCGAAGGTACGACGAACACCGTTGAGATCGGAGACCGCCTGGTGCTGCAACTGGAGGCTGGAGTTGAGTTGGCGTCCGTAGTGTCCGACCAATCGTTGGTCTTGTCGCGGACCCTCAGTTCGAACCTGTTCATCTTGCAGACCCCGAGTCCCGAGGCCGCCATCGAGGCAGCGCAAGGCTTGTCCGTTCAGACGGGGGTGGTGGCCAGCTATCCAGTCATGCGCCGCCTGGCCCGCCTTCAGGACGCCTACAGTCCGGCACCCAACGATCCGCTCTTTTCCAGCCAATGGCACTTGGACCGTCGTGGAGTTGACGGCAACCAAGCCGGGCCGGACCTGAACGTTCGGGCCGCCTGGCCGGATACGCGGGGCTCGGGCGTGTTGGTGGCGGTGGCGGATTGCGGCTTCCAATTGGACCATCCCGAGTTGGTTACCCGGGCGCTGGGCTCACCCCATTACAACTTCTACCAGGATACCAGCAACGGAGCGCCGCCTTACTCCTCCGCAAACCACGCCACAGCAGTGGCCGGGTTGATTGCCGCCGAGAGGAACAACTCCCGGGGTGTCAGCGGAGTGGCTCCGGAGGTGCAGCTGGCCAGCTGGGTGGTATTTGGCTCTTCCTCGACAGGGAGTGAGGTGGTGGCGAGCGACGAGCAGTTGATGGACATGTTTCAGTATGCCTCCAACCGGGTGGCGGTGCAGAACCACAGTTGGGGCAGCGCCACCACCGTGCAGACCGCGTTGGATGTCCTGTCCGATACCGGGATAGGCAACGCGGTCAAACTCGGGCGCGACGGCAGGGGCGTGATCATCGTCAGGGCCGGGGGCAACAACCGCACTTTATTGGCCAACGTCAACGACGACGGTTACGCCCAGGACCCACGGGCTATCGCCGTCGCGGCGATGCGCACGGATGGGCGGGCTTGCTCGTACAGCGATCCCGGGGCTTGCCTATTGGTGGCTGCGCCCAGCGGCGATGTGCTGGATACCAACAGCGACGGCACTCCCGATGCCGCCGATCCCACCGCGCCGGACGTTTGGACGACCGATCGCACCGGCAGCGACGGCTACAACACGGCTACTGGCGACCAAGGAGACTACACTGGCTTCAACGGCACCTCCGCCAGCGCTCCCCAGGTTGCGGGCATCGCCGCGTTGATCCTGGGCGCGAATCCGACTCTTGGCTACCGGGACGTCCAGCAAATCCTCCTTCACAGCGCCCGTCACTATGACTTGGCCGATCCCGATGTCCGAACCAATGGCGCGGGCTTTCGCTTCAGCCACAATCTCGGTTTCGGTGTCCCCGATGCTGGATTTGCTGTACAACTGGCTAAAACCTGGCCCAGCCGCCCGGCTAGCACCCGGCTTTCGGTCACCTCGACTACTTCCCAGGCCATCCCGGACGACGCTTTGCGGGTGCTCTGTACCGGCACGGATGTGCCCACCGCATTGAGCTCGATCCACTGCCTGCCGTCGCTGGGACCGCATGCCGACGCCGCCACCGCCACCCTGCCGCTGGTGGACGTGGGGCAGGCCAACGAGGAACTCACTGTCGATCTGCACGGCAAGGTCGCCCTCATTCAACGCGGCGTCAGCTACTTCTCCGACAAGATCGCCCGCGCGGCGCGCGCCGGGGCCGCTTTTGCGATCATCTACAACAACACCGGCACCACCGTCATCCAAGCCTTGGGCGGTACCACCTACGTGCCCATTCCGGCGGTGGCCATCGGCCAAAGCGATGGACTCGCCCTGCGGGAGTTTCTGTCCGCGCATCCGGAAACCACCGCTTCGCTCCAGTTGACCCCCTGCGTCTATCGGCTCGCCATGGCCACGCCCGTGATCTGTGAACATGTGGGAGTGCGACTCAAGACCACCCACACGAGCCGCTCGGATGTCCGGGTGACCTTGGTTTCGCCCATGGGCTCGCGGTCGGTCCTGCAAGCCATCAACACTGATACCTCGCGCGGACCACGCGATTGGACGTACTGGAGTGCCCAGCACTTCTACGAAAGCAGTGTCGGCGAGTGGCGGGTCGAGGTCAGTGACGAGCGCAGCACCACCGTCCAGACCTCGCCTTTCTCCGCCGTGCCCGCCACGGGCTCGGTCACTTACGTGCAACTGCTCATTGACGGTGTCCCCATCACCGACACCGATCACGACGGGCTGGATGATGACTGGGAACGGCTGCATTTCGGAACGTTGGTTTACGGGCCGATGGATGATCCAGACGGCGACGGCTTCAACAACGCTCGGGAACAGGCCATGGGCACGGATCCCCTGGTGGTCAACTCGCCTTTCAAGCTGGACTTTGCCTTGTGGCAGTCCGGTTCCTGGCGCTTGAGCTGGCCGGCGCTGGAGTCCGTCACTTACACCGTCTATTCTTCCGACAACCTCGGGGCTTCCGCCCAAGTGGTGATCAACCTGAGCGGGCGGTTCCCGCTCACCGAGTATGTCGCCACCCCGGCCCGGCCCGACGCCTTCTTCTGGGTGCGCCGGAACCCCACACCCTGAGCCAGCCTCCGCCCCTGACTCGGCCGCTGGTTTGACTTGCCGGGGCGAGGGGCCTTCCGCGAGACTCGTCCTCCGTGAGTCTGACGGGCCTCAAGATCGCACACACGGAGTGCTCCCTCGGCTGGGGGGGACAGGAGATCCGCGTCTTTACGGAGATGCAGGCGATGCGTGCGCGCGGGCATGAGGTCGAACTGATTGCTCCCGAGGCCAGCACCATCTTCCGCCGCGCCCGGGAAAACGGGTTCCCCGTCTTGGTGCTAGATGACCGCAAATGGCGGTATCCCTTCACCATTGCGAGTCTGGCCCGCCATTTTCGGGAGAGGCATATCCAGGTGGTAAACCCTCACAGTTCCCGCGACGGCTGGTTGGGGGGCACGGCTGCCCGGTTGGCGGGAGTGCCCCTGGTGGTCCGTTCACGGCATATAGAGGTCGATTACCCCAACCGATGGCTCAGCCGCGTGGCCTTCCACCACTTGCCGCACCATGTCCTGACCACCAGCCAGAAGATCTCCGACCGGTTGGTTGCCGAGTTGGGCCTCGACCCCGCGCACGTGACGTGTGTGCCCACCGGCATCGATTTGACCCGATTCAACCCGGAGACTGCGGGGGTGGTGCATGCGGAGTTGAGGTTGGATCCGGAAGTGCCGTTGGTCGGCATGGTCTCCGTTCTGCGGAACTGGAAGGGACATCACATCCTTCTCGGCGCCGCCCGGCAACTGCTGGATCAAGGGGTGGCGGCGCGGTTTGTGGTGGCTGGCGAAGGGCCCGGACGGCGTACCTTGGAACGACGCATCGCCGAGCACCAGTTGGGGCCGCACCTGAGCTTGCTTGGGCATCGCGAAGACGTCCCGGCGGTCCTGGCCTCCCTGGCGGTGCTGGTGCTGCCCTCTACCGCGCACGAAGGTGTGCCGCAGATCGTTCTCCAGGCCCAAGCCATGGGCCGGGCCATCGTCGCCAGCCGCGTCGGCGGCATCCCCGAAGTGATTCGGGACGGGGAGACAGGATTGCTCGTTCCTCCCAATGACCCCGCCGCCTTGGCCCGACGCATCCGCGAACTGCTGTTGGACCCGGCCCTCCGGGAACGTCTGGGTCGGCAGGCGCGTGCGGAGGCCGTCCGCACCCACAGCCTTCAGGTCATGTGCGAGCGCTTGGAGAGCATCTACGCGCGCTACCTGGACATGCCGTCGCGTCGCCCTTGAAGATTGGCAGACACTCCTGAGCCTGGCCCGGGTGCCTCGGTCGATGAAATGAAAAGGCCGCCGGACCAGCAAGGGCGGGCCCGGCGGCATGTCAAAAGGGGATCAGAACTTGTTCTTACGGTAGGCGCCGAGTTCGGGCGCTTCCGGATTCACATCCGGTCCGAAGTAGCGAAGCACCACCAGCGGTTCCGTAGCTGAGGTGTTCTCGAAGGTGACGCCCGCCTTCGCCGCGCCTTCCGTGCAAAATACTTCGTCCTCGGTCAGTTGGTGGAAGCGGATGAGTTTCGGGCAATCGAGGGTGAGCTTGTTCATCTTGCCCTGGCCCTGCACGGTGATCAGGCCGTAAGCGCCGTTGTCCCTGATTGTGCACTTCACGCCCGGATCCACGGTAAGTTCCTTGGCGGTGAAGTTCTGCTTGCCGTCGATCTTGCCATAGACGATCCAGCGGTCCACGAAGCCTTCTTTGCGGGTGTCGGCCACAGGCGTCGGCTCGAGGTAGTGGTTGTCCTTGAAGTTGGGATCGACGTTCGAGTCCCAATCGAGCAGGTCCACCAAGTAGTCCAGATCCTGGTGCTTCGACGGGATGACGTCCTTCACGAGCAGCGACCACGGCACTTCGCGGCCTTCCACCAGCGATTGGTACATGCCGAACACGTCCGAACCCCACTGCGGCTCGTAGGTGCAGAGCGATCCCGGCGCGTGAAGGATGCACGGGCCCACCAGCCAGCCCGAACCGGGTTTCAAGCGATAGGCCTTTGAGAGATCCAGAATGCCGTTGTCGCCCTTGTTCCAGTTTTCGAGGCACCGGCGGACGTCCGCTTTGGTGGTGCCGGGCTCGAACCCGAAGAACGTGTAAGGGAAGTTGTTGCCCACGTTGTTGTGCTGCGGCGGGAAGTAATAGGACTCCGGCTTGCCTTCCTGCCCCACCAACTTCGCCTGCTTGGCATTGTGGTGCATGTGGTGCGGGATTGGCCCCATGTTGTCGAAGAACTTCGAGTACACCGGCCACTTGCCGTACTTGGCCCACATCTTCTTGCCGATGATCTCCGCCCCGCATGCCGCCACGGCTGCCGCGAGAGTGAAGCGCTGCTGGCCGGCGACCACGTAGCTGAGGCCCTCGTCCGGGGTCCGGTTCTCGTTTGCTGCCGGGGTGGTGGAGGCGAACCAACGCTCGTCAATGCCGCCGCGGTTCAGGCCGAACGCATAGAGGTCGTCCGGGTGCAGTTTGAGGCGCTTGCCCGGTTGCAGGAAGGAACGCGGCACCCAACACGGGGCCAGGCGCAGAAGGCCGCCGCTCTCGGCAAGGGCGCCTTCGACAAGACCTTGGAGGTTCCTCTCAACGGTTTTCAACGAAGTCACGGTGGGAATGCTCATAGCGTCACAATGTCGGCGATCTGAATCGATTTGACCAACCAATTGAATGGCAGGGGCTCCGGCCACGCAAGCCAAAATCCACCGGCGGAATGACTTCAAACGGCTATGAACAACACGTCACTCGCTTGGTGGGCGGTTGAGTAAGGGAGGGGAACAACAAACTCCGCTCCCAGGGGGGGAGTCCCCGGGGCGGACAGGCCGTGCTGAACTGCGGTTGGTCAGCTTAGATATCGAGGTTCATCATGTCGGCCAGCACCGAGCGATCAAACCGGCGACCTGCCTCGTTGACGGCACTGCGCCATGGAGAGGAATCGCTTCGGCCGCAGCGTTCGGCAGCGTTGCCTTCCAGCCAGTGGGAGACTCCTGCCGAACCGTTGCGACGCAGCCACAATTCGCCGAGCACCATGGCCATGGCCACCGTCAAGGCGCGGCGGTTCAGCCGCCGGAACCGGCGGATGGTATTCCACGAGGGAGCGCGCCCCGAGCAGATGTAGCGCAGAGTTTCATCCCTCTTGGACTCCTCCTCGATCTGTTCGGAGGAGTATCGCCCGGTCAGATAGCTGAAAACGTTCAGCGTCAGAATCATGCGTAGCGGCACCGGCGTGTCGCCCTCGACCACAGTGCGGGCTTCCACATCGGCCAGATTCAAGCTGCTCACCGTTCCGAGCACCGCCTCAAGGAGTTCGCGCTCGCCGACCCAAGCGCACAAGTCGCCCGGGAAGCTCAGTTCGACCGCCTGCTTCCTGTCGTTTTTCAGGACCAGTTCCATAGTCGTGCCTTTCTCGATCTCGATCACATGACCAGTGTCGCCCAGGCGTGTTACGGACTTGTGACAGCACGGTGAACTCCCTGTGCCACAGTGAAGGGCGACACGGACGAGAGGACCAATCCTCTCTCGCACCAGGGAAGAGTGCTTGGAATCCGGGGGTGCCAGGTCACGGCGCCGAATCACCGGTGTTTGCCCAGGGCCTGTCTTCCAAGAGTTGGCGACCGCTCTTGGCTCCCGCCTCATGAACCGCCCCGGTGCCGTTGAGTTTAGTGCAGCGCGGTGCGGGAATTCTGTCTCGAATTAGCTTGCTCCCACTCGCCTGCATCCGTACAACGTGCGCGTGCTTGCGCGCGGGCGGCGGTTTGCCACAGGTCCTAAAGCGAGTTTGGGCCGCTGATTGCCGGTAGGTCAGTGATCTATTGACAGCGGCATTCACGGAAGTGTAGGGTATCGCCCGCATTTGCGGCAGGGTCGCAAGTGTCTTTAGTTACGACGGTTGCCTCGGTAGCTCAGTTGGTAGAGCAGTTGACTCTTAATCAATTGGTCCTAGGTTCGAGTCCTAGCCGGGGCACCACTTCTTGCCCTTCTTTCCAAGTTCCTCTTCCCCAGCAGATTCCGCTTTAAGTTCCTTGTAATCAGCGGATTTGGATGTTCCTCACGCCGCCATTTCCCCGCTTGGTTCGTTGGCGAGGTGTGAGGTACTCCGCCTTGTCCGCACCAATTACCGCGCGATTCCAGATGGTGATAACTTGGGACCCCTGGCACGGCGCGCCCCGCTGCAGACCGAGCAGGGGGGGCGGTTGGTTTTCGCGCCGGGCCGCCGCCAGGCTCGCCCTGTGTGGATGCGCGCGTGCCCAAAACCGCGCGCAGCCACCCTGCGGGGCTTCTACGCCGCCATCGCCGCCAAACAGGCCCGGATAGCCTTCTCGCTCGCAACCACCGCCAACCCGCCACGGTTGCCCAAACCATGAATCATCCATGTCGCGGCGCTGGCTGCGAAGTTGCAGGCTTGACGCCGCCCGTCAACTTGGGCAAAGAGACTATATGACTGAAGAGCCATTCGCCATCGAACCGGAACAACTCAGGGAGGTTGGGATACTGCGCGGGTTCTCGGACTCGGAGTTGTTGACCCTGAGCCGCTATTTCACCGCTCAGACCCATCCGCCCCTCAAGGTCAAGGTGGAGGAGAACACGCCCGGCGCCTCCATGTACATCCTCCTGAAGGGATCCGCCGAGGTCTATTGCCGCAGCCAGCACCGGCAGCGCCTGCCCACGCGCCGCCTCAATCCCGGGGACGTCTTCGGCGAGATTGCGCTGCTGGACCAGGAGCCCCGCTCCGCTTCGGTGGAGACCGTCACGGCCTGCGTGTTTGCCGAGTTCACGGCTGCCGCTCTCCAGGAAGTCATGCGCGACCATCCAACCTTGGCGGTGCGCTTGTTGCACAACCTGGCCTGTAACCTGGCAGCAGACGTGCGCGATCTGACCAAACGCATGCGCAACTTCTTCGATCAGGAGGCTACCCTCCGGAGTCTTCAGTAAACCACTGGCGCTTGGATGGCGTTGGCGGGAGTTGCGGCGCCGTCGGCGACGGCGCGCTCGGCGAGGCTCTGCGGCCGGCGGCTGTTTGCGAAAGTCGGTCCTCCGGTAAAGGCCCAAAGTACGGTCGCGTTGGGCTTGCCACTGCTTTCCCCCAAGGTTTGAGGTTTGTGAGGCCAACTGCTTGCGCGGCGCCGTCGCAGGCGCTTGACACTTCGTGCGGGTCCTCTGAGGATAAGCGGACACAACACAAGGCCGGGTGGCACGATTGCCGGGGAGAATGGCCTCTGACGTGCTCTACCAGAATTGGGAAGAGCCGCATGAAGAGCGAGGCGGGTCGGTGACCGCAAACCGAAGATACGATTTATGAAGACGTTACGGATGGCGAAGTGGTGGAGTTGGGTGGCGGTGGGGTTGAGCTTGTGGTTGGGGAGCGGGGAGCTTTCAGTTGCCGGCGCCACCAACGAGGTGAAACTGCTGGGCCAGTGGCCGGGATACCCGCGGGGGGATGCCCAAAGTGTGTTTGTGACGAACAACGTTGCTTACGTGGCCGCAGATGTCGGTGGCTTGCAGATTCTGGACGTGAGCAATCCCGCCAACGTGGTGCGCCTGGGCGGGTACGACACTCCTGCCCCTGACCGAGCACGCGGCGTGCAGGTGGTGGGGACCACTGCCTACGTCGCCGATGGGTTTTCCGGCTTGCAGATTCTGGAAGTGAGCAGCCCCACCAACGTGGTGCGCCTGGGCGGGTACAATACCCCTACCCCTGACGGAGCGCGCGGTGTGCAGGTAGTTGGGTTCAGCGCCTATGTCGCGGACGGTCCCAGCGGCCTGCAGATTCTGGACGTGAGCGACCCGGCCAACATGGTGCGCCTGGGCGGGTACAATACCCCTACCCCTGACGGAGCGCGCGGTGTACAGGTGGTTGGGTTCAGCGCCTATGTCGCGGACGGTCCCAGCGGCCTGCAGATTCTGGATGTGAGCAACCCGGCCAACGTGGTGCGCCTGGGCGGGTTCGACACCCCAGGCGCAGCGACGGGCGTACAGGTGGTGGGGACTGTCGCCTACGTGGCGGATGGCGACGCCGGTTTGCAGATTCTGAACGTGAGCAACCCGGCCAACGTGGTGAGGCTGGGAGGATACGACACCCCAGACGCAGCGACGGGCGTACAGGTGGTGGGGACCACCGCCTACGTGGCGGATGACACTGCCGGTCTGCAGATTCTGGACGTGAGCGATCCCGCCAACGTGGTGAGGCTGGGCGGGTACGACACCAGCGGGCTTGCGTCAAGCGTGCAGGTGGTCGGGACCAAGGTGTACGTGGCGGACGACACTGCTGGCGTGCAGATTCTGGACGTGAGCAACCCTACCAACGTGGTGCGGTTGGGCGGGTACGCCACCAGCGGGTTTGCGTCAAGCGTGCAGGTGGTCGGGACCAAGGCGTACGTGGCGGACGACTCTGCCGGCTTACAGATTCTGGACGTAGACAATTCCACCAACTTGGTGCGTCTGGACGGGTACGACACCGAAGGTCAAGTGTTCGCAGTGCAGGTGGTGGGGACCACTGCCTACGTGGCCGATGGGTTTTCCGGCTTGCAGATTCTGGACGTGAGCGATCCCGCCAACGTGGTGCGCCTAGGCGGGTACGACACCAGCGGGTATGCGGAGGGCGTGCAGGTGGTGGGGACCACTGCCTACGTGGCCGATGGGTTTTCCGGCTTGCAGCTTCTGGACGTGAGAAACCCGGCCGACGTGGTGCGCCTTGGCGGGTACGACACCCCAGGCGCGGCGTGGGCTGTTCAGGTCATGGGGAGCACCGCTTGCGTG
>CAYYMW010000225.1:0-11496 GCA_964472515.1 uncultured Verrucomicrobiota bacterium | reverse complement strand
GGGCTCAAGCGCGTTGGGCGGGGGGCGCGGGAGGCCGGCGGAAGACAAACCACCCGAACCAGAGCGTGCCCACAGCGCCAAAGGCGCTGGCACCAAGGAAGTTGGCTTGGGGGCTGAGACTCCAAAGCCAGGCCCCGACGAACGAACCGCTGGTGACGACGCAATCCCGAATGAGGTAGTAAGCGCCGTAGGTGCGGGAACGGGTGGCGGGAGGCGCTTGGGCAATGATCAGCGCCTTCCGCGCGGGTTCGCCGAACTCCTTGAGCCCGCGGACCACGAAGGCCAGGGCCAGCAGGGGGAAGGAATGCGCGACGAGCAGGGAAAGCGGAAAGAGGGTGAAGAAGACAAACGTGGCCAGCACAAACGGCCGCTGGCCGTAACGGTCCGCCAGGTGGGCCACCGGGATGTAGCAGACCATCGCGGTGATCATCTCGAGGGCCACCAGCCACCCGAACTGCTGCGCGGAGACCCCGCCATGGTTCATCGCCCAGAGGATGACAAAAGCATAGGGCAGGCGTTCGCAGAAGCGGATCAGGATATCGCTCACGAGAAGTTCGCGCAGGGTGGGATTGAAGGCGCGCACGATCTCGAAGAAGGAGGGGTGGGCGGGGTTGGCCGTTGAACCGGGCGCAGCCGACGCGTCGGCAGGCTCCACGAGGAACCACTGTAAGGCCGCCGTGGCGGCGTTCAGAACGATGCAGCCGAGCAAGGCCCAGCGCACTCCGCGGTCCCAGCCGTAGGTGGTGATCAACCACCCGCCCAGCAGCGGCCCAACCATCATCGGGATGCGCCGGACCATCGATTGCACGCCCACGCCCATGGTGTGCTGATGCCGTTGCAGCGAGGTGGCAACGACGGTAAACGTGGCCGGCAGGGAGAGGGCGCTCCAGGCGAGGAACAGAAAGGACCCGACCAGCGGCGCGAGCCAGTGGTGCCAGAGACATACCAGCACATAGCCCGCCAAAGAGAGCAGGCTGAAGAGCAGCAGGGACCGGCGCTGCCCCCAATGGTCGGTGAGCCATCCCCCCGGATAGGCGTAGATGGCGCCCAGGAAGGTCTGGAGCGCGTCGAACACGCCGATAATGAGGACGGTGGCGCCCAGGGACTCCAGGTATTTGGGGGCAAAGCCCACCCACAACCGCTCCCCGGTACCGGCCAGCACCAGCGCGACCAGCAACAGGGCGGTGTTTCGTTTCAACGCCAGGAACCCGGCGATCTGCTTCCACCAGACGGTCATGCAACCGGGCCAAGCCTACCACAGGAGCATACGCTCCGCGACCCTACATCTCCGCGAACAGAGGCTCGCCTGCACGCCGGGGTTGGGGTAACTTGCCTGCGGTTGCGCGCGGATCGTTCGTGGGCCGCCCGGACCAACGTGACGATGCACATTCGCGGCACATGGCTGGCCTTGGGAGCGGGGTTCATTCCTCTGCTCTGTGCCGTGGCGTGGTTTGCGGCGCCCCACGAGCCAATGTATGGAGGCCGCCCCTTGAGCGTCCGGCTTGGGCAACTGGCGGACGCGGACTACCAAGTCCGGGCGGAAGCCGCGAAGACCTTGGATAATCTGGGTCCGGAGGCGGTGCGGCCGCTTGCCGAAGCCTTGCGCGCGCGGGATGGCCGACTGCATCAGGCCTGGCGAGCGCTGCGGCTCCGGATCACCCCCCAAGCCATCCCCGGCCCGGACCTTGCGCGCGTCCGGGAGCAGGCGGCGGGCTTGCTCGCCCGACTGGGACCGGCGGCGTCCGGAGCAGCGCCAGCGCTCGTCGAGACGCTGGGAGACCCCGACTCCGAAGTAAGGCGGGCGGCGCAGGGAGCCTTGGGGCGGGTCGGGCCGGCGGCCGTGCCGGAGCTGATGGCGGGCTTGCGGCATGCGCAGCCACTGGTCCGCCGGCAGGCGGCGGAACTGCTGGGCCAACGGGCGCAATTCGGCAACGCCATCGACGCCGCTTTGGGGCCGCTGGCCGCCAGCTTGAGCGATCACGACCCGGGCGTCCGTCAGGCCACCGCCACCAGCCTGGGGGCCTTTCCCAACCTGCCGCAACCGGTGGTGGACCGGCTGGACCGGGCGGCGGCTGACCCCATGATCGAGGTGCGCCTGGCCGCCATCGTGCCCCTGGGCGGCCTCTGCGTGGAGCCGGGCAAGGCCCGGATCATCCTCAAACGGTTGATCGTTGACCCCGAGCCCCGGGTGAAAGTGCAGGCGGCGCGCGCCCTATGGAGGCAGACCGGGGAGACCAACGAGGCCTTGCCCGTGCTGGTCGGCCAACTCCACGACTACGAAGTTCACTGGCAGGCCGCCCTGGCGCTCGGAGACATGGGGCCGGCGGCGGAGGCGGCCATCCCCGCCCTGCTCGACGCCCTGGAGCGCGAGGCGGTGCATCGGCCCGCCCGCACCCCCGCCAGCGCGGCGGTGGCCTTGGCACGGATGGGTCCGGCGGCCGTGCCCGGACTGGTTCGCCTGCTGCGGCACGACAAAGCCTGGGTCCGCCTGGGCGCCGCCACCGCCCTGGCCGGCCATGGGCCGGACGCCCGTCCGGCCTTCGACGGCCTGTTGGCGATGCTCACCGAACCGGACGGGGAGACCCGCATGGTGGCCGCCGCCGCCCTGGCCGCCATGGGACCTTCCGCGCGCGAGGCCCTGCCCCGGCTCGCCGCGATGGCGGAAACCAACGACGAGTACCTGCGCGCCTCAGCGCAGAACGCCATGACCCGCATTCAAGTCGGGACCCCGGCCCGTGGCGGAGCCGAGGAGGATGGGCTGTGGGCAAGGTAACCCTATGGCGATGACCGGAACCCTTTGCTCCCGTGCGCGCCCCTGGTGCTGGCGCGGGCTGGCCGCGCTCGCGGGGGTCGGGATGTTGATCGGCCTCGCCGCGCTCCTGCACCGCCGCGAACCGCAACACGCGAACCGCCCCGTCAGCGAGTGGATCATGGACTTGGCCGCTCCGGAAACGGCCCGACGCCAGGCCGCGGCCGACGCCGTGCAGGCGCTTGGCCCGGCAGCGGTGCCGGTGCTCCGCAGCATTCTCCTGCAGCCCACTCCCTCCTGGCGCAAGCAGGTGCTGCGTTTGGACCGGACGGCGTTGCCCCGGTCGGTGAGGAACGGGCTGCGGCGGATCGCGCAACCGTATGAGGCCAACCGGCGACGGCAGATGGCCGCCGAGGCCGTCGGCTTGCTGGGACCGCGGGCTGCGGGAGCGGTGGATGGCCTGAAAGCGGCCCTGGCCGAGTGGGACCCCTACGTTGCGCCGGCCGCCGCGCAGGCGTGCGTGAACGTGGGGGCCGCCGCCGTACCCGCTTTGGCCGCCGGCCTGGCGTCGGACAACCAGCCGCTGCGGCAGCACTGCGTCGTCGCTTTGGGACGGCTGGGGGCGGAAGCGCAGGCGGCAGCGCCGGCCCTGGTCAAACTGGCTTGCCAGGATGAACCGATCCTGAGCGACCAGGCCATCGACGCGTTGGCGCGCATGCGTACCAACGCCCTGCCGGCGGTGCTGGCCGTCTTCGGCGCCACCAACGAGGCCCCCCGGCGCCTGGTGGAGACGCTCGCCCGCCTGGCGGGCGAGGACATTGCCACCATGGACCTGCTGGCGGGGCTCCTCCGCACTGAACCGAACGCACGCAAGCGCCTGGACTTGGTGACCGCTCTGCGTCTGGTGGAACCGCCCTCGCGGCGGGTGCTCCGGACACTGGCGCTGGCGGCCGCCGACACCGATCCGGAGGTGCGGCGGCGGGCAGTCGCCGCCCTGGCACGCCTGGCGCATACACCGGCTCTGAAATGGGACGAACCGGTGCTGGCCGCGCTCCGGCAACGCAAGACCGATTCCGTCCCGGACATTCGGGAGGAAGCCACCTCCCTCCTGCTTTCGTTGGGGCAGACGGGCGCCGCACCCGCCGAACCGGCGCCCCCGGCGAGACCCTGACCGGTCATGAAGGATCAGACGGCAGAAGTCGGACTCCGCCTGCGCACAGCCAGGCGCGTGGTGGTGTTCACCGGGGCGGGAGTCTCCGCCGAGAGCGGCGTGCCGACCTTCCGTGACGCCCAGACCGGCTTGTGGGCGCAGTTCAGGGCCGAGGACCTGGCCACCCCCGAGGCCTTTCAGGCGAACCCCAAGCGCGTCTGGGAATGGTACGCCTGGCGGCGGGAATTGGTGGGAAAGGCCCTTCCCAATGCCGCCCACCACGCCATCGCCGAGCTCGAGCGCCGGGTGCCCGCGTTCACCCTCGTCACTCAAAACGTGGACGGCTTGCACCAGCAAGCCGGCAGCCGGCAAATCATCGAACTGCACGGGAACATCCGCCGGGTGAAGTGCTTTGCCGAAGGGACGATCGTGGAACATTGGAAGGAAACCGGCGAACTGCCCCCGCGCTGTCCGCAATGTGGCGGGTGGCTGCGACCGGATGTGGTGTGGTTCGGCGAGGCGCTGCCGGAGGGAGCGTTCGAGGCCTCGGTGGCCGCGGCCGAGGCGTGCGACCTGTGCTTCTCGGTCGGCACGGCGGTGGCGGTGTATCCCGCGGCCTCACTGCCGACCGTGGCAAAGGAGGCCGGGGCGTTCGTCGTCGAGGTCAACCCCAACCGCACCGCTCTGAGCGGCGTGGTGGATGCCTGTCTGACCGGCCCCGCCGGGACGGTGCTGCCCGCCGTGCTCCGGGAAGCCTGGCCGGAAGGCTGAGCCTTGTCTGCCGGTCCGCTCAGGGCGCCGCCGGCTTGTAAACGGTGATGATCGCGGAGACGTCGATCTTGCCCTGTTGGGTCGCGCTGGTTTCGAAGGAGACGGTACCACTGGCGGTTGCGGCGGGGACCTCCTCGACCGTGGCCGCCAACTCGTACACTTTGCCCGGTTCTTTCGTCCTCAGCTCCAACTTGACGCCCGGGAGGGTGCATTGCGGATTCTTCAGCTCCAACAGCTTGTCCGTCTGGGCCCGGATGATCATCCGCTTCACGCGGGCCTCGGGACCGAACTTGGCCGGATCGGTGACGCTCCAATAGAAGGCCTCCGGACTGAGCAAAACCTCGCCGGCGAACTGCCCGAAGAGGTAGATCGTGGTAGCGGGACTGTTGGTCCGTTCCGTGGCGTAGACGTGAATGTACTCGCTGAACCGCCGCGGCGCGCCGTTCCGGGCCACCTCGATCTGGAGCCGCGCCATCGCCGCGTTGGTGGCCAGGGGTTCCACCCGCGCCTTGATCCACGGCCGGGTGGCCTCCACGCGATCCAGCACGAGGGGCTTGCCGTCGGTCCGGGTGATGGTGGTGGCCAGGTTGGTCACGTCGATCCCCAGGGGCAGGTTGGGTGCCAGTGCGATCGGGCTCGCCTCATACAGCGGGACGTAATCGGCCTTGATGGTGAGGTTCACCTGGGGCGTCTGGGGATCGTTGGATTTCACCGCAATGTGCTTCTCGAAGACCGCCCGGCTCCGGCCCAACGTCAGCGTAAAACTCAGCTCGCCGCTTTCGCCCGGCTTGAGAGTGTCGGGTTTCAGAGCGGCCACCGTGCAGCCGCACGAAGGCTTGGGCGGCTCGATCTTCAGGAGGCCGTCGCCGGTGTTCGTGTACTTGAACGTGCCGGTGACGAATTCGACCCGGGAGGTCCGGCCGAAATCGTAGGTCGTCCGGTCGAACACGAGCCGCGGGCCGTCCTCGCCCGCCGCGCTGGCGCTGAACATCGCAAGCACCCCAAGCCAGATACCCAATTGCTTTCTCATAATCGCTGCTTTTGTTGACCGGCGCGGGGACAAACGGAGAGGCGGATCGCGTGGCGACCCGGCCCCTCACGCCGTCGTCCCCGTATAGTATACAACGCCAGCCGGAGGAAGTGGAACTCAATCCACTGGCCCCCGACTGGCGTTGACGTCAGTCGTTCGTCAGGTTGCCGGACTACTCGACGATCTTGATCCGGTAGACCCGGTAGGTCTGCGCGCCCAAGACATCCTGCTTGGAGGCCACCGGCCCGTTCGCCGTCACGTCACCGGGCAGGTCCGTCCAGACCGGCTTGGCGAGGTCCGTCGCCGCCTGCACCCGATAGGTCACTCCTGGCGTGGCCTGCCAGACGATCGCCACGCTCTCGACGCCGGTCGAGATCGAGTTGATCACCAGGTTGTCGAGCCCGTTGTCGCCCGAGCCGTCGGCGTAGGCGGTCACGGTGATGCCACCGCAGATGTCCACGCCGGAGGCCTTCACGAAGCCCGCCGCCGCGTCGCTGCCTTCCGACACCGTGTAGGAGGCGGAGAAGGCCTTCGATTCGCCCGGAGCGAGTTCGATGGGACCGAGCACCCGCGTATTCGCGGCCGGTTGGTCGCTGTACACCAGCACGTTGGTCAGCGCCACGTCACCGGCGTTCTTGACGAAGCCGTTGTAGGTGTGCGTGCTGCCCACCGACAACGGGCCCGTGCCGCCGTCCCGCGTGATGACCAGGCGCGGCGTCGAGGCCAGGGCTCTCACGACCGTGGAGGAGGCCTTGACGGCCACCTCGGTCGTTGCACAGGCGTCCAGGCCGTGGGCGGAGGCCGTCGTAACGATCTCGCAGCAGCTCAGCGGCGCTGTGAACTCACGGCTGAAGGCCTGCGAGGCTCCCGGAGCCAGGGTGATGGGCCCCAGGACCGTCACGTTGCTGCGGGTGTAGCAGTCGGTCTGGTAGTCAACCACCGCATACACGTCCTTCAACAGGACGTCGCCCCGGTTGATCACCGATCCGGTCACCGTGTAGAGGCCGCCCTTCGGCGTGGCCAGGGTCGGTTGATCCTGGACCACCGCGAGGCGCGGCGTGGTCACGACCGCACAGGTGGTGGTGAGGCTGTCGCTCACCTCCGCGAATCCGCAGACGTCCAGGGCGGTCGCCTTGACGGTGTCCGTCCCGCAGAACCCGGGCAGCACGGTGTAGGAACCGGTGTAATCCACCGACTCGCCCGGCGCGAGGGTGATGGGTCCCAGCACCGCTTGGTTGCCGGTCTGGTCGTTACGGACGACGACATCCACCAGCGTGATGTCGCCGGTGTTGCTCACCGTGCCACTGTACGCGAGGGTTTCCCCGGGCTTGACCGGCTCGGCCGGGCAAACCTTGGTCACCACCAGTTTCGGCTCGGTCCGCACCGTGCAGGTCGCGGTGTCGGTGGCGGACACGCTGCTTTCGTTGCAGGCATCGCGGCCGGTGGCGGTCATTGTGCTCCAGACCACGCAGCAGTTGATGGGCACCTGGTAGCTGCCCTGGAACTCGGCCGAGGCTCCGGCGGCGAGGGTGGCGGCGGTAAAGACCACCGTCGCCTCCGTGGGTCGGTTGGCCGTCACGGTGACGTTGTTCAGGGCAATGTTGCCGGTGTTCTTGACGACACCGTGGTACGTGAGCGTGCCGCCCGGGGCCACCTCGCCCGCGGGACATTCATGCGTCACTTCGATGGCGGGCGCCGTCACGATCGGGCAGGTCTTCGTCGAGGTGGCCGTGACCCGCACGCTGGTGCAGTGGTCGCTGCCGGCCGCGGTCAGCGTGGAGCTGAACGAGCACGCGCCGGTGGCCGGCACCATATTCGTCGCCGTGAACGTCTTGATCTCGCCCGGAGCCAGCGACTCGGCGGTGAAGACCGTGCCCACTTCGCCCTGGCCTGGCGTCGTGGTGCTCACCTTGCCGGAGGCGTCCCAAGTGGCCCGCCCGCCGTAGAGCGTGAAGGCCATGCCGTTGACCGTCAGGCCCTCCAAACCGACCGCGCTGGCCGGGACTTCGAGCCTCACCCACTGGCCCACAGCCGGCAGCGGCCCCATGTAGCGGCGGCTGTCGGTGCCATTCTGGCCCAGTTCGATCTGGTTGGCGCCCCAGTACGCCCGGTGGCCGAATTGGCCGGCCTGCCATTCCAACATCACTTCGGTCGGCGTATTTTCCGGGTCCAGGTAGACCGAGGTGATCAGGATGTCACCGGTCCCGATGGGGAGCGTGGCGCTGGCATTCTCGAAGACGTGCTGATGCACGCCAGCCGCCAGGACGGATTGGTGCGCCCGCGAGCCGGACACCGGAGTCGGATTCTCGGTGACCCAGTTCCAAGCGTCGCCGCCCCACAGATAGATGCTCGAGCCCTCAGGCATGGCGTCGTCGCAATACATCGTGGTGGTCGTGATCGCCGCCGCGCCCAGATTGCCCGTCACCACAATGTTGTTGAGGGTGACATCGCCCGAGTTGCGCACCGTGCCCTGATAGACCACCGCGCCGCCCGGAACCAGCGGCATCGACGGGCACTCGTGCGAGACTTGGATCGCCGGGGCAGTCAGCAAGGTGCAGGTCGCCGACTGCGGGGCCGCCGTCACCAGCGCCGCGCTGCAGGAATCCTGGCCCTGGGCCGTCACCGTCTTCGTCACCGAGCAGTTGTCGGCCGAGGTCGAAAACGTGGCCGTGTAGTTGGTGGAACCGCCCACCGCCAGATCCACCGGCCCGAAGACCGTCCGCGTCCCTTCGCCCTCGCCGGTCAGCACCACCACGTTGTTCAACGCAATGTTGCCCGTGTTCCGCACCGTGCCGGAGTAGATGATCGTTTGCCCCGCCGCCACTGTCGTGGCCGGGCAGGCCAGCGTCACCGCCAAGCCCGGGGTCGTTGTGCTCTGACAGACCGCCGTCGCCGCGTGGCTGACGGCCGCCGAGGTGCAATTGTCCTTGCCGCCGGCCACCACTGTCACCGACACCGAGCAACCGTCGGCCGGCACCGTGTAGCTGCCGTTGAAGTTCGCCGACGCTCCCGGTGCCAGCGTGCCGGCGTTGAAGATCGTCGTGCCCGCCGCCGGCCGGTCACTCACCACCGTGACTTCCTTGAGAGTGACATTGCCGGTGTTCTTCACCGTGCCGCTGTAAGTCAGCGTGCCACCGGGGGCCACCTTGGCCTCCGGACAGGCCACCGTCACGTTGATCTGCGGTTGGGTTTGCACCGTGCAGGTCGAACTCGCCGACTTCTGCACCACGGCGCCGCACACGCTGGTGGCTTCCACCGTCGCCGTGCTCGTCACCGAGCACACATCGGCGCCCACTTCGTAGCTGCCGGTGAAGCTCACCACCGCCGCCGGGGCGAGCATCGCGGCCGTGTAGACCGGCGTGGCCCCGGTGCGGTCATTCCGCACCACGACGTTGGTCAGCGTCATGTTGCCAGTGTTCTTGACCGTACCGCTAAAGGTCAGCGTCCCGCCCGGGCTGGGCGCCACCTCCGGACAAGCGAGGGTCAGCTCGATGGCCGGCGCGGAACTCAGACTGCAGGTCGCCGACTGCGGGGGCGCTGTCACGGAGGCAGCGCTGCAGGCATCCACGCCCTGCGCCGTCACCGTCCGCGTCACCGAACAGGCATCCGTCGGCGCCGTGAAGGTGAACGCATACTCGCTCGAACCGCCCACCGCCAGATTCACCGGCCCGAAGACCGTTTGCGTGCCCTCGCCCTCGCCAGTCAGCACCACGACATTGTTGAGCGAGATGTTGCCGGTATTCCGCACGATACCCCGGTAAGTGATCGACTCGCCGCCCGCGACCGTCGTGTCGGGGCAGGCCAGCGTCACCGCCAAGCCCGGCGTCGTCGTGCTCAGGCAGGTCGTCGTCGCCGCATGGCTGACCGCCCCCGACGTGCAGTTGTCTTTGCCGCTGGCCGTCACCGTCACCGCCACCGAGCAACCGTCGGCCGGCACCGTGTAGCTGCCGGTGAAATTGGCCGACGCGCCCGGCGCCAGCGAACCAGCCGTAAAAATCGTCGTGCCGGACGCGGGCCGGTCGCTCTCCACCACGACTTCGTTGAGGGTAACATTGCCGGTGTTCTTCACCGTGCCGCTGTAGGTCAGCGTATTGCCGGGGGCCACGCGTCCTTCGGGACAGGCCACCGTCACGTTGATTTGCGGTGCGGTGGCGAGCGTGCAGGTCACGCTGGCCGTGTCGGAAACCCCGGTGCCGCAGATGCTCGCGCCCTGCAAAGTCGCCACGGTAGTCACCGAGCAAGTGTCCGCCGGAGCGGCGAAGCTGGCCGTAAAGGTCGCGGTCTGCCCCACGGCGAGAGACTCGAGGGTGTATACCGTGGTGTTCGCCGCCGGTTGGTTGGCCATGACCGACAGATTCCTCAAGGCGACGTTGCCGGTGTTCTTGATCTGGCCCGAGAGGACCACCGGTTGGCCGACCGCCACCGGGCTCGACGCGCAGTCAAGCAGCAGATCGACCCCGGGGGTCAGCACGTTGCCGCAGGTGGTGGTCGTCGTCGCGGTCACCGTCTTGGGCGTCGCGGTGGTGGAGTCGACGGCGTAGGCGGTGATGGTCGCCAGGCTGGCCTCACACGGATTCGCCGGCACCCAACTGCCCGAGAAGGGAGCGCTGGTCCCTTTGGCCAGACCTTTGATGGTCGCCACCAGCGTTGGGACACCGTTGACGACGTTGGTAACAGAAACGTCCAGAGTCGTATTGCCGGTATTGTTCACCGTGCCGGACAGCGTGATCACCCCGCCTTCCCCGACACTGCCGGTGCAACTGGCCGAAATGGCGACCACGGGGTTGTTCACGAGGGTGTTCACCCCTTGGAAACCACCACCCCGGCTGTTCACTTCGTTCTGGTGGATGTTGCCGGCATCCTCGGCGGTGGCGCGCAGGGTGCCATCCTGCAGAATATCTTGGGAGCGAACGACATAAGGCACCGCGTTGGTGTAGTAGTCGGATTCACCCGGAGCCAGCGTGGTACGCCGCAGCGTCAGCGGGTGCTTGACCCCGTCCGGGGTCGTGACCGACGCCTCGATTTCGCTCGCGTCGCAAGCCGGGAACGGCGTGTTGAATACCAAGACGTTATAGTAAACGGTGTCGCCCACATGGACGTTTGGCAGCGAGGTAAAAAGGCTGATCCCCAATCCGCTGCCGCCGCATCCGGGGGGGCTGATGTTCGCCTGGGCCGGTAGGACGGCCAGCAGCCATATCCCCAGCCACGCCACCAGCATCGACCACACGGAAGTTATTCGTCCGCCAAAAAGGATGGCCTCCGTCCTGCATCTGCTTCCGGTACATCCCGTTGCGTCAGCGTCACCGCTGACCCCGACTCTACTTGTTTGGATTGGAGTTTTCATGTTTGTAAGTTGCGTAGTACTTCGCTGCTGTTCCTAACCGCCTCGTGAACCAAACGCCGCACGGCTCCAACCAAGCCTTGCCCGTTTGAATTCCCGATCACGGTTGCGTCAACTTCCGGTTGCCGCAGCTCACTTCACGGTCACAGTCACACCCGCTCCGCCACTTGGCCGACTCGCCCCGGAGCACCCCACCGTGGGGACGCACCCAACCCGGTAACGAACACGACCACCCGACAGCGCACAAAGGGCTTCGACGAAACGCCGCGACCGATCATTGAAATTGAGCTGCTGATTCTAGCACAAACCGGCACGCGCGCAAACCCGCCGAACCTGTCGTTCTCACCGCAGCCAAAGGAAAATAGCCCGCCTCCGTGGGCGGATGATCCAACGCCAAACTGAGAGAACGCCCTGTACGCCGGAAATGAATGCGCCAAGGAACCGAATCTTTATTC
>CAYYMW010000224.1:0-11600 GCA_964472515.1 uncultured Verrucomicrobiota bacterium | reverse complement strand
CTTCGCCTTGTTCCCCCTGCTGCCGAGCTACTGGCTGGCCTCCGGGGTGCAGCAATGGGCGGAGGGGGCGCTGCGCGCGGCGGGCTTCTTCGGACTGGTGCTCACCAGCCACGTGCTCTTCTTTGGCAGCCTGACCCTGGCGGGCGCGGGGGGGCAGTTCTACCGGGCGGCCTCCGCCGTGCAGAGCCGGGGCAGCGTCCTCGAAGGCTGGGGGTGGTTCCGGGCGTGGCGGGAGCGGCAGACGGCCGGCGCCCGGCGGCGCGGCCTGGTGCATTGGGTGGTCGGTGGTGTGCCCGGCCTCAGAGCCGACGTGCGGGCGCTGATCGTCAAGGACATCCTGGTGTTCTGGCGGGATACGACGCAATGGGGCCAGTCGTTGGTGCTGTTTGGACTGATCGCGGTCTACATCATCAACCTGCGCCACTTCACCCATCAACTGAGCAGCCCTTTCTGGATCTACGTCGTCTCGCACTTGAATCTGGCCGCCTGCGCCCTGAATCTGGCCACCCTCACCACGCGGTTCGTGTACCCGCAGTTCTCGCTCGAAGGCAAGCGCCTCTGGATCATCGGGATGGCGCCCATCGGCCTGCCGCGCGTCAACCTGGTCAAGTACGCCTTCGCCGCCGCCGCCACCCTGGCGGTCAGTGGCGGGTTGATGGTGATCTCGTGCCGGATGCTGCAACTGCCCTGGCCGCGCACCCTCTATTTCGGGGTGGTCGTCAGCATCATGACCCTGACCCTCAACGCTCTGGCGGTGGGTTTGGGCGCGCTCTATCCCAACTTCAAGGAGGACAACCCCAGCAAGATCGTCAGCGGCTTTGGCGGCACGTTCTGTCTGGTGATCAGTTTTCTCTACGTAGTGGCCGTCGTGACGGTCATGGCTCTCGGAGCCCCCTGGGACCGGCACGGCGATCTCCACCTCGCGCGCATGCTCCCGGCTTGGGCGGCCCTCTTTGGCCTGTCCGCGCTGGTGGGCGGCCTGCCGTTGCGGTTGGGGCTGCGGCGGCTCCGTCGCTTCGAGCACGGAGGCTGACTTCGACGTGCGTCGACGAAGGGAGGCAAGGGGCGAGGTTCGGAAGGGAGCGTCGCCACCGGCAACGTTTGGGAACCGCCGCGGGAGGGAACCGTCGGTCCGGTGGAGTGGGGCAACGGGCGTTCTGTAGTGAGTGGCCACGGGGTGCCTGGCCCCGGTGGCCTGCGGATTCGGAGGGCCGGCCGCGGGGATTGACAGCGGACCGGACTTCACGCATGAAGAGAGGGCCTGCTGCAAGCGGGCAGAGCCAGAGCATTCAATCCGAGTTACTATGAAACGACGCGCCTTCCTTCAACACTCGGCCGCCGCCCTGACGGGCCTGGCTGGCCTTGGCACCACGTTGTCCGCTGCCGATTCCCCCGGCGCCGCCGAGCGGGAGTTGTACGAACTCCGGCTCTATCATCTCCGCCGGGGGGCCAAGACCAAGGTGCTGGATGAGTACCTCAAGCAAGCCGCCCTCCCGGCCATGAATCGTGCCGGCGTGCAACCGATCGGCGCCTTCAACGTGGCCATCGGCCCGGACAGCCCGACCCTCTACCTGCTGATCCCGTACAAGTCCGCCGCCGAGATGCTCACCGTTCGCAGCCGGTTGAAAGAGGACAAGGAGTATCACGAAGCGGGCGCGGAGTTTCTCAACGCTCCGGCCACCGATCCTGCCTTTGTGCGGGTCGAAAGCTCCCTGATGGCGGCGTTCGAGGGCATGCCCAAGCTGGAGGTGCCGGCCGGCAAATCGCGACTATTCGAGCTGCGGACCTACGAGAGTCATAGCACGAAGGCGCACTTGAAGAAGGTGGAGATGTTCAATGTCGGGGAGATCGCCATCTTCCGGCGCTGCGGCCTGCAGCCGGTTTTCTTCGGCCAGACCCTGATCGGCTCGCGCCTGCCCAACCTGACCTACATGCTGGTGTACGAGAACATGGCCGGGCACGACAAGTGCTGGGGCGTCTTCGGCGGCGACCCGGAGTGGAAGAAGCTGAGCACCACGCCTGGCTACACCGACGCCGAGATCGTCTCGAACATCACCAACTGCTTCCTGCGTCCGACCGGCTACTCGCAGATTTGAGGCCCGGGTGACGGGCGGAAACCGGGGGGGGGACGGCGGTCAGACAGGACCGCCTCGTCGTGGAGTCGCCCCGGCGCACCGCCCTGCGGGCGGGGTCAGAGGCGGATGTCCTCGGGCCGCACCTCGAGGCAGTCGTCCTGGTCTTCCCACACGATGGTGGGACAGAGGTTGAGGAGCTTGGGCAGCAACTGGTGGCCGGCGAAGGCCAGCAGGGTTTCGGCCTTGGTGGCGGCCTCTTCAAACGCGCGGTCGTAGTCGGGCACGCGCTTCTGCTCGCGCTCGTCCCAGTGCGCGACCGCATGCAGGGGGGCGTATTCCTCCGCCCAACCGCGGATCAGCGGGTGCAGCTCCGCCGGCAAGTCGTCGAACGGGATCAAGGTTCCGTTGCAGTGAACGCAGAGCAGGCCCGATTCGAGCACCTCGCGGGTAAACAGCGGCAGCAAGGGCGCCCGGCAGCAGGGGGACTCCGCATAAGCTGCCGGCGCCGAAACCAGGCGCTTGAACCAGATCTGGCGGTCATGCGCCACCATCGCGGCCAGGCGATAGGCGCCCAGCAGCGGGTGCGACATGCGCCACACCCGGCCCTCGATTTGCGACAGCGTCTGGGCCATCCAACGCGCCAGCGTCAGATCGTCGAATCCCCGGAACACCTCGCAGTAGTCCTGCCAGAGCGTATCGACAGGGTTGTCCGGCTCGTGTGCCATTGACCGGACAATACTACCCACCGTCAAAGTTCAAAGACAAAACGAGCGTCCCGCCTGCGGGAGCGAGCGCGCCAACGGCCTGGCGAGGAGCGCCCTCAGCCGGGGCCGCGCCGCCTGGGCCGCGCCGGTTGGCGATTGCGGCAGGTTTCTGTTGACGCTCGGCGGCCGCCCCTGTTAAGGATGAACCCGGCACAGTATCACCAAGCTCGCCAATTGCCGTCGCACGAAATGTTGGCTCGAATTATGCGCGTTTTTGATACCGTAGATTACATGAAATGATAGTCCTCAACTTGATCATGGGGCTCGTCACGGGGCTGAGCAGCGGCGGTTTCGGCCAGCCAACCCAGCCGGTGTGGAGTGGCGCCACCGTTCGCTGGAATCTGAACCGCGAGACTGACGTGGTGGCTTACCGCGTCTACTGCGGTCCCGAACGCGGCCGGTACCTGACGGCGCTTCCCGTCGGCAACACCAACTCCGTCCGGATCGAAGGCCTGCTGACGGGCAGCACCAACTATTTCATGGTCACCGCGGTGAACCGCCGGGGGGTGGAAAGCCGCCCATCGCTGGAAGTGGCCTGCCTGATCAAGCCACCGCCTACAGGCTCCGCCGGAACGGTGGTCAGCAACCCGTGGGCTCCCTACCCCGTCATCCGGCTCGCGTCCGACCAGACGGGTCCGGAGCCGGGCGCGGGTCTTGGCTTCACGGCGATCGAGCTTGGGTCCGGGGCCATCACCGTGCGCTGGCAGGGCGCTCCGGGCGTGGTGCTGGAGCGGTCCAACCACCTGGATGCGTTCGACTGGACCATGATCCCGGGCACGGACGGAAAAGGAGTGCATGAGGAGCCTGTGGGTCAGGCCGCGTCGTTCTACCGTCTGGCCAGACGACGGCCGGTCACCGTGGAATAGCCGCCTGCCGTCGAGCCGCGAAAGAGGGGCTCCGCAGACGGTTGGAAGCACTGGTGGGTCGGGGACTTCGTGTTCGGCGCTTGTGCCCGGCTCTGGAGCGGGCTTTATTGAGAGAGCAACGCCGGCCGCTGGGAACCGTCGCGCGGCGACGGTCCCGAAGCTGCCGGGAACCGTGCGTACGTTTGCCGCTCTATGAAGACACACTGGATTACCGCCCTGACCCTCTCGCGGTTGGCCATCGGGCTGCTGGCTGCGGATGCCAACCCGCCCACGTTGGAGTTGGGGGCCGCCGCACCCGATTTCCGCCTCCCGGGCGTGGACGGGCGCACCCATTCTCTCGGCGACTACGCCAAGGCCAAGGCGCTGGTGGTGGTCTTCACCTGCAACCATTGCCCAACGGCGCAGTACTACGAGCCGAGGCTCAAGCAGTTGGCGGCAGACTACCGGGCCAAAGAGGTGGCCGTGATGGCGATCTCCCCCAACGATCCCCAATCCGTGCGGCTCGACGAACTGGGCTGGAGCGACCTCTCCGACACCTTCGAGGAGATGAAGCTCCGCGCGAAGCACCGCGAGTTCAACTTCCCCTACCTGTACGATGGCGAGACCGAGACAGCCTCGCGTGCTTACGGTCCGGTAGCCACGCCGCATGCGTTCGTGTTCGACGCCGCGCGGAAGCTCCGCTACGTGGGCGCCATCGACGACTCGGAGCGGCCGCAGCACGTGAAGATCCACTACGTTCGCGACGCGCTCGACGCGCTGCTGGCCGGGAAGGACCCGTCTGTGACGAAGACCAAGGTGGTGGGCTGCTCGGTCAAGTGGGCGGGCAAGACGGAGAGCGTCAAAGCCTACCTGGCCAAGCTGGCGGCTGAACCCGTGAACGTGAATCCCGTGGACGAAGCCGGGCTCAAGGCGCTGCGGCAGGGCGACCCGGCACGGTATCGCTTGGTCACGTTCTGGGCCACTTGGTGCGCGCCGTGTGTGGCCGAGTTCGATGAGTTCGTCACGATCAATCGAATGTACCGGCACCGGGACCTCGAGGTCGTCACCGTGGCCTTGAACCGGCCGGATGAACAGGCGCAGGTGCTGGGATTCCTCAAGAAGAAGGAGGCCTCGATGCGAAACCTCGTCTTCGGCTCGACCGACCGCGGCAAGCTGATCGACGCCTTCGACCCCTCGTGGCAGGGGGAGGTGCCTTACACGGTGCTGATCTCGCCGGAAGGCAAGTTGGTTTACCGGGAGGCGGGCAGTGTCGATCCCCTGGCGCTGAAGCGCGCCATCCAGAAGGAATTGAACGAGCGCAAGCCGTGGTAGGGCAGGGCGGGCTCAGTGCCCCTGCTTGGTGGCTTGGGCCAGATCCGCTTCGTGCCGCAAGCGGGCCGCCTCGACATCGTAGTTGGCGTTATCGGGGTGTTGCACGTTGAGGGGCGAGATGGCCCGCAGCTTGGCGATGATCGGCGGGAGTTGCGCCAGCAGGTAGTTCACGTCCTCTTCCGTGTTGTCGATCCCCAGGCTGAAGCGCAGGCTGCCGCGCGCACGCATGGGGCTGATGCCCATGGCGCTGAGCACGTGCGAGGGGTCCAGCGAGCCGGTGGTGCACGCGGAACCGCTGGAGGCGCAGATGCCCGCGCGGTCCAGCAGCATGAGGATGGCCTCGGCCTCGACGAAATCGAACGCCAGGTTGCTGGTGTTGGGCAGGCGCGGTTCCCGGGCGCCGTTGCGGGCCGTGTTGGGGACGGTGGCCAGAATGGTGTCCTCCAACCGGTCGCGCAGAGCCTTGACCCGGGTGTTCTCCTCTTGCAGCCGGCTCATGGCCAGTTCCGCCGCGCGGCCAAAGGCCACGATGCCCGCCACATTTTCCGTCCCGCCCCGCCGTCCCCGTTCCTGGTGCCCGCCGATCACGTAGGGCGCAAACTTGGTGCGCTTGCGGATGTAAAGCAGGCCAATGCCTTTCGGGGCGTGCAGCTTGTGGGCCGAGAGGGAGAGGAAATCGACTCCCAGTTCCTTGACGTCGATCTTGAGCTTGCCGGGCGTCTGCACGGCGTCTGTGTGGAACAGCACCCCCTTCTCCCGGCAGAGGCGCGCGATGTCCGCCACCGGGAAGATGACGCCGGTTTCGTTGTTGGCCCACATGACCGACACGATCGCGGTGTCCTTGCGGATGCTCTGCTCCAGCAAGGCCAGATCGAGCGAGCCATCAGGTCGAACCGGCAACAGGGTGACCTCGAAGCCGCGTTTGGTCAGGTGCTCCGCGAAACTGATGTTGGCGGAGTGTTCGACGGCCGTGGTGATGACGTGCCGCTTGTCGGGATGCGCCACCAAAGCGCTGTGGATGGCCGCGTTGTTGCTTTCCGTGCCGCAACTGGTGAAAACGACCTCCTTCGGATCGGCGTTGATGAGCGCCGCCACCTTCTCCCGGGCGCCATCGATATGCCGGGCCACTTGATGGCCAAAGCCGTAAGCGCTGGACGGATTGCCCCACATTTCCGTGAGAAACGGCAGCATGGCCTCCACGACCTCCGGAGCGACCCGGGTGGTGGCGTTGTTGTCAAAGTAGCAGATCTTGCGCTGATTCATCGTCGCAACCCTGCCAATAGGAGTCCCTCAGGCAGGTTAAGTCAAGACGGGGGGCGGAAAGCCCATCGAGCAGGATTCAGCGACCCCTTCGCCGACTCGAGCGCTGGTCGCACGCGGGGGACGCATCCCGACGCTGCCCCAAGATGAGGGAGCGGGTCCCAGAACGGCCCTGAACCCCACATTGGCAACTTGATGGACATGGAACCCGATCAGCGGCACCGAACAACCCAGCTGCTCAGGACAAAGCGGACCGGCGGGCTCCACTTCGTCAGGACGAGGCCCAGCGCCGGGGACATCGGCTCACCACTTCGGTGGAAGGGCAGCCTCGCCAAAGCTCTTCTCGCGATGCTCTCGATTTGGCATGTCGCCGATCCGAGGCCAACCCCACTTGATTAAGGTGAGTCCTGTCTCAGACCGGGCCCAATCCATACACCATTGCCTGAACTGCTCATCGAAAAGGTGCCGCCGAAACTCGGCCCTGCCCCAACGCTGGTAGAGTGACCAAAAGCACTCAGCCCGAACGATGTCAATGCCGGGTTGAGCTTTGGTAAAGGTGGCGTCCTTGGGGTCGAGGTACGCGGCGCCAGGAACTCGGAGTGTCCGCAGAATATTCCCAGCCTCGGGTCGACCACTCAAGCCGATTGCTGCCACGACGTGCGCCCGGAAGCTGTAAACATGTGCTGGGGTGTACCCCCATGAGCCGAGCGAATTCAAAGGGCGATGGTTGTACCACCAGCTTGGATCGAGCATCTTCTTGAGCAGCTTGAAGGCCTCATTGTTTTCCTGTGCGCAAACCCCAAGAGCGTAAATGAACTGCCTCATAGCGAACTCGTCCAAAGCGCCCAACGACTCCCAAGGAGCAGCCCTCAGCCTGGAAGCCAGCAACTCCGGCACGTGTTTGCCGCTGGTGTAGACCAGGCACCAGCCTAGCGCCACCTGCTGTGGGCGGCTCGGTTGCTTCAGAAATTGCCGGGTCAGCCATACCTCGTCGGCCGGACGGACCAAGGCCAGCATGACCGCGTCGGGCCGGAGATGGTTCGTCTGGTTGAGGAATACGGGTTTCAGATGCGAGGGCATCGAGTCCCACTCCAGCACGGCCGGCGGAGGCATCTCCATCTCCATGCCCATGGCCTGCTTGACGAACGAGACCCCCAGCAGCAGAACGACGGCGCAGATCACCAGGAACCTCGAAGGCACCGGCCTCAGAGCGCCCTTTATGGCATCCGGCGCGGGCGTTTTCACGACATTCATCCCTCGGTAGTGACCGGTGCAGCATGCCACCGCCGTGCTTTGCACAGCAACGGAATTTCGACCCAAGCCCCGTGCCTGTCCGGTCTACCCGTTCGGCGAGGGGAACACGCGGTCCAGGCGCGTGAAGAGGGATCTATCACCCTCAAGGACAAGGCCGCGGTCGCCATCGAGTTCTCCAGCCACCTCAAGACGGTGTATCTGGACTATTCGGCGTAGGGCCTGCGGCGCAAATTGCGCTCAACTGTCCGAGGTGATCGCCCTGTGTCAGTCGCTCTGACCCTACGGCGAGCGCAGCCGGTAGAACCGGGCGGGGTAGTTCGTCCACTCGGGATCGCTGAAGTAGGCCGAGCCGCCGGTGAGCGTGTTCGTCGCCACCGGAGCCCAGACCGGGTCGGTCAGGCTTGCGGAGGCTTCCACGACGACCACCTTGTTGCTGGCCTAACTCGGTTTGACAACAAGAAGGTCGGATCGCACGCCAAACTCGTGTATCAATGACACGGACCAATCAGTGTATGACGGCATTGATGCACTGCACCGGTGGGAGGTCCAGCGGCCAGACCCCGGTCTGCGCAAGCACGCAATCGACCTAGTCGCTCTTGAAACCGAGCATTCGTGCCTTCTCGGGCAACGCTCCAGACCCCAGCCACGCGCAGGCCCTGTCGTTCTCCTTTGTCGGGTTCACCCAAGCCACAGTCCTGATCCTCCCCCATTGATCTGAGAACCCCTTCAGCAATGATCGAACCTCTTCGTCCAAAGACGCCACGGTTGAGTCCGTCGCCAAGGCCGCTTCGACGAGGAGCACGTCCTTGAGGATCACGGCCTCATCCTTCTCGGTGACCTGCGCCCGCTTTAGTTTCTCCACAACCGAAACATCCGCTTCGGGCGAGACGACGCATACCTTTCTTCGGGCGGTCATCGATGCGAGCCAGGTCGCAGCAAAACGAGAGCGGTGCTTCTTCCACTCCTTGCGGATGGCGGGAGTCATCACAACGTGATGGCAGATGTTGAGGACCTGCTCCAAGAACTCCCGGCATGATCGCGAGACAGGGTGTTCCGTCTTGCCCGCTGATCGGGCGATCGAAGCGTCGATCACGATCCGCTTGGACCCCTGCCTCATAGTCCAGCAGTCCTTTCCTCCACGGCGTCCAAATAGGACTTCTCTGCAGATAAGTGGATTTCATCGAAATCTTCCGGCCAGTCTTCGCCGAACGCGCCATTTTCGTCCAGATCGGCGGGCGTGATCTCGGTCACGCCGTCCTCAGGATTGCGCTTGAACCAGTGCAATTTGACCAGGGTGCTGGCAAGTCGCCCTCTGGCCACAAGCGTCTGAATTTCTCGCAACAGCAGAGCACTGTGGGTTTCAACGACCACCCGTACCCCCCGTTTGGCGGCGGCGGCAAGTACATCAGCCAACCGCCTCTGTGCAAAGGGGTGCAAATGAATCTCGGGTTGCTCCACATAGACGACCTGCCCCGGCCGTGCAACCAGCAATGCCACGAGTACAGGCATGGTCTGGGAGACGCCGAAACCCACGTCCGCGATGCTCACCATGTCATAGGCCCCGCCGCGGCGGCTATGCAGCAGCCGGCCGACCCGCAACTCAACCTGGGTATCATCTAAGGATCTTGCATCGACTTTCCAGGTCAGACCCAGGTCCTCCAACGCCTTGCCAAGCTTGTCCAAATTCGCCCTGTCGCTGGTCTGCCATTGGGATACTACGCTAGCAACGTAGTTCTCGAATGTGCCAGGGAAATTCGGCCCGACCGAGGTGGTCTTGGTGTAGTTGCGCTCTGGATTCCCCCGCAAACCCGGGACATGGATGATCCCTTCAATCCCGGGAACAAGAATGTTGCTCGGAGAGAGTTGCATGCCACCAAACACTACCCTCTCTGCGGATGCCCCCTTGCGAGCAAGGGCAAAAGTGAGGAAGCAGCGTTCTCGTTGCACAATCCAGTGCCATTCCCCCTTTGGCCCCGGAGAGCGAAGCTCGCCATGGATCTTCCTGAGCGGTTCAGGTAGGATTCTCAGTATCTCCTCGTGCGTCAGACCGGGTGACACGCTCCCTGAGTTCTTGCCATCAACAAAGTCCATGCGATCAAGGTCAAGCCCCTTGCCTTCGACCTTCCTGTACGTCATTTTCACCGTGCCTTGGTTGCCAGTCTCGAAGCCCACGGAGAAACTGTCCACTTCCGCTCTTCCTTGAACTCGGGAAAGCAGTTGATCGGCCGAAGTGAAGCGCACATTCGGCCCGTTCAGTCGGAACACGCCCGGGTCAAAGGAGTTCTCCAAGGTCTGCTTCAAGAGCAGGACGGGTTGCATGAAGCTGGACTTGCCAGAGCTGTTCGCGCCAGCCAACACGGTCAAGGGTCTAAGTTCCACCCGAGCCTCACTACAAATGGACTTGTAACCACGAACCGTGATCGCCGTAATTAAGCTCTCGGTCTCTTTCATACGCTTACCTCTACAAGCCGCATCATATCCCTTTCGTCAACCAACAGCCAGCAGAGTTTGCGCTCCGCCCTACTCGATGCTTGGCGCCATTTACCCGTTCGGCGGGGGGAAGAAGCGGTCCAGGCGCGTGAAGAGGGATTTGTCGCCTTCGAGGACGAGGGTGCGGTCGCGCAGGGCGTCGCGCACGGCGGTGGTGCGCATGAAGACGCCAGCCCAGACGGAGGAAGCGCAGCGGATGACGAGATCCGGCGCTTCCGCAACGCCGGGAATGAGCTCGCACTGGCCTTGATCGATGCGGAGGTGAGTGGTGAGCGGGAGGTCGGGAAACTCGAATTGCAGCACCGCCTTCACGCGGGCCGTGGCCTTGGGATCGAGGCAGCGCACCATTTCCTGCAGCAGGATCCGGACGTCGCCCGCGACCTCGCGGGGAACCGCCCCCGGTTCGAGACCGCGCTCGCCCAGTTCCGCGGTGCGCATCCAGAAGATGTTCGAGTAATTGCGGAAGTGCTCGAGCGACGCAGAGAGCGGCAGGGCGGCGTTGGTCACCGTCTCCTCCGAGAGGCGGCCGGTGCTGCCGGCCTCGCGGCCCGCCTGGATGAACGCGTTTTCGATCAGCTTCAGCGTCTTGGGCTTCGAGAGCGGGTAATCGAGCAGGCAGGATTCGGGGCGCGTGAGCTGGCCGCCGAGTTCGAGATCGAGGGTGTCGGCGATGAGCGCGAGGGTCTCGTTGACCGGGCGATAGGCCTCGGGATCGCGCAGCGCGCCGACGACCATGGAGATGAGCTTCTTGCCCTGCCAGCGCTCCGGGTAACGGGTGCGGTTGCGGCTCAAGCCGCGCCGGGAGACCTCGATCCCGGGCTGGGCGAGCGGGAAGGTGCGCTCGAACCACGCCTTGAGGGTCGAGTTCATCGAGAAGTAGTAGAGGGGCGTCACGCAGACGATGACGTCCGCCTCCAGCACCAATTCGAGCTGGCGGGTCATGTCGTCGCTCAACACGCATTGGCCGGGGGTGGCCAGCCAGCAGTGGAAGCAACCGAGGCAGGTCTGGATGGAGAGCGTGGTGAGATCGACGTCGGTGACCTTCGCGCCGGATTCGTCCAAACCCTGGCGGAAGAGGTTCGCGAGGCGTTCCGTGTAGCCAACCTTGCGCGGGTTGGCGCGCAGGAGGAGGACGTTCATGGCGAGCCCTCGATGCGGGCCAGGGTGAGGTTGCCCGAGGCGATGGTGTGCCGGCCGGCGCTGGCCTCGACGTCAAACCGGAAGAGGCCGGCGAAACCGCGACTGGCGCGCGCGCGCAGCACCAGCACGTCTCCCGGCACGGCGGGATGGGTGAATTTCACGTTGCTGGTGGCGAGGAAGAAAACGGGCGGTATGGCGGGCGGCGCCGCACTGGCCAACCGATCGCTCAGGCCCATGAGCAGCCCGCTGGTCTGGGCCAGGGCTTCGGCGACCAGCACCCCAGGCATGATGGGCCGGCCGGGGAAATGGCCTGCGAAATAGGGCTCGTCCGGCCGCAGGGCTCGCTCGGCCACGATGCTCTGTCCGGGGGTCAGTTCGGTGACACGATCCACAAACAGGAACGGCGGCCGGTGAGGCAGGATGGGAAGCAGGTCTTCGAG
>CAYYMW010000223.1:0-11611 GCA_964472515.1 uncultured Verrucomicrobiota bacterium | reverse complement strand
ATCGGCAACGGCCTTGACCCGGGGGCGGACGCGCTTGGCGATGTCATGGCTCTGGGCCTTGCGCTCGTGCTTGTTGACCAGGTTCACCTGCAGGTCGGCCACATGGGAGCCGCGCCGCATGAAGTAATGGCGCACCAGGCCGTTGAAGTTGAACGGCGCGGCGGTGCCCACGTAGACTTGGTAATCGGTTACCTCCGGTTCGTCCCGGATGGCGGCGGCAATTTCGCGGGCGGCGCGGGCGGTGTGCTCGAGCGCGCTGCCCTCGGGCATGTTGAGGATGATCTGAAACTCGCTCTTGTTGTCGAAGGGCAGCATTTTCACCTTCACCCAGCCCAGGCCCACGGTGGCCATGGCACCCAGGAGGAGCACTGTAATACCGACCAGGAAGACCGCCCGTGCCCAGGCGCGCTGGATCAAGGGGCTCATCAGCTTGCGGTACAGGCGCGTGAAGGCGTCTTCCTCGTGGGCAGTGTGGCCGTGGCCGGTCACCGGGCCGGCGCTGACGCCGGGCTGCTCCTCGCGGCGGCCCCAGCGGAGCATGCGGATGGCCGCCCAGGGCGTCACGATGAAGGCAATGGCGAGCGAGAAAAACATGGCCGCGCTCGCGCCGATGGGGATGGGCCGCATATAGGGTCCCATGAGCCCGCCCACGAACGCCATGGGCAGGACCGCCGCAATCACCGCGAACGTCGCCAGAATGGTCGGGTTGCCCACCTCGCCCACCGCCTCGACGGCGATGGCCGACCAGGATCTGCCCCGGTTTTGCGGCAGATGAAAATGCCGCACAATGTTCTCCACCACCACGATGGCGTCGTCCACGAGAATGCCGATCGAGAAGATCAGGGCGAACAGGGTGATCCGGTTGAGGGTGTACCCGTAAAGGTAGAAGACCAACAGGGTCAGGGCGAGGGTCGAGGGGATGGCGATGCCCACGATGCCGGATTCCCGCCAGCCCAGCGTGAGCCAGATCAGGATCGAAACGCTCACCACCGCGATCAGCATGTGGAAGAGCAACTCGTTCGACTTCTCGGCCGCCGTCTCGCCATAGTGACGGGTTACCGTGAATTGAATGTCGGAGGGAATGGTGCGTCCCCGCAGGGTGTCGACCTTCTTGAGCACCTCGCTGGCCACGTCGATGGCGTTGGCCCCGGGCCGCTTGGCCACGGTCAAGGTGACCGCCGGCTGTTCCTGGGCGCGTCCGGCGGTGGCGGCGCCCGCCCCGAAGAAGACGTACTGGGCGGGTTCTTCCGCGCCATCGACGATCTCGGCCACGTCCCGCAAGTACACCGGTTTGCCGCCGCTGACGCCCACCACGACCTCGCCCACCGCGCGGGCGCTTTCCAGAAACCCGCCTGTCTCGATGACCGTTTCGCGGTTGTCGCCCGTGACGCCGCCGGCCGTGGACTGCCGGTTGGCTTGTTGCAGCATCGGGATCAAACCGGCGGCGCTCAGGCCCCGCGAGGCCAGGCGGACCGGGTCCAGCAATACCCGCACCTGGCGGCGCGCACCGCCGATCAGCGTGGTCTCCGCCACCAACGGCACCTGTTTGACCGCGTCGTCCACCTGCGCCGCGACGCGCCGCAGCTCCAAGTGGCTGTACCGCTCGCTGTGAAAGGTGAGCGCGAGGATGGGGACATCGTCGATGGACTTGGGCTTGATCAGCGGCGGCGAGACGCCGTGCGGGATGCGGTCGAAATTCGACTGTAGCTTCTGGTTGAGCTTCACCAGGCTGCGTTCGACGTCTTCCCCGACCTTGAAGCGCACGATCACCATGCTTTCCCCGGGGCGCGAAGTGGAATAGACGTACTCGACGCCGGGGATTTCCCAGAGAAGCTTCTCCATGGGGCGGGTGGCCCGCTCCTCGACCTCTTGCGCGCCCGAACCGGGCATGGCCACCATGACGTCGATCATGGGGACCTTGATTTGCGGCTCCTCCTCGCGGGGCAGCAGCCACACGGCCGCCATGCCCAGGAGAATGGAGGTGATCACCACCAGCGGGGTAAGCTTCGAATCGATGAACGCTTGGGCAATCCGTCCAGCGATGCCCAGCGGCGCTCCCGAGGCCGCTGGAGTGAGAGTGGGCTCTTGCGCCATATGCCAGTCCTTGGATCGACTACGGTTTGACGCTCACCGGCTGGCCATCCAGCAGGCCGGCCACGCCTTCCGTCACGACGGTTTCCCCCGCGTCGAGACCCGAAACCAACTCCACGCCGCCGACCGACACCTTGCCGGTCTTGACCAACCGCATCCGGGCGACGCTGTTCGTCACCACAAACACCAGCTCCAGTTGACCGCGGTTGGCGATCGCCGTTGCGGGTACGCGCAAGATGGCGCTGTCTCCCACGGGAACGGCCACCCGGCCGAACTGGCCGGACATCAGCCCCGGGGTGGGCGGCAAGTCCAGTTTCACGCGCAACGTGCGGCTGACGGGATCGGTCACGGTCTCCACCTCGCTGACCACGCCTTCGAGTTCACGACCCAGTGCGGCCAGGGTGACGGCCAGCTTGGCGCCCGGCTTGACGCGGCTGGTGATCGCCTCGGGCACGTCGGCCTCGATCCGCAGGGCGGCGGGGTCCTCGAGTTCGAACAGCGGTTTGCCGGGGGCGGCCAGGTCGCCGAGGTCGGCCAGCTTGCGGGTGATGACGCCACCGAAGGGGGCGGTGACCCGGGCATAGCCGAGCACCGTCTCGGCCTCCGTGACACTGGCTTGCGCCACCTTGAAGCGCGCCTCCACGGCCTCGAATTCCTGGCGGGTGACCGCGTTGTCACGCAGGAGTCCCTCGAACCGCTTGAGTTCCTGCCGGGCTTGGTCCCGCACGGCTTGGGCCTGCTCGAGCCGCGCCTGCACCTCGCGCGCTTCGAGTTGCGCGAGCAGGTCGCCGGCCTTGACGGTCTGACCGGCCACCACCGCCAGTTGCTCGATGCGTCCGCTGAGCTTCGCTTCAACCGTCGCCTTGAGCTTGGGGCGGACCGTCCCCACCACCTCTTCGGTGGCGGTGCGCATGGCCATGTCGATTTTGCCGACCCGCACACTGGCTGTGGGCAACGTCTCGGGAGCGGCGGGTTTCCCGGCGCGGTGGCAGCCGGCCAACAGGAGGAGACTCATCAGGCCGGCGGTAACTTGAGCGGCTTTGCGGAGGCGTTTCATAGGGATGCGCGGGGGGAGGACACGGGTGAAACTACTTCGTGGGAGAAAGGGCTGCGAGGTTGTCTATTTGAGGTCTGCCCAAGGCCTTGCGCCAAGCGGCGACGGCAATGCGGAGATCGGCCTCGGCCTCGGCGCGACGCACTCGGGCGGTGGTAAGGGCCACTTCAGCATCGATCAACTGGGTGGGGATGGCCAAGCCCTGCTCGAAACGAGCCCGCACCAACTGGGCGCTCTCTTCGGCTTGAACCACCATCTTGGCGGTCACCCCCAGCCGCTCCTGCGCCTCCCGCCAAGCCAGCCGCGCTCGCTCGACTTCCAAGTCCATCGCCAGTCTGGCCTTGCGCAGTTCCTCCTGGACGGTTTCAGCCTGCACCCGGGCTTCGGTGACCTTGGCGCGGGTCAGTTGGCCATCCCAGAGGTTCCATTGCAGCAGCAGGCCGCCGGCATAGCTGTGGTCATCGCCGTTGAAATGCCAGCCGCGGTCGTAATCCAGCGCGCCAAAAGCGCTCACCGTGGGCACGTACCCGCTGCGCGCGGCGCGCACGCCGGCCTTGGCCGCCAGTTCCTGCTGTTGCAGCGCCCCCAGTTCGGGCCGGGCGGTGAAATCCGTGCTCTCGGGTGCGGTTACGGTCGGGGTCTCCTCGCTGATCGAAAATTGCGCCTCCTCCACCGCAAGGAGGTTGCGCAGCGCGCGTTCGGTCAGCAGCCGGGAGTGCCGGGCCCGAACCCCGTCCTCGCGCGCCTGGGCCAGCCGCACCTCGATGTCCAGCACGTCGGACTTGAGCAAGGTGCCCGCATCCTGGCGGCGCCGGGCGACCGTCAAGTGATTCTCGAAAGCCCTCACGGCTGCTTCCGTCGCGCGGATGAACTCACCGGCCTTATGGATCGAATGGAACGCTCGCACGACCTCGAACGCCAACGCCTGGTTGACGGCTTCGGCTTGGTAGCGGGCCGCCTCGGTGCGCGACTGGGCGGCCTGACGTCCCGCCCGGGTGCGTCCGCCGGTGTACAGCGGCACGGTGACCATCCCTTCAAGGTTCAGATTGTCGGCATCCGGCACGTCGTTGAAATTGAGTTCGGGTCCAAACGAGCGTTGGTTCAAGGCCGCGCCGAAAACGCGCATGGGATTGTCGGTCCATCCGTAGCTGGACTGGAACTTCAGTTGTGGCCAGAAGCCCGCGTTGGCCTCGGCCAAGCCGGCGCGCGCCGAGGCGATGCGGTGCACCGCCAGCCGGGCATCGGGGTTGTTGGCCAGGGCTTGCGCAATGGCCCGTTCCAGCGTCCAAGGAGCTTCTGCCGCCGAAGCTGCCAGCGTCCAAGCCGCCAAGATGAGCAATTTCGAGGTCATTGGTCGTTTCCTGTCATCGTCTGGTCAGGCGGTTGCCCAAGGGAGGAAGCCGTGCGCGAACCGGTCAATGGTGCGAAGGAGACTGTTTCCAATAGTAACCACAACTCAGTGAACACTCTTGGCCAGCTTATGGAGCCTCATCCTAGGATGTAACTCCCTGAATTCAAGCCCAATCCTCCGCCCAATAGCAGAGACTCAAGCTCCCGGGCTGCACGCCTTGCGTGGGCGCTCCCGCCTCTATCCAAGGCCCGTGGAATCCGCGTTGCCCGGCTAGTTCTTGCCCGGTTCAGGATGGGAGCCGCAGCACGGCTTGCTGCAGCAACTGCCACCCACGCCCAGCTTGCCCAGAATAGTCTCCGCGGGACAGAACCCGGTGAAGGCCGATTGGATCAAGTTCAGCCCCACAAAGACGCCGAGCAGCAGCCACCAAGGGCTCACGAAGTAAGTCAGCGTCACACAGATCAGCATCATCGATCCGGCCAGCACGCGGATCGCATTTTCCATTTTCATAATCAGTCTCGGTTCTCCCAGCCGGGCCAGCCCGGTTGGGTTCTGCAAGAGACCGAGCCCGGAAAAGGGGAAAAGTTACACGTTTGGCGGTGGTTGCCCAACGCGGCCAGCGACAACAGGTCCGAGGGACCCCGACCTAGATAGCCAAGGGGGGCCCGCCGCGTCGCCCGCAGGCGCGCTGGGCCGAGCCAAGTGTGAACCGTTGCTGACCTGCCGCGGAAGCGCCCGCCGGGGCTACTTCTTCTTAAAAAGGTCGCCGACGCCCTTGAGCGTCTTCTCGGCATCCTTCAGGTTGCCATCGCCCAGGTTCTTGACGGCGTCCGTGGCGTTCTTGCCGAAGTCGGCGAGCGCGGGGCCAGCCGCCTTGATGGCGCCGTTCAAAATTTCCTGCACCAGCTTCTCGGTCAGGCTGGCGGCCGAGATGCCGTCGGGGCCGGAACCCAGCCCGGTCAAATGGATGTCGGGAATCGCCACCGTGGTGGTCTTTCCTCCCATCATGGTCAGCGTCACGTTGACCTTGGCCCCGGAAATGAGCAGATCGTCCACTTGGAGCTTCTTGGAAGGACCTTGGCTGGGTTTGGACTCGGCTGGCTTGGCTTCCGGCTTCTCGCCGGAACCGCCCGCCACCGCTTTCACGTTGTCCAGAATCTTGCTCAGGTTATTGCCCTGCAGATTACCCTCGAGGGTGATGACCGGGCCGATGACCTTGACCTCCTGCACGACGATCTTGTCGCTCATCAAGCTGCCGGGTTTCACGGCGAGCGTGGATTCGGCGAATTCCATCGCCGAAGGGGTCTTGTAGCCTTCTGGATTGCCGATGAACATCCCCTTAAGCGTCCCCTTGCCCGAGAAAACGGAGATGTTGGCGGATGCCAGCCGCATCTCCACCTTGGTGATCTGCGGCCCCACCGTCTCCACTCCCTTCTTCACCAAGGAGTTGACAAATACCACCGCCAGCACCACGCCGAGAACGACGACTCCGGCCAACACTCCAATGACGACAGCAATCTTTTTCATTAAGTAACGTTATGCACTATTATCGGAAGTGGTCAAGGCGCATTTGAGGTTCGCCGTCGGCCCGGGTTTGGCGCCAACACCGTGGGTGGCCTCTCTGTTGCCATCGGTGCGACGGTCAGAAAATGCAAAGCCGCAGGTCAGTTTGTGCATGGACCGGTCAGTAAAGTCATGTTACTGATGAAGATAGCCGCACAAGCCGATCCCCGTGCTGTCGGGTCGCCGGTTCACGGTCTGAACACAACGGGCGGGGTGCCGACGGGCTGCTGAGTTCGTCTCGCACGCTTGATGGCGGTTGCAGTTGGTTGATCGATGCGCAAGAACACTATGAAAGGCCTGCTACATCCGGTTCCTCCGTCTCGTCAAGGGGCCTTCACCCTGATCGAATTGCTGGTGGTCATCGCCATCATCGCCATTCTGGCCGGCATGCTGTTGCCCGCTTTGGCCAAAGCCAAGACCAAGGCGCAAGGGATCGGCTGTTTGAACAACGGCCGGCAGTTGGGACTGGCTTGGACCATGTACGCCCAAGACTACCGGGAGAACCTGGTGACCAACGCTGACGGTTTTGCCAATGGCTGGGTGGGTGGATGGATCGATCCCAAGACCCAACCAAGCCACCTGACGGATTGCACGAACATCAACCTGCTGATGCCTCCCTACGGGAAGCTTTACGCGTACAACAATTCGCTGGGCATCTACAAGTGCCCGGCCGACAAATACACCGTCACCATCGGCGGCAAAAAGTATCCGCGCACGCGGAGCATCTCGATGAACGGTTGCATGAACGGGAACAGTTGGCATACCGCGCTGATCGACAAGACTTGGTGGACGTATCGCAAACTGACCGAGATTCGCAGCCCGGCGTCGCAGTTCGTGTTCATCGACGAACGCGAGGAAAGCGTGGATGACGGCTATTTCCTGGTTTCCGTGGATAGCGTGGACACTTGGGGGAATCTGCCCGCCATCTATCACAACGGGGCGGGCGGTCTGTCCTTCGCGGATGGACACGCCGAGATTAGGAAGTACCTCGATCCAGCCACGCTGAAACCCGGAATCGATGGGACGCGGAAGGCCCCGCGCGATGTGAAGTGGATCAACGAACGGGCTTCCATGCGGCGGGATCAGTAGGCTGATCCGAAGCAGGCAATCCGTTCCTGCAATACTTGAACCCGGCGCGGTCCTTCGACGAGGGTGTCGTCAGCAGGGGCGCGGAACAAGGGGGATTCGGAGAATGGGTCGGTCCTTCCTTCGGCGCGATTCAACCCTTTACCCGCCAAGACCCGCAGGAAGGCCCCGGCCAACCATCTGTCGAAGGCAAGAAAAAGGCGCCATTGTGTGAACAATGGCGCCGGTGAAAGGAGGTTCCAACGTTCCTACTTGGCCGGGCTTTCCGCCGCCGGAGCAACGTTGGTTGCGGCGGGAGAAGCCGGCGGCACAATCAGGTTGGTGCCGGTCTGCAACAGTGGGATCGGTTGGTTGGTCGGGGTGGCGGCAGCGGGCATCGTGGCTACGGGACCGCCTTTGCGTTCCAACTCGCGGGCGATACCCCGGCCTTCCGAGCGCGCCCGATGGTTCATCAGGATCGAGAGGAGGAGGCTGATGGCGAGGAAGAACCCGGTGCCATACTTGGTCAGCTTGGTGAGAACCGTGCCGGAGCCGGCGCCGAACAGGGCGTCGGTGGCGGCAGCGCCAAAGGCCAGACCGATGCCGGCGTCCTTCTTGGGCAACTGAATCAGCACCAACAGGATCAAGAAGAGGCTGTTGAGTACCAGCGCCAGGGTGAGCAGACCGATGATCAGATTCATAGAGGCGGGGGCGGCGCTTAGATCGAGTTCTTGATGATATCCGTGAAGCTCCGCTGTTCGAGCGAAGCGCCACCGACCAGCGCGCCATCGACATCCGGTTGGCTCATGAGCTCGCGGGCGTTCGAGGGCTTGACGCTGCCACCGTACTGGATGCGCACGCGCTTGGCCACCGCTTCATCGAACATGGCGGCCACGGTCTTGCGAATGAACGCATGGGCGGCCTGCGCCTGTTCCGTGGTCGCCGTCTTACCGGTGCCGATGGCCCAGACCGGTTCGTACGCGACGATCGTTTCCTCCATCTGGGACTTGCTCAAGCCGGCCAAGCTGCCCCGGCATTGGGTCTCCAGCACTTGCTCGGTCAGGTTGCCTTCGCGTTCCTGCAGCGTCTCGCCCACGCAGACGATGGGCTTGAGCGCGGAGGCGTGGGTGGCCAGCGCCTTCTTGGCGATCAATTCGTTGCTTTCCTTCTGGTACTGGCGGCGCTCGGAGTGGCCGAGGATGACGTAACGGACGGAGAATTCCTTGAGCATCGAGGCGGCGACCTCGCCGGTGTAGGCGCCACCCGCGTGCTCGCTCATGTTCTGCGCCCCGAGGCGGATGTTGGAGTCGAGAATGGCCTTGGACACCTCGCTCAGCGCGGTGAAGGGTGGGCACACCACGATGTCGACTTCTTTGACGCTGGCCAACTCACGCTTCAAGCCCTGGACGAGGTCAAGCGCCTCGGCCACGGTCTTGTTCATCTTCCAGTTGCCCGCAATGATCAACTTGCGATCCTTATTCATATTCTCTCTAGTAAACGGCCCCGAAAAGCAGGTGGCCGGTTCAAATTTCAGATGGTATCCAGTGGCTTAGCGGTCGGAGAGCGCGGCCACGCCGGGCAGCACCTGACCTTCGAGGAATTCCAAGCTGGCGCCGCCGCCGGTGCTCATGAAGGTGACTTGGTTGCCCAAGCCGGCTTGGTTGACTGCCGTGACGCTGTCGCCACCGCCGATGATGCTCTTGGCGCCGCCTTTCTGGGTGGCTTCGGCCACCGCTTTGCCAACGGCCAAAGTGCCTTCGGCAAAACGCTTGTCCTCGAACATGCCCATGGGGCCGTTCCAGAGAACGGTCTTGGCGTCCGCGATGGCGGCGCAATAAGTCTTGGCCGTTGCGGGCCCGATATCGAGCCCGGCCTCGGTTTCGGAAATGTCGCCGCTGACCGCGTGGGCGTTCTGCCACTCGATGATGGCGCGCCCCTTCTTGTCCAGTTTGTCGGTCTTGACCGGGGTGGCCACAATATCATCCGTCGGGATTAGCAATTGAACGCCGCGGGCCTTGGCCTTCTCGAGCGCGTCTTTGGCGACCTGCACTTGGTCGGCCTCGACGAGCGATTTGCCCACCTTGGCGCCCTGCGCGAGCTTGAAGGTGTAGGCCATCGCGCCGCCGATGATCAGGCGGTCGGCCTTCTCCAGCAGGCGGTTGATGACCGTGATCTTGTCGGACACCTTGGCCCCGCCGAGGATGACCACGAACGGGCGGGCGGGCTTCTCGAGCTCATCGCCCAAGTACTTGAGTTCCTTCTCCATCAACAACCCGCCGGCGCAGACGCCGCCGCGCTTGGCGACCAACCGGGCCACGCCTTCGGTCGAAGCGTGAGCGCGATGGGCGGTGCCGAACGCATCGTTGACATAGGCTTCAGCCACTTTCGCGAGTTGTTCCGCGAACGCGGGATCATTGGCCTCTTCCTGCTCGTAATAGCGGACGTTCTCGAGCAACAGAATCTCGCCCGGCTTCAGTGCCAGGGCAGCCTGCTCGACCTGCGTGCCGATACAGTCGTCCACGAACGCCACCGGCTTGCCCAGGATTTCCTGGAGTTTGGCGGCCACTGGGCGCAGCGACATCGTGGGCTCCTTCTTGCCCTTGGGACGGCCCAAGTGGGCGGCCAGAACCAGCTTCGCGCCCTGCTTGACGAGCAGTTCCAAGGTCGGAACCGTCGCGGCAATGCGGGTCACGTCCGTGATCACCATCTGCCCGTCCTTCTCCTTCATGGGCACATTGTAATCCACGCGCACGAACACGCGCTTGCCTTGCAGATTTACGTCTTTGATCGTCAGTTTCGCCATAACCCAGTCGCAACGTTAGAGCGAGCAAGCATACTGAGGCGCGAAAACGAGTCAAAACCTATTTCGGCGCGGTTTCAGGCTGCGGTTCGCCTGGGAATACACCCTCCCCGGAGGCTTCGGCACCGCGACCCGTTCCGGGCGGTGCCGGTAAGGAACCACGGGGAGCGGCTTAGGGGGCGAGCCCAAGTCGGGCCTCGGTGCGCGGTTCCAGGAAGGCGGGGATCCGCCCCATCACGGTCCCCGTCGCGGTGGAATCTGCCGGCGTCCAGCCTGCCTAGCTGGCCTGGATCGCAGGCACTGACTTCCACCAACCGTTCCTGGCGCCCTGCCTCGTTGCCTGCCACATTTGCGACTACGGCAAGGGGGAATGAACTCATCGACCGCCATTATCTGCGTCGAGAGGTGTCGGAGCTTTGATGCCCGGGGCGCATCATGGATGCCGCAGCGGTGTCCCTGCCGCGAGGTTCTGGAACGGGGCGATTTCACCTCTCCCGAAACAGCAACGCTCCGCTTGAAAGAGCGGAGCGTTGCGACGTAAGACGTTAATTAATAGCAGAATGGGAGTGCTCTGGCAGGCTCAATTCCGCACTTGAACAAGGTTGAGGTCCACCAGTTCGCCTGGGCGCAGTTTGAGGCCGGCCGGGACCGCTACCACGAAAGGCGCACCAACCGCAGGCGATTGGCCGCCTGTCCCGGTCAGCGGACGGCTGTTCAAGCCCATGCTTCCAGACAAGCCTGGCACAAATAAGGTGGGAGGAACCATGTCCATGTAGGGCGCACTTTCGACCACCTTGGATTGAGCCAGTTCGCGCCGTATCGAGCGCGTTCGCACCTCCATCGCCGCGCCGGCCGCGGGCTGCGGGATGGGAGGAATCGCGTAGGCCACGATTCGCTCGGCTTGTTCCGAGACGATGGTAACGATCGGTTCCATGGCGGCAACCGTCTCGCCGCTCCGGCGGTAGACCATGCTGACGATGCCTTCGAGCGGCGCGGTCAGGCTGATGGGGCTCATCAAGGCCTCGGTCTCTTTCAGTTTCTGTTCCTGAAGGGCGATGGAGGCCCGCAATACCTCCGAGTCGGGCGCCGGGGTAGCCTGCGCGCTGGCCAGTTTGAGTCGTTCGAGGCTCCGCTCGACCTCGCTTACGGTCTGTGACCGCTCGGCAATCTCGGCCTTGAGCGAATCGCGCTCCCGCAAGGCGATCTCGTACTCCATGCGGGAGGCCAGATTCGTCTGGGAACCCTGCCCCACGTAGAGCTTGCTCATCCGATCCAAGTCGGACTCCGCGAATTGCAGCCGCACCCGGGCGACCGCCAGGAGCGAGCGGGTGTCCAACCAACTGATCCGCAACCGCTCGTAGTCCATGGCGTTGCGTTCTTTGTTGAGAACGGGGTCGGTGCTGACCCGCAGCAACTCGATCTCGGCCCGGACGACGGCCAGGGAGCTTTCCAGCACCTTGGGATCGGTGGTGATGACCTGGGCGATCGGATCGCCGGCGCGCACCCGGCTGAACTGGGTGACCGTCAGTTTCGCCAACATCCCGGGGAGTTGGCTGGTGACCACCGCGCGCGGGCCTTCCACCTGGCCGACCATCCCGGGCGGAGTGAGGTGCTCATTCCAGATGGAGAAGCAGAAAGCGGCCACTCCGAAGAAGACCAAGTATGGCAGGTAACGGATGCGGAACTC
>CAYYMW010000222.1:0-11686 GCA_964472515.1 uncultured Verrucomicrobiota bacterium | reverse complement strand
GCAGCCCAGGGGCCAGCAGCGGGGAGGCAGGGCGGAGCTCCGACTGCAGTTGGGTCGCCAGCGCGATCACCGTCAAGACGGTGGGACCGGAGGTGGTGTACTGGAGGTAGGCGTTGTACTTTTGGAGCGCGAGGGCGCGGTCGTTCAAGTACTGCTGCGCCACGACGCCTTGGTTCAGCAAAGCAGCCGCGAAATCCGGCTGGCTCTTGAGCGCGGCTTGGAAGTCGGCATAAGCGTCCCGGGGTTGGCGGCGCAGCACGTGGGCCAGGCCCAGGCCGTTCAAGGCGGCGGGGTGGTTGGGTTGGAGCTTCAGCACCTGGCCAAAGCTGCGCTCCGCTCCTTCCAAGTGGCGCGCCCGCAACTGGGCGGCCCCCAGCTTGAGCCAGCCCTCGAGGTGCTGGGGCTGATGGGCGGTGTAGGTGGTCAGCTCATTGATCGCGCCCGCGATCTGGTTCTGTTCGAGCAGGAGGCAGCCGCGGTTGAAGCGGGCGGCCACCAGGTTGAAATTCTTGCTGAGGGCCGTTTGGTACGCGCCATCGGCCAGCGCCGGTTGGTCGGAGTAGTGATACGCCAGCCCCAGGTGGTTCCACGCCTGGGCGCAGGCGACGGCGTTGGTGGCCAGTTCCACAATGGCCTGCCGTAGTGGCGCGACCGCCTCCGCCGGCCGTCCTTCACTGATCAGCCGTTCCCCTTCCTCCAAATGGCGGGGGCCGGGCGGGGTGCACCCAGACAGCCATGCGGCGGCGACCAGGGCCGGGACTAACCACCGTCCCAGGCCCGCGCCGACAGTCTGTCCCCATTTTTTGATGGCCAGCATCTCGCAGGGTGGTAGCATTCGCGGCCCGTTGAGTCAAGAAAGGCACACGGTTACATGATCTGCCGCCGCTTCCTCGTTGCCGCTTGGTTCTGCCTGGCCGTTTGGGCGCGTGCCGAAACGGCCACGGAGGCCAGCGAGTCTGCTGCGCCCCTCCCGCCGGGGCGGGCGCGCGTTCTGATTGCCGAGGACCCGGAAGCCACCAAGGCTTTCTCCCCCAATCCTGCGGTCATCCGGCGCATGTTCGACCGCGCCCTGACCAACCTCACTGCCAAGCCCACGCCCGCCCTTGCCTGGCGCGCCCTCGTCGCCACCCAGGACGTCGTGGGGCTCAAGGTGGTCAGCTCGGCTGCCACGCCGGGCAGCACGCATCTGGCCGTCGCGGAAGTGGTGGTCCAAAGCCTCCTGGCCGCCGGACAGCCCGCCAGCAACATTGTCATTTGGGACCGTCAACTGCTCCACTTGCGCACCGGGGATTTCGACACCCTCGCCGCACGTCTTGGCGTTCGCCTCGCCGCCGCCCAAGAGGCCGGGTACGACACGAACGAGTTCTACGAATCCTCCTTGCTGGGCCAGTTGGTCTACGGCGATCTGGAGTTTGGCCGCAAAGGGGAGGGGATGGCCCGCCGCTCCTATGTTTCCAAGCTGCTGACCAAGGACCTTACCAAGATTGTCAACTTGACGCCGCTGTTGAACCACAACGTCGCGGGTGTTTCCGGCTGCCTCTACAATCTCGCCATGGGCAGTGCCGACAACACGCTCCGGTTCACCGGCGACGCCGAACGCCTGGCCTCCGCCGTACCCGATATCTACAACCTGCCCCCCATCGTGGACCACGCCGTCTTGCACGTCGTGGACGCGCTGGTGGTGCAATATCTGGGCGAGGAGCGCAGCCTGCTGCACTACTCCTCGCCGCTCAACCAGATTCGCCTCAGTCGTGACCCCGTGGCATTGGATGTGCTCTCGCTGAGAGAGTTGGAACTCCAGCGCGAGGCCCTCAAGGCTCCCTTGGCCCGGCCCAGCGCTTTGCTCTACGAGAACGCTGCGCTTTTGGAATTGGGCATTGCCGACCCGCGCCGGATTCAGGCGGAAATCGTCAAGTAAGCCGGAAGACCGGCCTCACGGATGCACCAACCGCAGGAAGAGGCTGCCCTGGGTAGGGTCGTAGGGGATGGCGAACTGGTTGGTGTGGTCGGAGTCCGGCACATTGACCCAGTTGGTGCCGACGCCCAAGCCAGGGGCGTTGGTCTGTACTTGGAGCACCCAGCCGATTTGATCTCCCGGCCAGGAAACGATCCACGGCATCACTCCCGTTTGGAGGGTGAGTTGCACCGGAACCACCGGGACCGCGGCAACTCTCAGCGAGTAGTGATTCGTGGCCCTGGCTTCCAGGGAATCGGTGACTTTGACGTCGAAATCGAAGGTTCCCGCCTTGGTGGGAGTGCCCGACAACACGCCGCTCTCCGGGTCCAGGTTCAGACCGTCCGGCAAGGCCCCGGAGGTGACGGCCAGCGAATAGGGTGGATTGCCGCCCGCCACCAGCGTTCGACCGACATACGCCGCCGCCGCTTCGCCCTCCTGCAGCCGTCCGATCAGGCCCAAGGGTTCGTCCACGTTGAAGCCCGCCATCTGCGCGCCAATGAACGCGCCGATGGCGTCGGGACACTTGTCGGGGTCGGAGCACTTGGCTTCGCCGTCTTCGGGATTGACGGGCCCGTTGTAGACGTAGAACTCATACCGGCGGGTAACCGTCTCGTCCCCATTGGGGAGGTCGTCCTCGGCCTTTACCTCTCCTTCACCGTCGGGATTGCCTTTAGGGCGTTTTTGGAAGACCTGCCACTCGATCTCGGTTTCGGGCGCTTCGTCGCCGGCCCAATCAGCCGCGTTCGGATGCTCGGGATCGTGCGGCAGGAGTTCGTCGAGTTCGATATGCCGGCCGGAAGGCTGGACGGTCTTGTAGATCTTAACCCAGACCGGCACACCGAATTGCTCTTTCCCGTCGATCTCGGGAACCTCGGGCTCGGGCGGTTCGATCACGACCTGCGCGCGCGCCGGCACTCCGTCGGCGGCGGGCACGTACGTGAACGCCGGCGTGGCCACATTCACGGCTGGTCCCGGCACCAGGTTGCCGGGATTCACGGCGTCGTCGACCAGCCAGTGATACCTCACCACTCCCGCCGGGCGGTTGTACCCCACCCCGAAGTGCTCGCCCCCCAGATTGACCGAGGGATCGGTGAAGGCGTGGCCGTCGGTTGCCCCGAGCGGATGCGCGGGGTCCTGGGGATTGGTGAAGGCCGCGTAGCTGCCGTCCGGATTCCGTTTGGCCTCGTAGCGAACCCGCACCTTGGGATGAAGCGGGTCGGAATTGTCCTCGGTGATCTTGGGCACCCCGTAGTGGTTGTAGTCGTACGTGTACGAGATGTCGGTGCTGTGGAGGTCTTCCAGCTCGATCTCAAAACCGTAGCACTTGTCGCCGGTGTCGTTGACAACGTCGAAGTTGTTCAGCGAACCGTAGGCGGTCGCGTGGGTCGCCACGGGCGCGAGCAGGATCGCCAGCGCCAGACAGCAGCTCTTCATCAGCAGGGGAGTTCGATTGTTCGAGAGCCGCGCCTGCCGCCGGAGCCACGCGGTCTGCCAGCCAAGGCGCGCAAACGCGCTCCGGCTCGGAACCCGCGGCGTGGCGGAGGTGACGAGATCACTGTGAAAACATCGCGTTCCTAATGTAGACGGTAAGCAAGTATTGTCAAAAGACAGGGCGACACCCCCCTCCAGACTCACCCCGTTACAGGTCAGTTCCGCTGCAGGCCACGCTGACGCTCCGCGACTCCATTCCTTTGGCCTCAGCGGGACGGGGTATTCCGAGCGTGGCCTTGACTCACCCTTCTGCAGGCAAAGCGGGGCAAAGGCTTCGTGCGCGCCTGAATAGCGCTCCCGAATGTTCCATGGCGGTTGCCAATGGGAGCCTCCAGAAGAAATGAGGTTCGCCCGTCACAATCCGCAGCCCGCAGAGGGAAGGCTGTATCAACATGCGTCCGCCGGGCGCTTCGAAGCACCAATGTTCACCCTCTCTCCAGTAGCGGCCCACTGGCACCTTCCAAAGGGGGGTGCCGTTGTCGTCGATGGACATTCGCATTACCGTGCCACCTCGAAGCTCGAGATACACAAGATTCATCCCGCCAGTACGATCATCAAGGTACCGCCCATCGGGCTCCGAGCAGAGTCGATGGAGGTATGCGATCGCAACGACGCTGAATAGCAATGCGGCGGCAACCACCCATTGCCGAAGTGCCCTAGGCTTTCGGGCTGCGGCGGGGTCCGTCGCCGGTGTTATTCCGTGCAGCATCGGTCCAGACATGCTGTCCATTTCATCGGCCAACCCGAGGCGCCTTCGGTGGATGTGCGGCTCAAGGTTGGCTCATGGAGGCTCAGACAAGTCGCGCGTGACTGAGTCTGCTATCGCCTTAGCACCCGGTAGAAGCGGCCCGTGCCCGCTTCGGGGATGGGGTCGGCGGCTTGGAGGCTGCGCACGGTGACCTTCGGCCAGACCTGCAGGGTTTGCCAGACCGCGCCCTCGCCGAGCGCATCGGAGGCCTGCGCTTCGTAGGTGGCACCAGCTTCGGTGGCGAAGCGGAAGCGGAACTCGCGCGGGGTTCCGTCCACGACCTCCATGCTCTCCAACCGCACGTCCGCCGGGGCGGCGGCCACCTCGGCCACCGTGTCGGCGGTCACGGTGCTGGCACCGTCGAAGACGCTGAGCCGGAGCACGTAAGTGCCAGCTTGGTCAAAGGCCGCCGAGGAAACCCACTGGTCGGCCGGCTCGAAGGTCACGGTGCCGGGGCCGCTGACCTTGGACCACAAGGCCGTCAGCGTTCCCGGAGGACTGGGCAGGCCGTCGTCGGAAACGGCCCCGGAGAGGGTGGCTTGGGCGGGCAACTGCACTGCCAGCGACCCGGCCAACTGTACGGTGGGTGGGCGGTCGTTCGGGAACATCATGCCGGCGAGTGCCAGATCGAAACCCAGGTCGGAACTGGTGAGGTTGCATTGGTGAACCTCCGCTGCGAACACGTTCAGACCTTCGCGCAGATGCTTGGCGTCCACCGCTTGTTCGAGATAGGTCGTCTCATCGGTGCCGCTGACAACGGCCGTGGAAAGGCTGCTGTAGGTCAGCCCAACCTCCGGCAAGTTGTTCGCCATCACCAATTGCCCGTTGAGGTAGACGGCCACGCCATCGTCCCGGCGGACGAGGAGTTTGAGTTCCGTGGCAGCGGCTGCGCCGGTCACCTGGAAAGAGCGGCGGAAATACGTGGTGACGTACTTGTTGTCCGGGTCCGGGCCGTAACTGAGTCGGGGCAGAGTCTCGCCGTCGTTGCCATAGCCCAGCGGGCCGACCCCGGTTTTCCAGGTGCTGTCATCGAAACCGGGTTCGCGCCAGGCGGTGCCTTGGTCACTGCCGTTGTCGAGGTATTTCCAGGTGGAGCCCGCGGCTACCAGGGTGACCTCGCCGGTGGGGCGGGTTACGGTCATCATCACATCATCCGAAGCCTGATACTCGCCGTCGCTTGCGGTCAGCCGGAAAACGAAACGGCCAATGCCGGGCAGTCGCGCGAGGGCATTGGTACGGTGGGCGTTGACCAGGACTGCCGGGGCGGGCCCCTCCATCTGCTTCCAGGAGACCACCAAGGGAGCTCCGCGGCCATCGTCCGTGGCATACCCGTTCAGCGCCACTTCGAGCGGGAAGAGGGGTGAGCTTAAGTCTTGGTCGTTGGCGGCCCAAGCCCTGGGCGCCCGGTTCCCGTTGTTGTCACGCCCCGGAGAGGGGTCACCCTCGCTGGCCCGCCAGTTGATGGGATCGTTGCCGTAATCGGCGGCCCGGATGCGTTCGAGAGAAGAGCCACCGCCGGCCGCCGCGATGGGCCAGGGTGCGCGGTCGTTGTAGCGGACCTCGTCCACGACGATCATCGGCACGATGGCCTCGCCTTCAGGAGTGAGGTCCGGGGCATCCGGGCGGAGCAGTTGCAGGTTCTCGCCGCCGTCCTGCAGGGCGCCGGTGAACGGGCCCACGATGGGGACGCTGGCCGGGACGGCATAGCGCGCCCGGAAGAGGTCGGGATCGCCGCCCACCACGAGGAAGAGTCCGCCCGCCGCGATCTGCTGGTTCGTCGGAAAGCTGAAGCCCAGCCCGCCCAAGCGCCAAGTATTGGTGGGCACAAGCGGATCGAAGAGCGGCACCGGCGTGGCGGCCACGTTCATGAGTTCGATGAACTCAGCGCCCCCCGCCAGCGGTTGGTAGTGGATTTCGTTGATCACCACGGGCCCGACCTTGGGGCCGGCGTTGGGTCCACCAAGGGTGTTCTCGTGCTGGGCTGGGTACTGGATCTCACCAACGCTGTTGGTGTATCGACCGAAGGTCACGCCGTTGGCGGCCGCGCCAAAGGCAAAGCCATCGCTGTAGCCGGTCAGCGTGCCGGTGGCGTCGGCCGCGTAGAGGAAGACCGCCTCGCCGTGGGAGTCCAGGAGGAACGCGTTGGTATCGCCGTTTGGAGGATTGAAGTCCCGCTCATCGAAGAGCCGATACTCGCCGGGTTTCAGGGAGACGCCCGCGGGAATCGCGTACTTCTCCGGCTGTAACCGGTCATCGGTGAGATACCAATGCGTCAGATCGACGGTTTCCGAGGTGGGGTTGAACAGCTCAATGGTGTCCAGGGCGGGCGGGTCGGTGTGGGTCAGCACTTCGTTGATGAGGATCCCCGCTGGGCCGCCGGCGGGATCGTCGCGTCCCGGGGAACCCCCGACCGCGGAGCTGGTCCGCCAGCGCGCGGGGTCATCCGGAACCGGGTTGGCGTTCGCGTCGATGGGGACGATGGAGAAGCCGAGGCCGTCCGCCGCCGCCGGCCAGGGGGCCTGGTCACCGTAGGCGACGCTGAAAAGCGGCGTGCCGACGGCATGCACCAGGGTGATGCGCTCGCCGCTGTTGGCGAGGTTGCCCTTGTAGGTGCCCACGGGACTCACCCCCGGGTAGCGCAGCGCGAAGTTGGTCGCGTTCTCCGCCAATACAACGATCTGGCCTGGAGCCAGTCGGGTGCCGGCCGGAAAGATGTACTCGATGCCGTTGGTGAAATAGACCCCGCTGACATCGATCTCGAACGGGTTCGCGTTCTTCAATTCGATGAACTCGAATTCGTCCCCGTCAATCGCCCCCTCGGGCAGCGGGTGGTACATGAGTTCGGTGACGAGCAGATTGGTGAACGATTGCGCCATGATGAAGGAGGCCTCGTTCAATGCACTCCAATTGGTGCCGTTTAGCGCCCGGGTGCGAACGTGGACTGATTCTCCGGGGGCAAGGGGAGCCTGATAGGTCTGGGCGCTGGGGGCCACGGCCCCCCCCACGAGCCGGGGATCGCTGCCATCCAACGTGTAGTAAATGTTCCCGGCCGGGGCGGCGATGCTCAGCCGGAAACCCGGTTGGATGACGCCGCCGTGCTGGTCGAAGGTCGGCGCATTGATGCTGGGATAGAGGCTCTTGGCTTTCAGTTGCGCCAGGACGATGGCCGACCGCTGCGGCATGTGGCTGTTCATGATCGAATTGGCCATGGACAGCCAGTTGTCGCGGTTCAGCGGAGTGCTGCGCTTCGCGTCGCCCCAGCGGGCCGATTCGCCGACCACTGCGCGGTCGATTTCCGCCATTCGCCGGCCAAACCGCGCCTGGCAGGCTTCCGGCGTAAGCAAACCGCCGTTGAAGAAGTACTTCTGGATGCGGTCTGCCACCCGCATGCGGAATTCCAAATGGGTGGAGAATCGCTGCCATATCCACTGCGGGCTGCTGTACAGGTACGAACTGTTCCCCGCCGCATAAGGACCGGTTCGATTCTCGTTCACGTTCAGCAGCGTGTGCTCCGAGTCATGGGCCATGAAGCGAAAACCATCGCGACCGTTGCGGTTGCGCATGCCGTACCAGTTGTTGGGCCGGTCGTTGCCCAGGAAGTTGGAGATCGGGGCGTCCAGGTTGCCTCCGTAGAGGATGACGAGCATGTAGTCGATCAGGTTGTCGACATCGATCAGGTTGGGATACTCGGGGTTGGGCGTGCCGTCGGGATTCCGGCCCTGGAGCTTCTGATAGACCGCCTCAGTGATCGTGGTATTGGTCTTGCACTGGTTGTAGAGCGAGATCCAAGCCTGCATGTTCCCATCCGTGGCGCCGATCGTGTAGCCGTTGTCCGGGGAGACTTTGAGGACGTCGTAGTCCGCCTTGTTGCCGCCGAAGTAGGTGGCGCCATAGGAGGCTTCCGGGCGTTCGCAGGTGTTGTAGAGCCCCCAGTACTGGCCGTTGATGTAGAGATGGCAGTAATCGCCGCGTTCCCCCTGGCTGCCCATGTCCAGTTGCGTATCGCGACTGAATTGGTCGCGGATGAAGACGCCTTGCGAATCGCCTTGGAAACTCCACGAGTAGTTCTGGAAGGTCCGGAGGTCGAGGCAATCGAAGCTGTCCGCGCCCTTGTCGCCAAACAGGGGGTATTTCAGCTTGGGGGCGCCGTAACTGTCCCGAAAGAAGAGGCGGAACGCGTGCTTGGGGTTGCTGGTGTCGCGACTGAAGCCGCCTCGGATGCGGATGCCGGCGTTGATCTGGAACCCCTTGCGGCCGTCGGGGTACACCAATTCCAGGGAGCATTTCCGCTCCCAAGCCCGGCCATCATTCCCCGGATTAGCGTAGATCCCCGAACTGGAGTTGAAGAGGTCCTTCAGATCCATGACGATGGAGAAGGAGGGAATCGTCTTGAGGTCGTTCTTGATGGTCGCCGAGTACTTGGCGTTGTTCACGATGTCCGGGTCCATTCCGTAGTCTCTGACGTTCGCGCCCCAAGACGTTGGCCAACCGGGAGGCGCTTGGCCGGTGGGCGACTGCCGGATGATGTCGTCCAGGAAGAGGTACGTCTGGGTATCCGGCCATGAAGGCTGATAGTTCTGCTTGAACGCCGCGGCGCGCAGGACCGTGGTGCCGGCGAGGTGGACGGGTGCGGTGTAGGTGAAGCCGTTGGTCAGGCTTGGCAGGGTGCCGTTGGTGGTCCAGATGATCGTGGCGTCCGGGGTGGCTGTGGTAATGACGACATCGATGGGCGCGTCGTAGAACCCGCGATCCACGCTGAACTTGGTGTCCTCCACGAAGTTCTCGAAGCCGGCCACGTTGTTCGTCCCGGGGGTGGGTTGGGCGAAGAAGTTGGGTCGGCCCTGGTACATCCCATAGGAAATGTCCGGCTGCTGCGGCGGGTAGGTGGGCGCGTACTCCGAGGCAATCGTATCGCTCTCGGGTTCGACCAAAGCAAGGTATCCGCCCTCATAGTTGAGGCTGAAGCTGGCGTGCAGGGTCTTGCCGGAGACGGCCCGGTCTTTCCCGGAGGCAAAGACGATCAGGAAGCTGTTCGGGGGCAGGTTGGTGGCGGGGAAGGTCCAGAGATGCAACTGATTAGTCTGATCGGTCAGGCTCCATCCCCCCAAGTCCACCGTCTCGCTGCCGTCGTTGAAAATCTCGATCCAATCCGGATAATCCTTGTCCTCGTCCATCAGAGTCTTGGCATTCGAGGCCATGAATTCGGAGATCAGGACGTCAGCGGAGGCTGGCCGGGAGAATCCGAGCGCCACCAGCAGGAGGGCGGCAGCCAGAAGGGACGAGGCGCGTTGCATAACCGTAATAAAGCAGCTTTCACGCCGAGCATACCTCTTGGGACGCTCTGCGCCAGCACTTTTGCCCCACAGCGGGGCCTTCCCGGGCTGGCGCCCGGTTCTGCGGTGACGAATCGCTCGCTCTTTCGACCGGCTACGCGAACAACTTGCGCGTATAGTCGGCGTTCCGTTTCACGTCCGCCACGGCGTTCTTCGTTGGCGCGGACGTTTCCAGAACGATCCAGCCCTTGAACCCGATCTCCTTGATGGCCGCCGCCACCGGCTCGTATTTGACCTTGCCGGTTTCGAGGAAGTCCGGCCCGTTCTTGAAGTGAAGCTGGACCACGCGATCCTTCAGGAACCGAAGTTCCTTGGGCACATCATAGCCCTTGGTGCCGCCGGTATTGAAGCAGTCGTAGTAGCACTGGACTGACTCGTGGTTGACGCGGTCGAGGATGCGGGCGTTCTGCTCGGCGTTGAGGTAGTTCTCAATCGCGAGAATCACGCCTGCCTCCTTGGCATGCGGAGCGGCGTCCTTGAGCCGCTTCACCGCCGAGTCCACGTCCGCCTGCTTGAGATTGCCGTTGTCGTCGAGCAGGTCGCCCTTCCAGAAGAAGGCGACCAGGATGACCCGTACCCCGAGATCCCGGGCGGCGTCGATGCTCTGGGCCAGCCAGGCGGGACCGCGGGGATCGGTGGCGAGCGGAAACTCGTTGAGGAGGCCCATCATCAGCGAGCTGATCGGCAGGCCGGTCTGCTTCATTTGCTCCTTGTAGCGCTGGCGGACGGCCGGGTCGGCGATCTCCAAGCGATCCGCCGCGCCGCCCACGCCCACCTCCACGCCATCCAAGCCCGCCTGTTGGGCTTGCTCGAGGTTCACCACACACGCGCCGACCCGGATGCGGGGGGCCGGGGCTTCCGCTGCTCCGAGCAGCGGGAGTAATGCGGTACCGGCCACGGCGGCCGTGGCTTGGGGAAGGAAGGTTCGGCGGCTGATTGGCGTGGAGAGGATCGGCTTCATAGTTCAGGGCGCACAGGTCGGGGTAAAGGGTAGCCCCGGAAGCCGGAGTTGGCGAGCCCGGAGTGAGGGGTGAGGGGCGGTCAGCAAGGTTGGTCCGGGGGCGGCGGAACCAGACCGTACAGGCAGTAGGCGGCCAGTGCACCGGTGTTGTCGCGTGCCAGGTTGCGGCAGAGGCCTTCCCGCACAAACCCACATCGTTCCGCCAGCCGGCAACTGGCTTCGTTGCGGGGATCGATGCGCATCTGGAGCCGGGCCGCCCCGAGGCGCTGGAGGGCAAAGTCGATGACCAGGTGGACCGCCTCCTGCATGTAGCCCTGATGCCGGGCGCTGTCGCGCAGCCAGAAGCCCAGTTCGAAACTCGGCACCTCGGGATCGAGGTACACCAAGCCGATGCTCCCGAGCAGGCGGTGGTCGCTCCGATGTCGGATGCGGAAATGAAACTCCGTCTGATCGCGGAACCTGGCCTGGAGTTGGAGGTTACTCTCGAGCATCTGGTCAGGCGTGGGCATGGTGCGCGCCCAGGAGAGCCACTGGCTCAGCGACGCAAACGATTCCCGTACGGCCTCCCAAACGGCCAATTCCTCGCCGGTCATCGGCGGGGAGAGCACCAACCGCTCACTTTCCAGCGAGCATAGCGGGATACGAGGCACTTGCATCGGTGTTTTCGCGGAGGCACAGCCAACCATGACCCGGGCCAGCGTCGAGCTTCTCGCCGGGGCATCCTGTGCGGGCAAGGGGCATCCGCTTGGCCAACTTAATCCACAAGGGACTGCCGGGACAAGCGCCTTTGCGGCAACCAGCCCGTGGCGCTCGGCTCGGCTGAGGCCGGCACCTCCGGTTTCCAAGTAGTGATTGGACCAAGTCGGCAGCGGGACATCACTCTGCCAGCGAACCGGGGCCAAGACACGCCCCGTTCGTTGACTTGGCCGCGAGCCAGCCTATACTCGGAGCATGCCTGAGCACGAGTCGCAGGGTGCCCAACACCGTTTTCTGACCTTCCTTGAAAGCAAGGGGTTGCGGCTTACCAGCGTGCGCAAGGCCATCATCGACGCGGTCTTCGCCACCCGCCGGCATTTCACGGCCGAAGAACTCCTGGAATCCGCCCGCGAGCGCAATCCCAAGGTGTCGCGGGCCACCGTTTACCGGACGCTGCCGACGAAGAGGATAGTGTAGATCTCGGTGGTCGCCGTATCATT
>CAYYMW010000221.1:0-11701 GCA_964472515.1 uncultured Verrucomicrobiota bacterium | reverse complement strand
GTTTCACCTGGGCTGGTCGATCCAATCTGATTTGGCTGGCAGCCCCGCATCGGCTATCTTCTCCCCATGCTCAACCATGCCTTTGGGCGCAGTCTGGCGGTCCTCCTGGGACTGACCCTCGGCGTCCTCCACGCCGCCGCCAAGCCGGAGGAGCCCTTTTGCGAGAGCGAACTCCTCTTTCCCCTCGAAACCTGGCACAACCACGCCTCCTGCATCGTGGAAACGCCCCGCGGCGACCTCCTGGTCTGCTGGTTCCACGGCTCGGGCGAGCGCACGGCCGACGACGTCAAGATCGAGGGCGCGCGCAAAACCCGGCACGCCAAATCCTGGAGCGAGCGCTTCGTGATGGCCGACACCCCGGGCTTCCCCGACACCAACTGCGCGATGTTCGTCGATCCCGAGGGCCGCCTCTGGCTGCTCTACCCCACCATCCAGGCCAACCTCTGGGAGAGCGCCCTCATGAAGTGCCGCCGCTCCTCGGATTACCATCGCCAGGGCCCGCCCCGCTGGGAAACCAGCGAAATCCTGCACGTCAAGCCCGGTCCCGCCTTTGCCACCGCCCTGGCGCAGGCGCTGCCCCGGTTCGAGGACATGGTTCGCCAGTCCTCATGGCCCGAATCAACCCGCAAGGAGGCCATGGAGCAGATCGAGGCGGTCCGGAAACACGGCCAGGACAAGCTCTATCAGCGCCTCGGCTGGATGACCCGCGCCCATCCCTTCGTCCTCGACGGTCGCCGGTTGATCGTGCCGCTTTACCACGATGGCTTCTCCTTCTCGCTCATGGCCATCACCGACGACTGGGGGGCCAACTGGCACTTCAGCACGCCCCTCATCGGCGCCGGCAACATCCAGCCCAGCCTCGTGCTTCGCCAGGATGGTTCGCTCTACACCCTCATGCGCGACAACGGCCCGCCGCCGCAACGCCTGATGCAGGCGGAATCCCGAGAACGGGGCGAGACCTGGAGCCCGGTCACCGACAGCGACCTGCCCAACCCCGGTTCGGGGGCCGAGGTCATCCGCCTGCGCAACGGCCATTGGGTCCTCATCAGCAACGACACCGAGACGCACCGCAACAGCCTGGCCGTCCAGCTCTCGGACGACGAAGGGCGCACCTGGCGCTGGAAACGCCACCTCGAGTATGACCCGCCCGGGCCGGACGCCGGCTCCTACCACTACCCCTCCATCATCCAGGGCCGCGACGGCTCCCTGCACGCTTCCTACAGCTACCACTTGAACCGCCGCACGCTGCCCAAGGACGTCGATGGCGACCCGGCCGCCAAGTCCATCAAGCACGCCCACTTCAACGAGGCCTGGATCAGGCAGGGCGACGCGCAGCAGTAGGGTAATCTCAGATCACACCTGAATCCCGGCCAGACCGGGATCGAGGAACAAGATCCGGTGTTTCGAGTTGCCAAAGGGGTCCCGCTGGCGGGTGTTCTCGCTCCCCAGATCCCGGAGGGATCAAAAGCTGGTAGCCGGTGGGAAGCGCAGCGCACCCACCGGTATGAGGCCACCCCCGTTTAACCCCGCGCCCCGGCGGGGCGCGTTGCGGCTGACGAAGTCCTCGGCGAGGCGCTGGCCACAGCGCCCAGGCCGCGGGCTGCCCATCGTTGACCAGCCACCATTCGCCTCGACCGTCATATTGTGGATGCGCTGTGGGCTGGCACCGGCTGAGATTGGGCATGCAAACCCGGCTTGGTGGATGTACAGTGCCGGTGTGAATCGAAGAAGAATTTACGACCGCCTGAACCGGCTGACCCATCGGGTCTGGAGCTGCAGCGGTTCTGTTCGGGCCGGTTTCGGTGACACCTCGGGGCCGGAAGGGACCCGCTTGACGCCGGCGGAGACGAAGAATGGCACCGTGCCCAAAATCTCACCATCTGAAATCGCTGGGAGATTGGTCTAGAATGTGGGGAGTACCTCATACTATGCCTGTGACCAATGACATACTGGACGACTGCCGAAATCGGTTTGCACTCGGGCAAACGAACGAGGCGGTTGTCGCCCATCTTCGACACATCGGTGTCAGCAAGGTCGAGACGATCAAGGTCTTCGTCGACTTGAGCCGGGCTTCTCTGCTGGAAGCGAAGCAACTGGTTCACCTCAGCTCTGCATGGAAGGATACCTATCATCGGGATGCAGAACTGCACGACACGCTTGAACAGGTGGCGCGCGCGCAGCTAAAATCCAACCCCTTGGGTGAAAATGGAGAGTGAACTCGCCATGCCAACCATTGCATGAAGCATAGCAACGAAAAGCAACTTGGCGCCGGGAGGGCTTCCAATGGGGCTGGCACCGGCTGAGATTGGGAATGCAAACTTGGCTTGGTGGACTTACAGTGCCGGTGTGAATCGAATTACGATGGACTCGGAGCAGTGCGGTGGCCGCGCCTGTATCAGGGGCATGCGTATCCGTGTCGTTGACGTGCTCGACTTGTTGGGGAACGGCCTAACCTACGAACAGGTCTTGGAGGAGTTGCCGGATCTCGAGTTGGACGACATCAAGGCCTGCCTTCAATACGCCAGCCGCAAGCTGAACCATCCCGTCCTGATTGCCGTATGATTTGGGTGGATGCCCATCTTTCGCCATCTCGGGCTGCAGAAGATCGCGAGCCATCGGTGCCTCGGTTCATCCAACCGCGCCTGCCGCCCAAGCCCGCTTCCAGCGCCGCCGACTCCGCTGGAGCCGCCGCAAGCGGTAGATCATTTTTGCGTGGATGGACGACCGCGCCAAGCGTATCCTTAGAGGCATGGACCACGCCCACGAACGCAGCCTTCGCCGAGCTTGGCGTTACGCCGTGTTCTCGCGCCTCCGCCTCCCTGGTTGGAGCGAGCTGTCCAGTCACACCAACTCGTCACTCCATTTGCACCATGAACGACGCCATGATCTGCTTTGCTGGACGCCCCTTCCTGAAGGTCCAACAACCACCGGGCTGCATGGGTTGTATGCTTATATAGCCGGAGGTTCTGGAGTTGTGGACGACGCTCCCTTCGAGGAACGGTGACATGCGTTTCAGCCTAATCCACGTTGTAGTGGGGATCGGGAGTGCGTGGATCCTGGCGTTCCTCGTGTTGGAAGGTGTGAAGCGTTACGGTGCGTTAGGTGGCATCGGGGGAGCCATATGTGGGGTCGGAGCTGCCTTGCTGCTCACGCGACTAGCGGGCTGGGTACTTGCCGTGTGGCTTTTCTGGAGCATGCGTATCCCGAGGTGTGAGACTGGAAGGTGCTCCAGGAGAGACTGTCGCCTGCTGGAAGGACCGGACAAGAACCCCGGCTGGGAATGCAGGTGCGGGAACAGCTACGTGCTGCTGCTGGGCGATGGACGCTTCATGAAGCGCGACTCAACCGGTGTCTTGATTCCCTTCATGAGGAAGAACGCCTGTGGACTCTGGGTAAAAGATGATGGTAAGGGGCGAGAAGCACGACGATCACGCCCCAACGGATGACGTATACGCCTTGACGCCGAGGCCTGCGGACCGCGCACTGCGCGGCCCGGTGATTGGTTCCCTCCTTTCTTCAGGGGAGCATTTTCCCAGTTGACGCCCGCCAATGAGCCTGCAAGACTGCCTCTAGAAACTGTTTCAGAAACGCATAGCGCGCCGCCGTCATGCCCAATGTCCGGCACATCGCCAAACAGGCCGGGGTGTCCATCACCACCGTCTCGCGCGTGCTTAACAACCACCCCGGCGTCAGCGACGCCGCCCGCCAGGCCGTCTTGGCCGCCGTCAACCAGGCCGGCTACGTGCCCGAGGTGGGCCGGCGCTCCACCTCGAACATCGCCCTGCTTTACACGGATTCGCCCACCCTGGACTCCCCGTTCGACACTGCCCTGCTGGTGGGCATGTACGAGGGGCTGCAGAAGCTCGGGTGCGACTTGATGATCCTGGACGCGCACCGCTCCCGCCGCGAGGGGGAGGCCTTCTCCCACATGTTCCTCCGCAAGGGGGTCCAAGGCGCTTTGCTGCGGACCACCACTTCCTCGCGGGCCATCTGCCAGGAGATCGCCAAGGAAGGCTTCCCCGCCGTCGCCATGGGTTACCGCCTGGACGAGGCGGAAGGCAATTGCATCTACAGCGACTCCCGCGAGGCCAGCCACAAGGCCATCGAGCACCTGGTCCAACTCGGGCACCGCCGCATCGCCGTCTGCATCCATGTGGTGGAAGACTCGGACCACGCGGACCGGGTGGCGGCGTATCGCCAGACGCTGGAAGCGCATGGCCTGGCGTTCGACGAGCGGCTCGTCCTCCGTCTCCCCGCCAGCCGCGAGGGCGGCATGCAGGCGGTGCGCCACCTCATGGCGATGCCCGACCGCCCCACGGCGCTCTTCCTCACCGATCCCCTTACCAGCATCGGGGCGTTGACCGAGGCCCGCCGCCTGGGCCTGCGCGTGCCCGCCGACCTGTCGTTGGTCACGTTCGACGACACCGAGCTGCGGCTCGATCTCGTGCCACAACTGACCGCCGTATGCCAGGACACCAAGGCGCTCGGACGCGAGGCCGTGGCGTTGCTCGGCCAACTCATCGCGGACCGCCGCGACTCCCGCCCGCGTGCCGTGGCGCTCGATTGCTGGCTCGAACTGCACGAGTCTACCGCGCCCCCGCTAGCCCTCGCCGCGGGCGGACCCGCCTCCGGGACGGGTCATACGGCAATTCCTTTCTCTCCCACCCGCAACCGCGCCGCCGCCTCCGGCCAACGGCGGTCGCGTACCCGCACTACGGCCACACCCCACCAACCCAACAAGACCCTATGAACCAAAACAAGAACTTCACGATCCTCATCGCGCTGATCGTTGCGCTGGGAGGCTTCGTTTGGGGGTTCGACGCCACGGTTATCTCCGGCGCCGTGCCCTTCATCCAAAAGTACTTCCAACTTACCGGCGAGCGCGGGGACTACCTGCTCGGGTTGGCCGTCAGTTGCCTGGGGTGGGGCGTCTTGGGCGGCACCGCTGTGGCGGGCTACTTCAGTGACCGTTTCGGCCGCAAGAAGGTGCTCATCACCACCGCCGTGCTCTTCACCGGCACCTCGCTCCTCTCCGCCTTGACCACGAACTTCAGCCTGTTTGTCCTCGCCCGGGTGCTGGGCGGCGTGGCCGTGGGCGGCGCAATCCTCATCGCCCCGGTCTACATCGCGGAAATCTCCCCGCCCAAGCTCCGCGGCAGCATGGTCTCGCTGAACCAGTTGATGATCGTGCTGGGCATCTCGGCCTCCTTCTTCTCGAACTACTTCCTGCTCGGGGTGGGGGAGAACAACTGGCGCTGGATGCTGGGCATGGATGCCGTGCCCGCCGTGCTCTATTTCTTCCTGCTGTTCACCGTGCCGGAAAGCCCGCGCTGGCTCTTCAGCAAGGGTGATCGCGACCAGGCCCGCGTCATCCTCACCAAGGCCTGCGGCGCGGAGATGGCCGAGGCCGAGTTGAAGAACATCGAGCAGAGCTTCGCGGAAAAGGCCCCCAGGGTGAAGCTCAGCGGCGTGTTCGGCAAAGGAATGCGCTTCATCATGTTCATTGCCTTGGCCATCGCCTTCTTCCAGCAGATCACCGGCATCAACGCCGTCTTCTACTACCTGCCCACCATCTTCGCCCAGACCGGCGGCGGCACCAACGCCGCCTTCCGCCAGGCCGTGCTGGTCGGCCTCGTCAACCTGGGCATGACCTTCGTCGCCATCCGCTACGTGGACCGCCTGGGCCGCAAGCCGCTCCTCCTCATCGGCGCCGCCGGCATGGCGGTCTCCCTGCTCACCTGCAGTTGGGCCTTCCATGACTCCAGCTATCAGATCACGGACAAGTCCTTCACGGTCCTGCAAGACAACAAAGCCCCGGCTGAGCTGATCGAAACCCTGAAGGCAGGGGAGAAACCGGTGTTCAAGACCGACACCGAGTACCTGGCCAGTCTCGAAAAGGTGCTGGGCGCCGACAAGGTGAAGGCGAACAAGGACGCGCTCGTCACCGCCGGACTGAACATCCGTTCCACGCTGGTGTTGATCGCGATCATCGGCTTCGTCGCCTCCTTCGCAATCTCGCTCGGGCCCGTGATGTGGGTGTTGCTCTCCGAAATCTTCCCGAATCAATATCGAGGCGTCGGCATGTCCATCACCGGGTTCTGGAACTCCGCCATCAGCGCCAGTGTGACGTTCATCTTCCCGTGGGAATTGTCGCACTTCGGCCCGGCCGGCACGTTCCTGGGCTACGGCGTGATGGCCGCCGCCGCGCTGCTCTTCGTGTTCTTCTTCATCCCGGAAACCAAGGGCAAGACCCTCGAGGAACTCGAGACCATGCTCACGCGGCACTGATCCTCTTGCGCCAACCCCAATCCTCCAGCTCATGAAACCTATCCTTACGTCGCTCGCCGCCGTCGCGGGCCGGGCGCTCGCCCTGGCCGCCGTCGCCGGACTCCTCACGCTCCCCGCCGCCGAGGCCGAGAGTGCTCCCAAACCCGGCGCCAAGGGCCCTGCCAAGGTCGAGGTCCGCAAGACCGGCGACCGCTACCAGTTGTTCGTCAACGGCCGGGCCTTTTACATCAAAGGGGCCGGGCTCGAGTTCGGCAACCAGGAGAAGCTCGCCCTGCACGGCGGGAATTCCTTCCGCACCTGGCGCACCGAGAACGGCAAGGACAGCGGCCAGACGGTGCTGGACCGCGCGCAACGCAACGGGTTGTTCGTCACCATGGGGCTCGAAATCGCCCGCGAGCGCCATGGGTTCGACTACGACGATCCGGCGGTCGTGGCCAAGCAGTTGGCCGAGGTCAAGGCCGAGGTCCTCAAATACCGCGACCACCCCGCCATGCTGCTCTGGGGCATCGGCAACGAACTCAACCTCAATGCCAAGAACCCCAAGGTCTGGGACGCCGTGAACGAGATCTCCAAGATGATCCACCAGGTCGATCCCAACCATCCCACCATGACCATGCTCGCCGGCATCGGTCCCGACTTGGTCCGCCAGATCAAGAGCCGCGCGCCGGACCTCGACATCCTCGGCGTCCAGATGTACGCCGACATCATCAATCTGCCCAAGTACCTCAAGGAATCGGACTGGACCGGCCCGTACATCGTCACCGAATGGGGGGCCACCGGCCATTGGGAGGTCGGCAAGACCGACTGGAACGCCCCCATCGAGAACGACAGCGCCACCAAGGCCGATTTCTACCTGAAGCGGTTCAACGCGGTCATCCGGCCGGATGAGAAGCAGTGCCTCGGCTCGTATGTGTTCCTCTGGGGCCAGAAGCAGGAGCGCACCCCGACCTGGTACGGTGTGTTTCTGGAATCGGGCGAGGAGACCGCCGCCGTGGATGTGATGCATTACGTCTGGAACAACGCCTGGCCCGCCAACCGCAGCCCGCGTTTGGACAGCGCCACTCTGGACGGCAAGACCGCCAGCCAGAACATCCACCTCAAGCCTGGCCAGGCCTGCTCCGCCAAGGCACAGATCACCGATCCCGACCACGACCCAGTGGTCTATCGCTGGGAAATCATGGAGGAAAGCAAGGACCTCAAGACCGGCGGGGATTTCGAAACCACCCCCAAGACCCTCGCCGGCCTGATCGACGACGCCACGAAGACCGAAACCGGCTTCAAGGCGCCCGCCGAACCGGGCGGGTACCGCCTCTTCATCTACGCCTTTGACGGCAAGGGCCATGCCGCCCACGCCAACATCCCCTTCTTCGTCGACAAACCTTAGCGGCCAGCGGGCGCGATGCCGATGGGTCGGCGTCGCTCTGGCCCTGACAGACTCGGAGTAGCGCCGATGAACGAGCCCAGCCATCGCATCGCGAACGGCCAGTTTGAATTGGCGGTCTGTGCCGCCAAAGGACGCATCGTGTACTACGGCCCGCTGGGCGGTCCCAACGTGCTGTGGGAGAACCCGGATGCAGCGGGTTCTCCCACTCCCCTCCCGGGTTGGCTCAACTGGGGTGGCGACAAGGTTTGGCTCTGGCCCCAGGCGGACTGGCCCCGGTGGACGGGTATCGAGGGGCCGCCTGGTGACCCCGCGCCCGGATCGTGGCACGTGCAAACCGCCGGCAGTCACGTGCGGATGACCTCGCCTCTCATCGAGCCCTACGGCGTCCGCCTTGTGCGCGAGATCACGTTGGCAGGAATGGGTGCGCAAGTAACCCTCGTGAATCGCGTCGAGCAATTGCAGCCCGGCCGCTTGGCCCTGCCCGTCGCGCCGTGGACCGTGACCCAACTGCCCGCTGCCCCCAGGATCCTGGCACGCTTGCTGCCCGGGGCCAAATCTCCCGGCTTCGAGCCTTTCCCTCCGAACCCGTGGACGGCCGTCGAGGTGGCCGACGGCATCGCCACCCTTTCCCGTCCCCCGGGTCCGTGGGTCAAAATGGGCCTGGATGCCGACCTGCTCGCGGTCGGGGTGGGGGAATGGCTTTTCAGCGTGAGCGTTCCCGCCCCGGACCCTTCTGACCTCCGCTGCGAGCGATGTCGCCAAGCCCAGGTCTTCTGCGACCCCGACGATTCGCCCTTTCGCCCCGCCTCGCTCGGTCCCTACGTGGAACTCGAATTCACCGCGCCCGTCAAGCCGCTCAGGGTGGGCGAGTCGGCGTCGCTGACTACCCTCTGGAATCTCGCTCCGCTGCGGCCCGGCGGGGCCACCCCTGCGGAGATCATCGCCCGCCGGCCGTAAACCAGCCATAACCCATTTCCCAACTCTATGAAGCGTTCCCTGTTCATTGGCTCCAACCCCATCCACGCCGCCCACCAGCCTGTGGCGGGCCGACAGGTGGTTCTCGACGGCCAGGAGTTCTACCAGATCGCCAACTACGACCGGATGCGGCCGTTCTTCATGAGCATCGTCAGCGCTTCGGACCTCTGGATGTTCATCTCCAGCACCGGCGCGCTTACCGCCGGTCGCCGCAATCCGGATGGCGCGCTCTTTCCCTACTACACCGACGACAAGATCCACGATTCCGCCGAGATTACCGGCAGCAAGACGATGCTGATCGTCGAACGAGGCGGTCGCCGTTCGCTCTGGGAACCGTTCTCGGACCGATACCGGGGCGCGTATCAAGTGCAGCGGAACCTCTACAAGAACGCCTGGGGCAACCAGCTCGTCTTCGAGGAGTCCAACCAGGATCTCGGGCTGACCTTCCGGTACCGGTGGTCCAACAGCGATCGCTTCGGGTTCGTTCGCCAAAGCTGGTTGACCCGGCAGGGCGCGGGCGCCTGCAAGGTTACCCTGCTGGATGGCCTCCAGAACCTCATGCCCTTCGGCGTGGGCAGCGCGTTTCAAATGGACAAGAGCACGTTGCTCGATGCCTACAAGCGCAACGAACTCGTCCCCGCCACCGGTCTGGGCATCTTCCGCCTCAGTTCCATCCCCATCGACCGCCCCGAGCCGGCGGAAGCCCTGCGGACCACCACCGTGTGGGCCATCGGCCTCCCGGGTGCCCGCCATCTGCTCTCCTCCGTGCAGTTGGACCGCTTCCGCCAGGGCCAGCCGATCCAGGAGGAAACGGATGTCCGGGCGGAGCGCGGCGCCTATTTCCTCTCCCACGAGCTCAACCTGAAACGCGGCGCCACGGCGACCTGGCTCATGGCGGCGGATGTCAATCGGGGACCCTCCGACGTGGCCGGGCTGAACCAACTGCTGCGCCAGCCCGCGCGGCTGCAGAAACTCGTCCAGGCCGACGTGGACGCCGGCTCCAAGGAGTTGAGCGCCGTGATTGCCCGGGCCGATGGCTTCCAGAAGACCGCCCAGCCCTTGGGTGACATCCGGCATGGCAACAACGTTCTCTTCAACGTCATGCGTGGCGGCATTTTCGCCGACGGGTACCGGATCGATCCGGCCGACCTGCAGGCCTCCGTGGCCCACGCCAACCGGGACGTCGCGCAGCGCCAATCCGCCTTCTTCCGCAAGCTCAAGCCCGGCACCGCCTACGCTCGGGTCGTGGAACTCGCCGCCGCCACGGGCGATGCCCAATTGGAGCGCCTCTGTCGCGAGTATCTGCCGCTCACCTTCAGCCGGCGTCACGGCGATCCCAGCCGCCCCTGGAACCGCTTCTCCATCATCACCCGCAATCCCGACGGCACCCGCGTCCTCAATTACGAGGGCAACTGGCGCGACATCTTCCAAAACTGGGAAGCCCTCGCGGTATCCTACCCGGCCTATCTCCCCGGCATGATCTGCCGTTTCGTGAGCGCCTCCACCGCCGACGGCTACAATCCCTACCGCATCACGCGCGACGGCATCGATTGGGAGGTCATCGACCCGCATGATCCCTGGGCCCACATCGGCTACTGGGGCGATCACCAGTTGATCTACCTGCTCAAGCTGCTGGAGCTGCTCCAGGCCCACGAGCCGGACACGCTGCGCTCCCTGCTGACGCGCGACTTGTTCGCCTACGCCAACGTCCCCTACCGCATCAAGCCTTACGCCGAGCTGCTCGCGGACCCGAAGGAAACCGTCTCCTTCGATACCGAAGCCGATGCCCTGGCGCGCCGCCGGGTCGCGGCCTGCGGGAGCGACGGCAAGCTGGTTTGGGACCCGCAGGACCGGGTGCGGCTGGTCAACCTCACCGAGAAGCTCCTCGTCTCGCTGCTGGCCAAGCTGGTCAACTTCATCCCCGAGGCCGGCATCTGGCTGAACACCCAGCGGCCCGAATGGAACGACGCCAACAACGCGCTGGTCGGCAACGGCGTCTCCATGGTCACGCTCTACTATCTCCGCCGCTACCTGGCTTTCTGCCGCGACCTCTTCGGAGCCGTGGAGCAGGTCGATATCCCGGTTTCGCAAGAGGTGGCGGGTTTGTTGGCGGCAGTCAACACCGCCTTGGAGCGGCACCAACCTCTGCTCGGCGCGCGGTTGGATGATCGCCTGCGCAAGCGCGTGCTGGATGACCTCGGCCAAGCGGGCAGCGAGTATCGGGAGATCCTCTACACCCGCGGCCTGTCCGGCGAACGACCATCCGTCCCCGTCGCCCAACTGCTCCGCTTCTTCCATACCGCCCTCGAGTGGACCGAGCATTCCCTGGCGGCCAATCGGCGGCCAGACCAGCTCTACCACGCCTACAACCTCGTCAAGCTCGACCAGCCCTCGGCCATCCCCATCCGGCGGCTCTATGAGATGCTGGAGGGCCAGGTGGCGGTGCTCAGTTCCGGCCGGCTGGGCGCGGAGGAATCCCTCGGGCTCCTCACCGCGCTACGGCTCAGCGCCATGTACCGGGCCGACCAGCACAGCTACCTGCTCTATCCCAACCGCCAGTTGCCCCGCTTTATGGAGCGCAACCAGCTCCCGGCCAAAGCGGTCGAAGCCTCCCGGTTGCTCACCGCCTTGGTGGCCGCCGGAGACCGCTCCCTGATCGAGCGAGACGTGCGTGGGGCCTGTCATTTTGCCGGATCACTGACGAACGCCGCGGGGGTACGCCAGGTCCTGGAACACCTGGCCCGCCACGGCTACGCCGCCTTGGTCAAGCGCGACTCCGCCCTGGTCCTCGACCTCTTCGAACGGCTCTTCGATCACCAGTCCTTCACCGGGCGCTCCGGCACCTTCTTCGGCTATGAGGGCCTTGGCTCAATCTACTGGCACATGGTGTCGAAGCTGTTGCTCGCCGTGCAGGAGACCTTCTTCCGCGCGGTGGAGGCGAACGCTGCCCCGGACGTCCTCCAGCGGCTGTCCGCAGCCTACTACGACGTCCGTGCCGGCATTGGCGACCAGAAGACGCCCGAGGTCTACGGTGCCTTCCCCACCGACCCCTAC
>CAYYMW010000220.1:0-11712 GCA_964472515.1 uncultured Verrucomicrobiota bacterium | reverse complement strand
CCAAGACCTGCTCACGTCCCCCGCCCGGCGTCAGCGCTCTCCTGGAGGAGCGCGAGTCTGCCCTTGGGGAGGTCGATCTGATCAGCGCCACGGCAGAGCCGGTCTCCGGCATAGCAGGGGCGCCGGCGGAACAAGCAGCCAAACTCGCACGCCCACCTTGCAGCGGTAAGGACTCAATGCTGGTGGCACCCTTCCGCCGGAACATGCTTCATCCTTCGGCCGCGCCCCCCCCGCCCTGGCCGGAGGCAGTGCCACTGACTTACCCCCCTCAGAACCGCAAGTCCGGGCAGTTGGAGAGGTTGACGGACACACGACGGCACTCCACACTGCGCCGCCGTAGCCCGCACGGCTGCGGGCGAACCTAAGTCATGACCAACGAGCAGATTGAGATCGTCGCGTTGCCACCGACCAAAGGTGGCGTGGCGCGTTTTCTCCAAGTCCCCTACCCCATCTACCAGGACGACCCGCATTGGGTCGCCCCGTTGCTCTCCGACCTGGAGAAGGTCTTTCTGCCGGGCAATCCGTTCCTTGACCACGCGGAAATGCAGCTCTGGGTGGCCGTGCGCGGGGGACGGGACGTGGGGCGGATCGCCGGGATTGTCGATCACCACCACAACCAGGGCAAGACGGCTACCGAAGCGTTCTTTGGCTTCTTCGAGTCCGTGCAGGACCGGGCGGTCAGCCGGGCGCTCTTCCAGCAGGTCTACGCCTGGGCCAAAGGCAAGGGCCACCAGCGGGTGCTGGGGCCAATGAACCCCTCGACCAATGACGAGTGCGGCCTGGTAGTTCAAGGGCTCAACGAACGGCCGGTCTTCATGATGCCCTACAACCCGGCGTACTACATCGACCTGGTGGAAGCCGAGGGGTTCTGCAAGGCCAAAGACCTGCTCGCCTTCTATATTGACTTGAAGGACTGCCCGATGGAGCGCCTGGGGCGCTTGGCGGAGAAGGTGCGCAAGCGGAACCCGGACCTGAGCTTTCGCGCGGTGACCAAGCGATCCCTCGCCAACGATTTGGGCAAGGTCAAGGACGTCTACAATGCCGCCTGGGAGGCCAATTGGGGCTTTGTGCCCATGACCGATGCCGAGATCAGCTTCTTGGCGGAGCGGCTCAAACCCTTGTTGACCGAGGGATTGGTGTGGCTGGCCGAGACCGCCACCGAACCGGTCGCTTTCCTGCTGGCCGTCACCGATTTCAACGAGGCGATCCAGCCGCTCCGCGGACGTCTGCTTACCCCCCGGCTGCTGGGCTTTATCCCGTACCTGCTGGGCTGGAAGGTGCCGTCGATTTCCCGCGTGATCACGTTGGGGGTCAAGACCAGCCATCGCGGGCGCGGTCTGGAAGCGGTGATGCTCTACGAGGGACTCAAGGTGGGCTTCAAGCTGGGTTTCAAGGGCAGCGACGCTTCCTGGGTGCTCGAAGACAACGTACCCATGCGGCGGGAGATGGAACTGTTCAGCGGCAAGGTGTACCGCACCTACCGCCTCTACGAGCGGGCCATCTGACCTCGCGGGCAGGCGCCTTTGACCGGAGCCCGCCCACACGTTGAACGGGAGCCGCGCTCAGTGGCGGAAATGCCGGACGCCGGTGAAGGCCATCGCCACGTCACGCGCGTCGGCCGCCGCGATCACCTCGGCGTCACGTACCGAACCGCCCGGCTGGATGGCGGCCGTGGCCCCGGCTTCGGAAGCGGCGATCAACCCATCCGGGAACGGGAAGAAGGCGTCGCTGCAGACCACGCTGCCTTTGAGCGAGAGCTTGGCTTCGCCTGCCTTCCAAACCGCGATCCGGCTGGAATCGACCCGGCTCATCTGCCCGGCACCAATGCCCAGCGTCCGGTCGCTGCCCACATAGACAATGGCGTTGGACTTCACGTGCTTCACGATGCGCCAACCGAACAGCATGGCTTTGAGTTCCGCCTCGCTCGGTGAGCGTCGGCTCACCACCTTGAGGTCGGCCGCGGAGACCCGGCGCAAGTCGCGTTGCTGCCAGAGGTAGGACTCGGCCCCCACGCTGCGGATGTCCCACGGTGCCGAGGTCATCGGGTCGCGCAGCACCTTGATCAGCCGCAGGTTCTTCTTCTTCTGGAGGATCTCCAACGCCTCCGCCGTGAAAGCAGGGGCCACAATGACTTCGCTGAAGATTTCGGCAATCGCCTCGGCGCACTCCTTGTCCAACGGCTGGTTGACGGCGATGATGCCGCCATAGGGCGCCTGCTTGTCGGTGGCAAAGGCTTTGTCCCAAGCCTCGCGCAACGAGATCCCCTGCCCCACGCCACAGGGATTGGTGTGCTTGAGAATCGCCAGGGTTGGCCCTTCGCCGGCGAACTCCGCGATCAGGTGCGCGGCGGCGGTCAGGTCCAGAATGTTGTTGTAGGACAGTTCCTTGCCGTGGAGCTGCTCGTAGTAGTCGCGGAAGCGGCCGTAGAGCGCAGCTTGCTGGTGGGGATTCTCCCCGTACCGCAGGGCTTGGGCTCGGGGCGCCATGAGCGACAAGCCAGTCGGTGCTCCGGGTTCTTCCGCTTTGCCTGCGCCCGCCTCGGGGAAGAAGCGCGGCAGGTGGGCCGCAATGGCCGCGTCATACGCCGCGGTCCGGGCATACACCTTGGCGGCGAGACGGCGGCGAAGTTCGAGGGTTGTATCCCCCTGGCTCCTCACCAGACCCGCCACTTCGTTGTAGTCTGCCGGGTCGGTCACGACGGTCACGAATTGATGGTTCTTGGCGGCGCTTCGCAACATGGCCGGTCCACCGATATCGATATTCTCGATCACCTCCGCCAGATTGGCGCCTGGTTTGGCCACGGTTTGCTCGAACGGGTAAAGGTTCACCACCACCAGGTCGATGGGCAGGATGCCGTGTTCCTTGACTGTGGCCTCGTGGACGGGATGCCCGCGCAAGTAAAGCAGCCCCCCATGCACCTTGGGATGCAGCGTTTTGACCCGGCCATCCAACATCTCGGGATAGCCGGTGAACTCGCTCAGGTCTTTGACGCTGAGGCCCACCTCACGGAGGGCGCGGGCGGTGCCGCCGGTGGAGATGAGTTCCACCCCGGCGGCGGCCAAGGCTTGGGCGAAAGGAACCAGGCCCGTCTTGTCGAAAACGGATAACAGAGCTCGTTGCATCGCTGCCATAAACAGGCGTCAGCCTTGGCTGAAGTCCGGCCGGAGTCAATCGGCTTTTGAGCCGGGAGCAGGCGCGCCTTGCCGCCGCGCAGAGGCTGAACCAGAGGTGCTTGCCGGAACTTCGGTAGTAAGGCATTGTGCGCCAGCAAATAGCGAGCCATGAAGCGTCGTCATAATTCGACTCGGGACCCAATGCCACGGGGGGTAGGTGTGCTGAGCCTGCTTGCAGCCAAAACACTCCCACTTGCCCACGGCTTGGTCGGTTTTATGCTGGCGGCCCTGAGCCTCGGTTGGCTCAGCGCTTGGGCGGCCCCGGCACCGCGACTCCTGGTGATTGCGCCGGAGCGATTCCATCCCGCGCTCAAGGAGTTCGTCGGCTTCAAGCGGACGGAACTGCCCACCAAGCTGGTTTCCTTGGAGCAAGTGTTGCGCACGCAACCGGGCGTTGACGATCCCGAACGGCTCAAGCGCTTTCTCTACCGCGAATGGAAAAGTCATCACGCCGGCTACGCCTTGTTGGTGGGTGATGCCGACGTATTCCCAGTCCGCTACATGGTGCTGGACCGGGTGACCCCCGCCGCGTTCGACTACGCCTTCTACCCCTCGGATCTCTATTACGGCGACTTGGCCAAACGCGACGGGTCCTTCGACGATTGGAACGGCCGAAAAGACGGTTTTCACGCCAGCTACTTCGGGGAGGTTCGGGGTGAGAAGAACAAAGGCGATCCGATCAACTTCGACCAGATCGACTACCGGACGGAACTGGCGGTCGGCCGCTGGCCAGTCAGCACAGTTGAGGAGGTGCGGCGGGTCGTCGGCAAATCGATGCGCTACGAACGACTGTTGGCCTCCGGCAAGGTCCCGGGACTGCGGCAGGCCGCGTTCCTTGCGGTGAGCGGTTGGGTGGACAGTCGGCCGCTACTGGAACAACTGGCGGGCAAAATGCCGCCCACTTGGGCCGTCCACAAGCGCTATTATCAGGGTGGCCAGGATTATCACACTGCCTCGCCCACAGAATCGGAGATCGAGAACCTGCTTAACCAAGGTGTAAGCTTGATGTGCCACACCGGCCACGGCACCGATGACTCCTGGGAACAGTGCTTCTTCCTGCGGCATCTGGATCGCCTGAAGAACGAGGACCGCCTCCCGGTCATGCTCTCCATCGGTTGCTCGACCGCCCGCTTTGCCACTTTGCCTCCCTACGAGCCGTATGTTGATGTGGGTGGGTTGGCGCACGAGGGCTCCGACCACAAGGAAGTCTTCACCGTTCCGCCGCCCCCGCCGGCCTGTTACCAGACGGGACGGTGCAATCCGGTGGGGCTGGGAGAACAACTGCTCAGGCAGGGGGACAGCGGCGCGGTGGCTTACATTGGCTGCTGCACCGGCAGCCAACCCTGCGCCCTGAGCCTGTTGGAGGGGTTCATCGAGACGCTCGGCCGATCCTCGGCACCGCGCTTGGGGGACTGCTGGACTGGCGCCATCTCCTTCTATTACGAGCACGAGCATCTGGCGACGCTCAAGCCCAATGCTGACTGGTATCCGCCCAGCATCTTCTTTCAAGGGATGAAATTCATGGTATTCGGGGATCCTTCCCTGCCGTTGCCCAGTCCGGGCGGAGCCGGCGCGAACCGACGCTGAAGGCCACTCCGGCTCAAGCGCGGGGCCGAGAGGCACGCGCACTTGACAGGGGGCGCGGGCCGCCCGAAGTTGCCCGTCATGCTGGCATCGCGATCGCGCCGGGCCGGGTTCACCTTGATCGAGCTGCTGGTGGTGATCGCCATCATCGCCATCCTGGCGGGTCTGTTGCTGCCGGCACTGGCACGCGCCCAGGAAAAAGGCCGGCAGACCGTGTGCCGCGGCAATCTCAAGCAGTTGGCCCTGGCCTTCCACCTCTACGTGAACGACAACCACGACACCTTCCCGGGCACCGCCTCGAAGGGCGCCTTTGTCGCCATGAAGGAAGATTGGATCTTCTGGAACCTCACCAAGCGCCCCTCGAACGACCCACGCCTGCCACCCGAGTTCTTCACCAACGTACAGAACGGCGCCATTTGTCCGCATATCGGGCGTTTCACCACCAACCTGTTCCGGTGTCCGTCGGACCGCGACGCCCTGGAGCGCGAGCGTGGGTGGCAGCAACGTCCCAGCGGCTCCAATCCCTATCTTTACAGCTACTCGTTGACCAGCGTCTACGATGAGGGCCTGAACCAAAACCGTGGCATGGCGTCCCTCTTTGGCACGGGGGTTCCGCCGCTCCCGTTCAAGATGAGCAGCATCGTGAACCCTTCCCGCAAACTGATGCTGGCGGAGGAGAACGGCGATTCCAACCAGGACGCCTCGATCATCGATGACGGGCGGCTTGTGCCGCCTGGCAACGTGCTCTCCGGACGGCACCGGTATGTGCGGGGCACGAAGGTGGCCAGCCGGGAGTTCATGAGCAAAGGCAAGGGGAACGCGGCGATGCCCGACGGCCATGTGGAAACCGTGACTCCTGGTTACGCCCAAGCGGCTGAGAATTACGATCCCATGAAGTGACGAACCGGGACAGGAGCGGCGGGTAAGGTGGCACCCAGCCGCACCCGCGCTCAGGGAACCGAAGGGGTCACGACGCGAAAAAAGGCCGGCCGGTCGCTGCCAAAGGGCACACCCACGGCCACCTTGCCAGTCGGGCCGCCGCTCGGGAGGTTGGTAAGACGCCACCACAGGCCCAGCCCGGGGGCATCGCTCCATTGCACGGAATACGACCTGCCTGGCACGGCCTCGAACCGCAGCAGCAGCCGGGGGCCAAGGTCATCCGGCTGGTTCTCAAGGACAAGCGCCAGTTTGCTGGAGGGATCGCGAGGGTCGGTTCCGGCCACAAACTCGCTCCAATTATCCGCCCCATCCCCGTCGGGATCGGCCTCCAACCCCGAGATGGCAGGCTGGTTCCGCTCCGTGTAAGTGAAGAAGTCATTCTGCCAGGCGAGCCAGTCTCGATTACCGGTTGTGCAAGCGGATTGCCAATTCTCCGCCACTCCCCACGAGTCCCAAGGGGTCGCCTCATTCACCACGGCCAGAGCGCAACCGGTGCCGTCGGTCATTGGCTGCCACGCAGGATCGTAGACGAAGTCCAGGATCACCTCGCCCAGGCTATCGAGCAGGCGCACTCGCTCCCCTCCATGGGCAAGGGTTCCAAAGAAAGGACCAACGACGTTCGTGCCTCCCCCGTAACGATGCCAGCAAGCCTCGGGATCGCGAGCCAGCACCACCGTCCCCCCCGGAGGCAGGCTGGCAACCTGGTTGGAGAACGCGAACGTGATGCCGGCCTCGAAGCGCACGCCACTCAGGGGAACGGGCCGCGTTCCCGTATTCTTGAGGGTGAGGAACTGGTAATCGTCGGTCGCACGGAGATCCCCCGGGCTTACCGGGGCGGGATGGTACATGATCTCCGTCACGCGCAACGTCTCCTGCGCCAGACTCGGAGAAGGCGCGTAGGCCCCGCTGGCGGCGACCAACCGGCCGAACTGGTCCCTGAGCCAGAGCTGCCCGCCGCGATTGGACAGCCGGCCGGAGTAATTCCCCACCGCCAATCCGCCCTGGCCACCGCGCGGATCGATGGCCTGCCGTCGAAAGGCAAGCAGGTCCGGGCTCACGCAGGCCTTCTTTCCGGCGGGCACCACGGTTCCCGGCGGGAGCGTGTAATCCACCGCGCCGCTGATCTGCCAGAATGAAGCGTCCACCGCGTAGGGGTGGGGATTCACCAGTTCGAGATACTCTTCGGCCTGATTGCCGGAGATGGGATTCGAGAGAATGTTGCCAAAACGCAGCCCCGCGTCCGCGGGCTGACTGAGCGGGATGGGCCCCTGCCGGGTCACGGACAGGGTGTTAAAGAGGTAAGCTCGCCGGGCGGGCTGGAACACGTTGGTCAGAATCGCCACGGCCTGGGCCAGGGTTTGGCGTTGTCCCCACGTAGACCATTTCTGCAAGTCCAGCGCGGCGTCGGGCTCCAAGAGCGTCGACAGCTCGCGGATGCGTTGCTCCAAGCGCAGTTCGGCCACGGGGGTGTCTGGCGGCTGGATCAACTCGTCCATGAGGGTCCGCAAGCGGCGCACGTACATCTGCCGTATCTCCGGCACGGCCAGGAGGGCATCGAGCAACAGGTTGCCGTTCGTGGTGAAGACGGAGTTGTTGGTAAACATCCGGTCGTCGTAATAAGTGTACTGCGTTGTCCAGTTGCGGCCGAAGCTCAGGTCCACGTCCCACGGCAGGAAGGTCCACTGCCCCGTGCCGAGGGTATCGCGGTAGGCGTAGTAGTTCTTGTGGCCGATGTCGGTGTTACTGATGAGCGCCATCGAGGCCAGGTAGTTGAGGATGGCGGGAACATTCACCTCGTTGTAGAGGAACTGGGTCCGGGCCGTCCCCGTGAGCTGCACACCGCGGATCAACGCCTGCAGGTCCGCCTTGTTCTCCGTCTTGCGCGTCTTCTTCTCCGCCGACCCTGTGCTGCTCAGGTTGTCGTAGACCTTGTAGAGCGCGCCCTGCGGGTCCAATCCCACGCGCGTCAGGAAATCCTCATCCCCATCCTCCACCCAGTGGGCCACGCTGTAGAAGGCCCCGTTGCGCTGCACGCGGACAGGAAACGCCACATGGCCGGGCTGGCCGCAGCGGTGGATGGTCTCGTACGCCAGGACGTTCCGCAGCCCGGCCTTGTCCGGGTAGGTGGTGAGCAGGTTGAACTTCTTCACCCGGCGTTCGTCGGGCGCGAACCGGAAATGGTCGCCGCTGTTCAGGTCGAAGTTGTAGCTCTTCTTGGGAAACTGCACGCTGGACTGGCCATGCAAATAGGCGCGCACGTTGTCGTAGAACTCCCCCTTGAAGAAGATCGCCCCGCGTCCACCGGCGGTGCCATCCGCGGCGGTGGGAGACTGGATGAACCAATGGAGCACCGGCAGGGCGGAAGTGATCGCCAGGTCGGCGGTCACCGTGCCGTAGTATTGTGGCGAATTGCCCCCGTCCGTGAACGCAGGCGACCGGTTGGTGCCCCCCGCCTCGTCCACCACTTCAACCGCGTACCGGACCATCTGTCCTGCCTTCAGCAGGGCGCCTGGAATCACCGCCCGGAAAACCCCGTCGCCCGCCGCCCCGTCCCCATGCAAGCCGTCGTCGGCCATTGGCAGCCTGGTCTCGGCTCCGAACATGACGCGATAGACCAGCGTGGCGCCGGTTACCGGGGCAAAGGTCGGGGTGACCGCCACCGACACGCCCAGTTCCTGGCCCTCGACCGGTTGCTTGGGGCGATGCCACACGTCGCGCGCCAGCGGACCCAAGCGCGGGTCGGCCAGGCCGTTAGCGTACCCGGGCGAGGGCGTGCGATTGTACTGCCAGGGCGACTCGTCACACGTCAGGCTTACGCTGCGGAGTTCAGCCGCAAGGAGAAAAGCGGGAGCATCCGGACGCTGCCGCAAGCCCTGGATGGCCAGGATATTCGTGCCGGTCACCAGCCAGGGCTGAAACGCCGAGAGATCGAACTCCACCGGAGTGAGCGCCTCCGCCAGTGAGCGGGAAGCGGTGGCGGTGACGTTCCCCGCCAAGACCCCGGGAGCGTTGGCCCGGGCCACCTCCACGCCGTTGAGCCAGGCCACGAAGCCGTCCGAATACCGCACCCGCAGGAAAAGGGCCGTCGACGGCTGGCCGGAAGGCACCAGGAACGGATACCTCGCGCAGACGCTGGTTGGCGCGCCAACCAGGGGAGACAGATCGGTCGGGGCAAGGTTGGTGAGCGAAAGCGTGGCGTAGACCCGCGTTCGCACCTGGACGGCATCGCCCCGTCCGTCCGTGACCCCGGACCGGCCCTGGGGCAGTACCGTTAAATCGATTGTGTCCCCGACGCGCACGGTAGCGATCGCGTTGGTCCGTTGCACCATGCCCATTTCGTCACCGAGGATCAGTGTCGAACTGAGGTAGGAATCGTTGTGATGAAGGCGCACGGTCACCCCGGTCCCCAAGCGATCCACCTTGGCGGCCTGCCATTCGACCGAGACGGGCGCCTCAAATGGCGAACGCCAACGGCGGATGGCCCACATTTCGTGGCCTTGGTTGACGCCGTTGGGGGTCTGGAGCAGCGAACCCACCTCCAGACGCGCGGCGTCCGCCACCGGCCACCTCCAACCGCCCCCGGTCCAGAACGTCTCGGGCGCGCCGAAAAGCTGGACGTCGGCCGCCGTGAAGCCTGCCACAGTATCGGCGGTGCGGTCGTAGTATCCGTAGGACCAGCCACGGAAGCCCTGACGGTCGGAGAAGTCGTCCGCGGAGTCCGCCACCAGCACCTTGGCCCGCTCGGGTTCCTCCGCACGATCCATCCCGATGCCACCTTGGATGGGGGTCCAGGCGGAATCGTCGTACCCCGGGAAGCGCCAGGCGGACGAGTCCATGGCTTCGTCCGTCCGCAACCGACCCGGGGTGCGATCATCCACCAACGGACGCGTGGACATTCGGTCGGGCCGGGTGAAGGAAATCCCGGTCAACTGCGGTGGATAGTCAACCCGGTTGGCCGTCTGCCCGGGTTGGCCATCCGGCGGCGTGAGCCACAAGACGCCGCCATCGGCAGCGAGTTTGAAATTGGTGTGCAACGGCCGCCCAGCCTCCCGGCGATCCTTGCCCGACGCAAAGACCAGCATCCGGCCCGCCGGCCCGAGAGTGCGCGCCGGGAAACGCCATTTCGTCGCGTTGCCAGCATCGTCCGAGAGGGACCATCCCGCCAGGTTGACCGGGTGCGGGGAAGGGTTCGCCAACTCGATCCAATCCGACGCTTCGCCGTCCTCATCGAGGAAATGTCCGGCGTTGGAGGCCTCGAACTCGGCCAGCAGCACCTGCGCATGCGCCGCCCCGCCGGCTTGAGCCAAACCCAACGCCAAGCCCAGAAACACCCTCAACCAAACGCGCTGCATGGAGAGACTGTCCGTGAAATCGGGATTCCCTGCAACCATGCTTCTCCCGCTGATGCCGCACCGAACCGTTGCTCCGAACCTGCCGCAACCAGGCCGGGCGAAACCGGGGGTGGGGCGCGGAGACCGCATAGGAACCGGGGGTATCGTGACATTGTGAATTGCAGTTGATAGAATTCAGACGCACCGCTTATATAGACCGATGTGGGCTGTTTGCACCTGACTTACCTCAGCCCACGATTCGATTCGATCACGGTAAGCCCGAGTTCCGGCGCGGTGCCGGAGCGTCATGTAACAACGAAACCAAAAGCCATACACCACCATGGATAACAGTCATCCCAAGCGTTCCGCGCGACTGCGGCGCCTGCTCGCCGCCACGGCCCCCCTGCTGGCGGCCTCGGCCGTCCAGGCCGACTACCCGGCAACGGTGCTGCAGGATCAACCGCTGGCCTACTATCGCCTGAACGGAAGTGCCATCCCCGCCTCCGTGAACGTGAACCGCGGCAGCCTGGGCGCCGCCGGCAACGCCACGAACCTGAACACGCACCCGGTGGCGGGAGCGATCAAGGGCAGCCGGAATGCGTCCGCCTATTTTGACTCGACCGCCCGGGCCCTGATTCCCTGGAACGCCGCGCTGAACCCGAGCGCCAGCACGGACTTCACCATTGAGGCCTGGTTCTATCCCACCAGCGACAAGGTGGTGGGCAGCTTTGTGGGGCCCGCCCCCATCATGAACCGCTACTCCGGCAGCGTGGCCAACCGCCAAGGCTGGGTGTACTTCCAACGGAACCCCGACGAATCCTACAGCGGCGATGGACAGACAGATGTGGGCTGGAACTTCCGGACTTACACCGGGGTGGGTTCGCACACGGGCATCAATATCACCAGCCAGAAGCCTTATAAACTGGGCCAATGGCAGCACGTGGTGACGGTCTGGGATGCCGCCACGCAGACGGCCACCATGTACGTGGACGGCGAAGAAGCGGCCACCGGCGGCAACACCTCGAGCGATCCGGACGCCTATGCCGCCAACACCAACGACCATGGCGACGAACAGGTCAACGGCGCGGCCGGTCTCTGCCTCGGCTCCTATAATAATACGGAGCTGGGCTCGAACCCGTTCCGGGGAGCCATCGACGAAGTGGCCTTTTACGCCAAGAAGCTGACCCCGGCGCAGATTCTGGCTCACTATCAGAACGCCACGAACGCCGCGCGCTCAACCGCTTATGAGACGCTGGTGTCCGGCGACGGGCCAGTGGGTTACTGGCGGATGGATGACGCCGTCCCCGGGGCCGACGTGGCGGTCAACATGGGCCTGCTGCAAAGCGCCGGCATGGGCACCAACACCGCCGAAGTGCGGGCCACAGCGGGCGCGGTGACGGGCGCCGGCGAGGGCGCCCGCGCTTACCACTGGCGCAACGGCGGTGCCACCACGGTGCTCCCCTTCACAGCGGAGAACAACCCCGAAGCCACCGTGCCGTTCACCGTTGAGGCCTGGTTCCGGCCGACCTCCGACCGCCAGAGCCCCGGCGCCTCTCCCATCTGCAACCGGTACGTCGCCTCGGGTAACCGGACCGGCTGGATCTTCTTCCAGCGCGCCCCCAACGACACCTATTCGAGCGTCGGCGGCTACGAGGGGGTAGGCTGGGCGTTCCGCATGTACACCG
>CAYYMW010000219.1:0-11724 GCA_964472515.1 uncultured Verrucomicrobiota bacterium | reverse complement strand
CCCACCGCCTGCGCCGGGGCAGCCGGTGTCCCCCCCGGCGACTCCCCCGCCTGATCCGGGGGAAACCGCAGTGTTGGCGGAGATCGCGCGGATTCAGAACGAGCGCGGCTCTTGGACCAACGGGCTGTTGGTGGCGCTCGTTTCGTTGGCGCTGTTCATGGCGATGGGGGGACTGAAATGGGACTGGGGGTTCGCCCTGTTGCTCACCGGCGCGGTGTTGTTCCACGAAGGTGGTCACTACGCCGCCATGCGGTGGTTCAAGTACCGGAACCTGCGCATGTTCTTCATCCCGCTGGTGGGGGCGGCGGTGACGGGCCGCCACTACAATGTGCCTGGCTGGAAACAGGTCTTGGTTTCCCTGGCGGGCCCGTTGCCGGGGATCGTCCTGGGGCTTGGCGCCGCCCTCTACATGACCGTAACCGGCGACCTGCGGCTTGAGCAGGCCGCCATCCTGTTGTTCATTCTCAACGGTCTGAACCTGCTGCCGGTGCTTCCTTTGGACGGCGGCTGGGTGCTGAACGCCGTGCTGTTCAGCCGCCACTTCAAGCTCGAGTTCGCTTTTCGTTTGATGGCCGCCGTCGCTTTTATCGGGGCCACGGTTATGGGGTGGGGCCGGTTCTGGGCGGTGATGGGGGTGTTCATGCTGCTGGGGCTGCCGGTGGCGCACCGATTGGCCAGGGTCGCCCACGATTTGAAGCGCAGCGGCGCCAGCTTCGTTTCGCCGGATGATCAGAACCTCCCGGACGAGGTGGCGCTCTTGATCGCCCGGAAGCTCAAAGCCACCCTCCCGGGGACGGTGAACCTGCGCGACCTGGCCACGCACACACTCAGCGTCTTCAAGCGGCTGAACGACCGCCCGCCCGGGGTGCTCGCGTCGGTGTTCCTGCTCGGGGTCTATCTTGGTTCCTTGGTGACCGCGTTGGTGGGGCTGGGCCTCGTGTTCCTTGGAAAGGAGAACCGCTTTGCCGCCGGAGTACGGGACGAACAGGTGCCGCCGCGCCTGGTTTGGGACAGCGACCGGGTTCGCCAGCTCCCGTTCGAGGAGTGGCGACCGGCGGCCCTGGCGGAATCCTGTGTCGTCGCCGTTTTTCCGGAGGGCACGCCCACGAACCAAGCAGGGCAGGTCGTGAGTCGCTACCGGAGCGATCTCGGTCAAGTGCTCTTCCTGAGCGGCCCGGGTGCCAGCACAAACCAACTGCTGGCGTTGGGGGCGAATCCCACCAATGTGTTCGTGGAATGGCCTGCCTCCAACCGGGTGGCCTCGGTGCAGCTCCGCTGTGAGGCGCCGGACAACGCGACTGCCCGGCGTTTGGCTGCGGATTATCGGGATGCCATGGCCGGCACCTGGCTGGGGCTGCGCCCGCCCTGGGTGGAGGAGCGGGAGTTGTTCGAGGCGGATCGCGATGCCCTCGCGAAGGCGCGCCACACCTGGGGGCGGCTGCAGGTCATCGAAGCCGTGGTCGGGCGAGACCGGGAGGTCAAGCGGGTCGAATTTGACCTGATGAGTGGGTTTGCGGAGGGCGTCACGAATGCCGTGCAAGAGGCGCTTGTTCGTCGGCGCGAAGCGGCCGGGCGCGCCTACGTGCGGGAATTGGAACGTGAGCGGGCCAGGCGAGACCTGCGTTTCGATTCCGCTCTGGCCGACCTCCGGTTGGCCCAGTACGTGGCCGATCCCGCCACCGAACCGCAGCCGTTGACCCGGCTGCAAGCGGCACTCCAGACACGGGGCCTGCTGCTGCCTCAGACCAACGGTCTTCCGGCCACCCCGGAAGGGTGGCTGGGAGTGAGCTTTGGTACGGTGGAGGCGCGCGGAAACACCCTGGTCTTTCCACACGTGTCCTTCCGCCGCACCGAGCTTGGGCTGCCCGTCCTGGTTGCTTACCTGGAGCGCAACGGTTGCACCAACCTTCGTTACGACCTCCGCCCGCCTGCCGATACCGACGAAGATGAGGAAAGTCCGCCAGCATCCGACGATGGCAATTCTTCCACCAATGCGGCCGATCAGGCCGGGGACGCTGCCCAAGGCGCGCCGAAGTAGAGTTTGTGCGGAGTGCGCCAGGCCAACGTCTGGTGCGGGCGCTCCCGGTAGTCGAACGGGAGGTGCCGTCCCGGGCCGCCGCGGCTCTCCCGCACGTTCACGTGGTTGTGCAGAACCACCTGCATCGTTCTTGATGCTCCGCCACAACCGCTCCACGAAGAGGTTGTCGGGGTCGTCCGGGTTGCGGTTCGGGCTTGTCTTTGCCTGGGTCCGGACCTAGACGTTGGCCTGGTCCGACCAAGCGAAGGCAGGGCGCAAGCCCCGGCCGGTCTTCGCGTTAAGGGTCTTGCGGGGGCTGTGGAGTCGAACATGATCATACGACCTGAAACGCCTGCCGATATCGCGGCGATCTCCGAGGTGACGGAGTTGGCATTCCGGACGCTGGCCATCAGCCAGCATACGGAGCAGTTCATCATCTGTGCGTTACGTGCCGCCCGTGTCCTGACCATCTCGCTGGTGGCGGAGGACAAAGGGCAGGTGGTGGGGCATGTTGCCTTCTCACCGGTGACGATTTCCGACGGCAGCCCGAGCTGGCACGGCCTTGGTCCGGTTTCGGTGTTGCCGAGGCTGCAAAGGCAGGGGATCGGCACAGCGCTGATCGAGGAAGGGTTGGCCCGGCTGAAGGCGTTGGGCAGCCAAGGCTGCGTGCTGGTGGGGGATCCGAACTATTACCGGCGGTTTGGGTTTCGGAACCTGCCCCAATTGGTGCATGAGGGGATACCGCAGGAGGTGTTTGTGGCCAAGCCGTTCTACGAGGGCGTTCCGAAAGGAACCGTCCAGTTTCACCCGGGCTTCTGGGCGAAGAGTTGATGGCACGCCGAGCCTGCGGCGCCTGCCGGCGCTCCTTGAAGGATTGCCATACCATTTCCCGGTGAAGTCCGGGGAGGTGGAAGACCAGCGGTCCTCTGCGGGCCGAAGCGACGGAAGGCAGCCGTCAGTTGCGGGTTCAGGACGACGGCGTGCTGCAAACCTGCCGCCCAGCCAGGCAAGCGGGGCGGAGAGCCGAGGTAATAGTGTTCCGCCCGACTACGCGCCGAGCGTGGGCATGAACCGCTTGAGAATGTCGTGGTGCGGAGCAGCGCCGCTGGAGAGTTTTTCTTGCCGGGCCTTGACCCCTTCGCCGTAGGGGGGCGGCGGATTGGGGTTGCGGTACAGGACGCCGCAATAGAGGGTCTTGCCGTATTCGGTGGCCAGTTCCAGGGCGCGCAGACGGTTCGAAGGGTCGTGTTTGAGGGCGGCTAGGTTCTGGATCCTGGTCTTCTGGGCTTTGAGCTGGGATTCCGCCTCCCCGTAGGTGACACAGGGTGATTCGACGTTGATGAACGCGAAGCCCGGATAACGAATGCCTTCCTCGATCAGCGCCGCGAGCCCGGCCATGTCCGCAGGCGTCCCCTGGGCGACGAAACCGGCGCCATAGGCCAGCACGTAAAGCAGGGGATTCACCGGTTCCTCGAGGCTGCCGTAATTCGAGGTAACGGTTTTCAGGCCGCGGTGGGAGGTGGGGGACAACTGGCCTTTGGTCAAGCCATAGATCTGGTTGTCCATGACGATGTAGGTCAGGTCGATGTTGCGGCGAATGGCGTGGGGCACATGCCCGCCACCGATGGAGAAGCCGTCGCCATCGCCGCTGGCGACCAGGACCAGCAGTTCGGGATTGGCGAGTTTGATGCCTTGGGCAATGGGCAGGGAACGACCGTGGACAGTGTTGAACCCGTAGGCGGTGGTGTAGCCCGGGATGCGGCTGGAGCAGCCGATACCCGAGATGAAAGCGATCTCGTGGGGCGGGCGGTTGATATTGGCCAAGGCACGGCAGATCGCGGTCACCACTCCGTAGTCACCGCATCCGGGGCACCAGATGGGCTTGAGGTCGCTCTTGTAATGGCCGGGCGTGTGGCGAAAGTCGGCGGTCGTCAGTTCGGCGGTATTCATCGGTGGCAGGCAGGCGAAGTTGTGGGGGCGGCTCAACCGTAAGCCAAGTCGGCACGGAGAACGCGGTCTTTCTCCAATACCAAGTTCATGGCCCGGATGGCCGATACAACCTCCGAGGCAAGGATGGGATTAGCTCCGCTGCGGGCCAAGGGTTTGACGCAGGCCGGCATGGGGGTAGTCATCCGCAGGAGCCGGTAGAGTTGTCCCTGATGGGACTGCTCGATGACGATCCCTTGGCGCACGGTGGAAAAGAAGTCGGCGTAGATTTCTTCAGCCACTGGGTACAACAGTTTGGGCACCAGTAACTTGACCGGCAGGGACTGGGCTTTGGCCAGACGCAGGGCTTCGAGCGCGACACCAGCCACGCTGCCCCAGGCAATCAGCCCGATCGGCCCTTCGGTATCGCCTTCGAAGAAAAAGAGGTCCCACCGATCCTGAAGTGGTTTGAACTTCCTGAACCGCTTCTTGTTCATGAGGGCATGGACCTCGCCGTTGGCGGTGGGGCGGCCCAGTTCATCGTGCTCGATGCCGGAGGCCAGGTAATTGCCGCCAGACATGCCGGGGTGGCTGAGCGGACTGACGCCGGACTCGGTGATGCGGAAGCGCTTGTAGTCCGCCAACTCCGCAGTGCTCGGGCGTTGGCGCTCGACGATACGGATGCTGGAGGTGTCGATCGGACTGACCGTTTCTTTGCGTTGGGCAAGCTCCTGATCCGAGAGCAGGATCACCGGGGTCTGGTACTGCTCGGCGATATTGAAAGCCTCGACGGTGATCCGGAAGGTGTCCGCCACGCTGGTGGGGGCCAGGACGGGGCGCAGGTTATCTCCATGGGCCGAAAAGACCGCTTGGAAGAGATCGCCCTGTTCGCTCTTGGTGGGAAGCCCGGTGGAAGGACCTCCGCGCTGGACATTCACGCAGACCAGCGGCAGTTCGGCCATGCTCGCCAAGCCGAGCATCTCGGTCTTCAAGGACATGCCGGGGCCGGAGGTGGCGGTCATGGCCTTCTTCCCCGCAAAAGAGGCGCCGACGGCGGCTCCAATGCCGGCAATCTCGTCCTCGGCTTGCATGAGCGTTCCGCCATACTTCCAGATCTCCCGGTCGAGAAACTGCATGATCTCGGTGGAGGGAGTAATGGGATAACCGCTGAAGAACCGGCAGCCCGCAAAGATGGCGGCGGCGCCGCACATTTCGTTGCCGTCGGTCAGCAGATTTGGAGTCGCAACCCCTTCGTGTGGAAGGAGTTTTAATCTAGCTGGCAGGGGGCGTGCCTGGGCGTATTCCACGCCGGCATTGAAGGCTCGCTCGTTCCCTTCAACGACCTTGGGCCCCTTTTTGGCAAACTTCTTCCGGATGCCTGCCAGCACGCTCTGGTGGGCGATCCCGAACCAGCCCGCAAGCAGGCCCAGCACGACGACGTTCTTCGCCTTGTCGGTCTCCGCGGATTGCACCGCCATCTCCTCGATCGGCACACTGAACACAAAATCGGGCCGCACGCCTTCGACAGGGATTTTGTCCGGTGCCACGCCACTCTTGCTTTCGTAGATGACCACCGTCTCGGGGCCCATCGCCAGCTCGTCCCCAAACTTGAGGAAATCCGCCCAGTCCAGCGCAACCGCCACATCGAGCGCGCCGTTGGGGTTCAGCACCGGCCGGGTGGACACCCGAAGGCGGCACGAGGATTCGCCGCCGCGGATCTGCGAGCCGAAGCTCTTGGTCATGATGGCCGAGTACCCTTCGAGCGCCGCCGCCGTGATGAGGGATTCGCCAGCCGAAACAATACCATCGCCGCCCGCACCGGCGATGCCGATGATGAGGTCGCTTTTCATGCCCTTACTACATTAAGGTATCTGATGCCGTGCATCGTAGGCCTGCATACTACTCGCGTTTCCCCACAGCGAGCGAGTCAAATATGCGCCCCGTCCTGCGGTTTTCAAGAAGGTAATGCATCCGGGGCCGCGCTTTTTTGTGCGAGCGTGGCCCGGCGCCGCAACTGGAGAGGCAAGTGGTGGGAGCGAAGGGGAGCGCACGAGGGCGGGGCGCCGGGCGGGGCACCGGCCCGGCGGCCCCGGCCTTCCCGAACCGGGCGGGTTTGCTGAAGCGTTGCAGTTTGGCGGGAGTGGCGTATAAGAGAAGGCATGAACACAATCTTGAGATTCTTGACGGTGACGACGCTGACGGCCGGGATGGCGGTCGCCCTGGCTGGCCAGGTGGGCGTGGGCCCGAGCTTCAAAGGGCCGGTGGGGCTGCAGTTGTACAGCCTGCGCAACCAGTTTGCCAAGGATGTACCCGGGACGCTGGACTTGGTGAAGAGTTTCGGGTTCAAGTACGTGGAGTTGGCGGGGACGTATAACCTGCCGGCGGAGAAGTATGTTGAGATGCTGCAGGCGCGGGGCTTCAAGCCGATTGCCGCGCATTTTGACTACAACCGATACCAGACCGATCCCGAAGGGGTGGCGCGGGAGGCCAAGGCGCTGGGGCTGAAGTATGCGGGTTGCGCGTGGATTCCGCGCGAGGGGCCGTTTACCGAGCAGAAGTGCCGGGAAGCGATCCAGGTCTTCAATCGTGCCGGGAAAGTGCTCGCCAAGCACAAGATCAAGTTCTTCTACCATCAGCACGGTTATGAATTTCAACCTTACGGTCAGGAGACGTTGATGGACCTGCTGATCAAGGAGACCGATCCCAAGCTGGTGGCCTTTGAAATGGATGTCTTCTGGATCGCCCACCCTGGTCAGGACCCGGCGGCCTGGCTGAAGAAGTACGGCAAGCGGTGGGAGCTGATCCACCTCAAGGACATGAAGAAGGGGACGAAGACGGGCGAATTGACGGGCCAATCGGACGTCAACAACGACGTGGCGATGGGCACCGGGCAACTGGACTGGCAGAGCATCCTGCCCGCCGCCAAGCAGGCGGGGGTGAAGTACTACTTCATTGAGGATGAGTCGGACAGCGTGGTGCAACAGATACCGGTGACCCTGCGGTTCCTGGAACAGGTGAAATGGTAGACGGCGCCAAGAGGCGGTAGTTTCACGCGGTTTTTGCCGGGGATGGCCTTGGGTGGCGTCCCCGGCTTGCTTTGGAAGGTGGGCGAGGGGCGGCAACTCGGTACCGACTTGGCCGTTGAATCGTCGAGCCCTGCCCTCGTCGCCGGGCACCCGCTCCGAGCGGGGCTGCGCGAGCCGGAGGGCGTGATCCACGGGATTGGTCGAGAAGCCCATCCTGGGGGGCGTGAGGCGAGCAAATTGGTGGAGATTTCGGTTGCCTCGGGGCGCCCAGAAAGGTCATTCTGCGGGGTAGCACAATTACGTCAACCGTAGTACCGAAAATTATGGCACAACCCTGTTTTCACCCCAGTGTGGAAGGCGCCCAACACGGCGCGAAATCCCTGGCTCAATTCCTGGACTATGCCAAGGCCTCCGGCGCGGCCGGCGCCCAGCCTTCGAACTTCATGTTGCAGGACGGCGACAAGTTCAAGAGCGCCAAGGAGATTCAAGATACCTTTGCCCAACGCGGGATGTCGCTGGACGGCATCTCCTGCCATTGCCCGCTCTGGGTGCATACCACCGCTTGGACCGGCAGTCCGAGCATTCGCCCGTTCATTCCGGGCGACGTGGCCAAGAAATCCCCGGCGGAGATCGAAGCGTGGGCAGAGGCCTATACCCTGCGCCTGATGGACCTGGCCGCTGAACTGGGCATCAAGATCCTGCCCATGTTCTGGGGCGTGGCGTTCGGTTGGGAGTTGGCCACCGGCTATCCTTGGGGCTTTTGGAAGGGGGGCGACTTCGATCTGCTCGAAGAAGGCAAGGAGCGCTTCGTGAAGAAGACCGCGAAGATTCGCGCGCACGCGAACAAGCTGGGCCTCTATCTGGCCCACGAAATCCACCCGGGCACCGGCGCCATGTGCGCGGATGATTTCAACCTGCTGGTGAAGATTTGCGACGGCGACAAGTGTCTGACCGTGAACGCCGATCCCTCGCACTGCTGGGAAGGCGAGGACTGGGAGACCCGCTTCCTGAAAGTGGCTCCCCGCGTATACGCCTGCCACGTCAAGAACTACACCATCCGCCGCGCCATGCCCCTGCGCATGATGGAACCCGACTGGCAGAAGCGCGCCATGCAGTTTGTGGATATCCCCTCGGGCGATCTGAATATGACCCGGTACGTCGAACTGCTGGTCCATGTCGGGTATCCCAAACGCTATTGCGAGATCATGGGCAAGAAGACCGCCCCGTTGATCGTGGAAGCCGAAAGCGCCTACCGCGACCTCGACGCCACCAGCGCCAATGGCATCCAGTTCGTCAAGAACAAGCTCTGCTTCCCGCTGGCCAGCGGCTCCTTCGAGGACGGCATGGGCGCCTAGGCGCAACGTCCTACCTTTTCCTTCGCGCGCGGGGCACGGTGGACGTGCCCCGTTTGCTTTGGGCGGGGAGGGCGGTTTGCGCTTTGCTGGAGCGCCGGAAGGTGTTAGGCTGCGGGCATGTCATCCAACCTAAGGATCGGCTTTCTGGGTGCCGGCAAGATGGCGACGGCACTCGCACAGGGTTTTGTCAGGGCGCAGATCACCACGCGGGACAGCCTGATCGCGAGCGATCCCGTGGACGGGGCGCGGGCTCAGTTCGAGAAGGGAGTGGGCGCCTTGATTTGTGCCACCAACGCGGAGGTCGCCCGGTTTGCGACGGTGTTGATCGTGGCCGTGAAACCAGACCGGGTGGCGCCGGTGCTGGAGGAAGTGCGGCCCTACCTCAGCGACCAGCATCTGGTCATCTCCATCGCGGCGGGCGTGCCGCTGCGGAGGATGGAGGACGCGCTCTTCGAGGGGGCGCGAGTGATCCGCGTGATGCCCAACACTCCCGCGCTGGTGGGAGCGTCGGCCTCCGCTTACGCCCTGGGCGAGTGGGCCACCCTGGATGACGGCAAGGTGGCCAACCGGCTCTTGGCGGCCGTCGGCCTGGTCTACGAGGTGGAGGAAAAGCTGTTGGACGCCGTGACGGGCCTGAGTGGCAGCGGGCCGGCCTTTGCGTTCATGATGATCGAGGCGTTGAGCGACGGCGGGGTGGCGGCGGGATTGCCGCGCGACCTGGCGACCAGGCTGGCGGCGCAAACGCTGCTGGGCAGCGCGAAGATGCTCTTGGAGACCGGATTGCATCCGGGCGCGCTCAAGGACATGGTGACCAGCCCCGGCGGGACGACGATCGACGGCGTGCATGAGTTGGAACGGGGCGGGCTGCGCGGCACCCTGATGAATGCCGTGCGGGCTGCGGCCGAGAAATCGCACCAACTGGGCCAAAAGCAAGCCCAGTCGGTTGCCAAGATCGTTCCTTGAACCGGAGGCATCGATGAGCGTTCCGGATTCGGAGTTGACCGTTCCTGGCGGGCTGTTGGTGGCGGTGGAAGGGGTGGACGGGGCGGGCAAGAGCCTGCAGGTACAGACCATTCTGGACTATGCCCGCTCCCGCCGGCTGGCCTGCCTCGTCACCAAGGAGCCGACCAACGGTCCCTGGGGACGCAAGATCCGCGAATCGGCCAAGACCGGCCGGTTGTCCGCGGAGGAGGAGTTGCAGGCCTTTCTGGAGGACCGGAAGGAACATGTGGCCCAGGTGATCCGGCCCAATCTCGAGGCGGGGCGGATCGTGGTGACCGATCGTTACTATTTCTCGACCGTGGCCTACCAGGGTGCCCGCGGCTATGATCCTGCGGAGCTGATGCGCCGGAACGAGGCCTTTGCAGTGGAGCCGGATCTGCTGCTCATCCTCGATTTGCCACCAGAGGAGAGCTTGAAACGAATCCGGGCCTCACGCGCCGGCGCCGACGCCTTCGAGACGGTGGAGTCGTTGCGCCGGTGCCGGCAGATTTTCCTGGGGATCAAAAAGCCCTACGCGCATGTGGTGGACGCGGCGCGTCCGGTGGCGGAGGTGCAGGACGAGGTCAAGTGCCTGGTCTTGATGGCTGGCGCGGGCAAAGTGCTTGATTCGCTCAAGGGAACGGGTTCGGCTCAGGACCAACTGCGCGCCCTGCGCGTGTTGGCGGCCTTCGGCGGGAAGCCCGTGCCCGGGTTGAACGAGCTGGAGCAGCGGCTTCCGTTCTTGCGCTAGCCGGATTTCGGCTCGCCAAGCGAGGGCCGGCTGGCAGGATGTCCGCAACACGATCGAAATCATGCGTATCGAATCGCTTCACGTTGGCGAACGGGTGCGACACCCGCAATATGGACTGGGAACCGTGCAAGGATTGACCCTGCACGCGGCGGAAGTGAAGTTTGACGACGGAGTCGTGCGCTCGACCGCGCCTGCGACGAGCGGGTTGCAGCCGGCCGAGGCGCGGGCCGAACTGGCGGGCTTGGAGCTGCCGCTGGAGCAGTTGATCCGCCAGACCGTGGAAACCGTGGCCGATCGGCTTGGGCTCAAGCGACCCGACGATCTCGCCCACGGCCTCGCCCACCGGTGGCGCAAGGGCAAGCTGGTCCTGCAGCCGGCGGATCCAACGATTCAAAGCAAGGAGCTTGAGCTGGAGGTCTTCTTCCACAAGATCGTCATGGTTCGCAACAACCTCCGTGTGCTCGAACAGAAGGTTAACGCCAGCGAGAAATTGGAGGAGGCCGAGAAGATCGAGTGGCAGCAGTACATCACCCGGTGCTACGGTTCCATGACCTCCTTCAACACCCTGTTCAAAGACAAGGAGGACCAGTTCTAGCGCGGCGTGCCGCGGCGAGCGGCGCCTGCGGTTCCCTCACAACGCAACCCATCAGAAGCTATGATTAGGCAGCAAGTCGGACGGCGGGATTTCCTCCAAACCACCAGCCTGGCCTTGGCGGGCTTGGGCTTGGGCATGGACGCGCGGGCGGGCGAAGGCAAGGCCGGTCAGATCCGCCTGGGCGGGCCGGTGTTCAACGCTCCGGAGGACCCAGCGGAGCTGGCCAGACATTACCGCAAGCTCGGATACCGGGCGGCGTATTGCCCGAACGTGGCGTTGGGGCAGGGCGATCGCATCCGCGCGCTGGAAGCGGCCTTTCAAAAGGAGGGGGTGGCTATTGCGGAAGTGGGCCGCTGGGTGAACCTGATGGACGCTGACCCGGCAAAGCGGGTGGACCACTTCAAACAAGTCCGTGACGGCCTCGCGTTGGCGGACGAAATCGGCGCGTTCTGCTGCGTGGATATTGCGGGCTCGATGAACCCGAAGATCTGGTACGGGCCGCACCCGGACAATTTCGGCCGGGCCTTCTTCGAGCTGGCGGTCGAGAACGCGCGCAAGCTGATCGACGACGTCAAACCGCGCCGGGCGAAATTCGCCTACGAGATGATGGGCTGGGCGCCGCCGCACGGCGTCGACAACATGCTCCAGTTCATCAAGGCGGTGGATCGCAAAGCCTTCGCGGTCCACCTGGACCCCTGCAACCTGGTGAACTCGCCGGAGCGCTTCTATCGCAACGCCGATTTGCTCAACGATTGCTTTGACCGGCTGGGCCAGTGGATCGTCAGTTGCCACGCCAAGGACCTGGCGTGGGAGGTGGAGATGAATGTGCATTTCAAGGAGGTCTGTCCCGGGCAGGGACAGCTTGACTATGCCACCTTCCTCAAGCGCTTGGCGGCACTACCCCACCAACCCCCGCTCATGATCGAGCACCTGGCCACGGAAGCCGAGTACACCCAGGCGCGCGAGCACATTCTGGGGGTGGCGGCGAAACTGGGCATTTCCACCTGAGGTTTGGCGATGCCTTTCCTTCCGGCGGCTGAAGCGAGGTCTGGCGCGAAGGCGGACCCGGGCCT
>CAYYMW010000218.1:0-11745 GCA_964472515.1 uncultured Verrucomicrobiota bacterium | reverse complement strand
GGCGGGGTACCCAACGTAGGCTCGCGGACTCGCCAACGTTGGGCTGGGTGCCACAAGCCCCTTGGGCTTGGGAACACGGCCTGCCAATCGCCCTGTCGGCGCACTTGGCAGGCGGTGAGCTTGTGCTGCTCCCAGCGCACGTTGGCCCAAGGCGTCGCCTGCCTTTGCCTGGCGCTGCTGACAGGCAGGGCGGCGGAGCTGGCCGCCACCGGCGTGCAGGCCCGGGGGACGATGCGCCGCGTCGTGCTGCGCTTGGCTAACGCAGCGGCGAATCGCGCCCGCCAACGCAATCCCCAATTCAACTCCGGGCGCTTTCGCCAACCGAATCTCTCGACGCGGGGTGGTCGGGAACGGCTACACGCGCTGCTTTTCGCACGAAACCCTGCCGTGCTGGACTTACAGAACCGAAAAGCCGCGTCCTATTGGGTGCGGAATTGGGGCACGCCCGGATTGACAAGGCGGCGGAGGGGGTTAAGAATGGCATCAGTTCAATCGAAACCGACGGTCGGCGCGGGATTCTGCGCGAATGACAATAGTTAGTAATGGCACGTAACAATCATTTGTACAAACAACCTCCCGCTCATCCCCTATGAACCACGCCCCTCTCCCGCTCGCACTTGGCGCCTTCCTGCTCTCCCTGGCGGTCATCCCGGTGACGAACATCGCCGCTGAGATCAATCTGGCGCTGGTGGCCAAGACCGCCACCTCCTATGTGTCAGGCCACGAGACCATCCACGCGCTCAACGATGGCTTCCTGCCCGAGAACTCCAACGACAAGAGCCATGGCGCCTATGGCAACTGGCCGCGGAAGGGTACGCAGTGGGTCGAGTACGATTGGAGCCAGCCCATCTCGACCGCCCGCATGGAGGTCTATTGGTTCGACGACAGCCAGGGCGTACGGCTGCCCACCGCCTGCCGGTTGCTCGCTTGGGACGGCGGCAAGTTCGTCCCCGTAGCTAACGCCGTGGGCATGGGCCTGGAACGTGACCGGCTGAACGCAACCACGTTCCCAGAGCTCACCACCGCCAGGCTGCGGCTCGAGTTCGACGGCAAGGAGGAGTTCTCCACGGGCATTCTCGACTGGCGCGTCTATGACTCAGGCAAGTCGCCCAACTTCCCGCCGGTGGTCGTCGCTGGCCCGGACCGCGTCGTCATCGTGTCGGGCAACACCTACCTCGCGGGCACCACGCGAGACGACGGCAAGCCAAAGGCCAAACCAACGCTCCACTGGACCACGGCACGCGGCCCGGGCAAGGCGACGTTCGTCAACGCCTCTGCTGCAGAAACGGCGGCGCGGTTCCCCAAAGTCGGAACCTACATACTCAAGTTGACGGCGGATGATGGCCAGTGCACCGAGTACGACTTTCTGAAGGTCACTGTCGATCCCGAACCGCCCAAGCAGCATCTCCGGATGCCGTGGCCCGCGCCGTACAAGGTGAATAGCACCTTCTGGCATGATCGGCTGAAGAACACCATCGTGAACTGGATTCCGCACTGCATCGCGAAGATCGAGGATCCGAAGCTGCCCGAGGGCGGGCTGGCCAACTTCGTCGAAGCCGCCCACAAGCTCGCCGGACAGGCGGGCGCGCGGCACACCGGCGCCCCCTTCGCCAACGCGTGGGTGTACAACACCCTGGAGTCGATGTGCCTGACGGTGATGTACGATGCCCAGGGCGACGCGGAAATCCTCAAGGCGCAGGAGGCCATGAAGGTCGCCATCGAGCGCTGGATCCCCGTAATCCTCGCCGCACAGGAGCCGGACGGTTACCTCCAGACCATGTACACCATCGGCGGCCTCCCGCGCTGGTCCAACCGGCCCGACCATGAGGACTACAACGCGGGTTACTTCCTTGAGGCGGCCGTGGCCCACTCGCTGATGACCGGCGGCAAGGACCCCCGCATGCTCGATGCGGCGAAGCGGCTGGCGGATTGCTGGTGCGCCAACATCGGGCCGGCGCCGAAGAAGGCCTGGTTCGCGGGGCATCAGGAATTCGAGCAGGCATTGGTGCGGCTGGCCCGTTACGTGGAGGACAAGGAAGGTCCCGGCAAGGGCCGCAAGTACGTCGCGCTTGCCAAGTTCCTCCTCGACAGCCGCCAAGGAGGCGACGAATACGATCAGAGCCATGTCCCCGTCACGCGCCAATACGAGGCGGTGGGGCATGCCGTGCGCGCGGTGTACAGTTACTCCGGGATGGCCGACGTGGCGATGGAAACCGGCGACATCGACTACCACAGCGCGGTCAAGTCGCTCTGGAACAGCATCGTCAACCGCAAGTACTACGTCACCGGCGGGCTGGGCAGCGGCGAGACCTCCGAGGGGTTCGGCAAGGACTACTCGCTCCCGAACCGCGCCTATTGCGAGTCCTGCGCCGGCAGCGGCGAACTCTTCTTCCAGAACAAGCTGCAACTGACTCACCAGGAGGGCCGCTATGCCGACTTGTACGAGGAGACCCTCTACAACGCCATTCTCGGCGGCCTCGATCTCGAGGGGCAGAACTTCACCTACACCAACCCGCTCGATTCGAGCGAGCACCGCTACAAGTGGCATGTCTGTCCTTGCTGTGTGGGCAACCTGCCCCGCACGCTGCTCATGCTCCCGAGCTGGATGTATTCCACCGCGCCGGACGCCATCTACGTGAACCTCTTCGCGGGCAGCACGGTCGATCTCGAGAAGGTCGCGGGCACGCGCGTGCAGTTGGTCCAAACCACCGAATACCCTTGGAAAGGGGACGTCGCCATCACGGTCAATCCTGCCGAAGCAAAGCGGTTCGCGCTCAAGGTTCGCGTGCCGAACCGCCAGGTGAGCGAGCTTTACACCAACACCCCCACGAGCGGCGGGCTGACGGCACTAACGGTCAACGGCAAACCCGTCAAAGCGGCCCCTGAGCAGGGCTATGTGACCATCACCCGCAAATGGCAGGCGGGCGACAAGGTCGCGTTCCAATTGCCGCTCGCAGTCCAACGCGTCAAGGCGAGTGACCGGATCACACCGAACGCTGGCCGGGTGGCGCTGCGCTATGGCCCCCTGATCTACAATCTCGAAAGCAAGGACCAGAATCTCGACGCGGTGCTCCCTCCGAACGCCCCGTTGACCACCGAATGGCAGTGCGATCTGCTGGGCGGTGTGCTGGTCATCAAAGGCGCCTTCGCAGATGGCTCCCCCATGCTCGCCATTCCGAACTACTCGCGGCTCAACCGCGGCGGCCGGTCGATCGTCTGGATCAAGGACCGGTAGGCCCCCACTGGCAACATCCCCTCACCTACCATTGGCAATCCTCCTATGAAGACCTTCACCACCGCCTGCCTGGCCGTCGCGGCCCTGACGCTCTTCTCTGCCCGTAGTCAGGCCGACTCTTCGCTGATCGCCGGCCCCAAGCTCAAAACGGCCAACAAGGTCCCGCTCCAGGTGCAGGCTTTTGACCTGCGCGATGTCCGCGTGCTCGATGGCCCGTTCCTGCACGCCCAGGAAGTGGACCGCGATTACCTGCTGGCGCTCGATGTGGACCGCCTGCTCCACACCTTCCGCCTTAACGCCGGCCTGCCGACCTCGGCCAAGCCATTGGGTGGATGGGAAGAGCCCAAGGGGGAGTTGCGCGGGCACTTCGCCGGGCACTACCTGAGCGGGTGCGCGCTCATGTACGCCAGCACGGGAGACGCCCAGGTGAAAGCGAAAGGTGACGCGTTGGTGGCCGGTCTCGCGGCCTGCCAGGCGAAGTTCCCTAGCGGCTACCTCAGCGCGTATCCGGAGACGTTCTTCGACCGCGTGGAAAAGCAGCAGCAGGTCTGGGCGCCCTACTACACCCTGCACAAGATCCTGGCTGGCCTGCTGGACATGTATGTCTACGCGGACAACGCCCAGGCGCTCGAGGTGGCCCGCAAGTTTGGCGACTGGTTTATCGCCCGCAACGACCGCCTCACCGACGACCAGATGCAGCGGATGCTGGGCAATGAGCATGGCGGGATGAACGAGGGGCTCGCGAACCTCTACTCGCTGACGGGCGAGGAGAAGTACCTCAAGGCCTCGTTTCGCTTCAATCACCAGGCCGTCATCAAGCCCGCCTCCGAACGGACCGACAAGCTCACCGGCCTGCACGCCAATACGCAGATTCCCAAGTTCATCGGCACCGCCCGCCAGTTCGAACTGACCGCTGATCCCGCCCTCCAGACCGCCTCCCGGTTCTTCTGGGATACCGTGGTACACGAGCGCTCCTACGTCATCGGCGGCCACAGTGACGGCGAGATGTTCTCGCCCAAGGAGCGCCTTTCCACCGCGTTCGGTCCCAGCACCACGGAAACCTGCAATACCTACAACATGCTCAAGCTCACCCGGCATCTCTTCGCCTGGGATCCGAAAGCGGAATATGCTGATTACTACGAGCGCGCCCTCATCAATCACATCCTCGCCTCACAGAATCCGGCCGACGGGATGACCTGCTATTACGTGCCGCTTCGCGCCGGCTCCCACAAGACCTATTGCACGCCCAACGGTTCCTTCTGGTGTTGCACCGGCACCGGGGTGGAGAACCACGCCAAGTACGGCGACTCCATCTACTTCCATGCGGGTGACCAGACCCTGTACGTCAACCTCTTCATCGCCTCGGAGCTGAACTGGCAGGCGCGCGGCGTCAAGGTGCGGCAGGACACCGCCTTCCCCATGGGCGAGCGCACGAAGCTGACTTTCAGTTGTGAAAAACCGGTCGAACTGGAAGTGAAACTGCGGCGCCCGTTCTGGGCCAGGGAGGGCTTCGAGGTCAGCGTCAACGGCCAGTCCGAGCCCATCCACGCCGCTCCTTCCTCCTACGTGTCGCTCAAGCGTGCTTGGAAGAGCGGCGACACTATTGCGGTCAAGTTGCCCTTCGCGCTGCGCACCGAGGGCTTCGCGGACAACCCCAATCGCTTTGCGCTGCTCAACGGCCCATTGGTGCTTGCCACCCAGGTCGATCCCACCAAGCCGTTCCCGGCTGTGGTGGCCGGCCCCGGCGAGGAACTGAAGGCCCTGAACCGCGCACCGCGCTTCAGCGCGTTCACCGCCGACCCGGCCGTCTTCCGCAGTGCCGGCGGCCAGACCGCGAACCTCCTGCTCGAGCCGTTCTTCAGTCTGCATGAAGGACGCCCCTATATGGTCTACTTCGACCGTTTCAGCCCCGAACAGTGGAAGCAGAAGGAAGCTGATTATGCGGCGCAACTGGCCCGCGAGCGCGAGTATCAGGCGCGGACGGTGGACTATGTGGTGCCCGACCGTGAACAGAGCGAACGCGATCACCGACAGCAGGGCGAGAAGACCAACGCGGGGGATTTCGGCGACCGCAAGTGGCGTGACGCCACCGAAGGCGGCTGGTTCTCCTGGCAGATAAAAGTGCTTCCCGGCAAGGACCAGGAACTCTGGGTCACCTATTGGGGCAGCGACGGCGGCAACCGCGTCTTCGATGTCCTCGTGGACGGACAGAAAATCGCCACCCAGCAGTTGGAGAATAACCGCCCCGAGCAGTTCTACGAGGAGACCTACCGCATCCCGGCGGCCCTGGTGCAGGGCAAGCAGGAGGTTACGGTCAAGTTCCAGGCCCATCCCGGCGCCTCGGCGGGCGGCGTGTTCGGCGTCCGCGTCATGAAGGAAAGCGCCACCAAGTAGCTGCCTTACGATGCGACACCTCTCTCTTCACCTCTCCCGCTGTGCTGGAATGGCGCGAGTGTTGATCTCGCTGTCCTTGGCGGTGGGGCTCCACTCGGCGGACACACCAAACCAACCGCCCGAACCGCGCCCTGCCATCACCGCCATCGCCCCGCCCGAGGGCGGCTTCTTTGCCAAGCGCCTGGACTATGACGGCATCGTCATCAAGGCTCCCAAGGAAGTGGTGGACCAGGCCCTCTATGCCGCACGGGACCGGCTGTCCATGATGCTCACCAACCTCCCGAGTGTGCGTGCCAACCTGCGCGCCGCCGGGGCGGAGCTGCACATCATCGGCCGCAACCAGGTCACCACCGACCTGCCCGAGTGGCGCGAGGACAAGGGGAAGCGGCTGGCCGAATACAACGGGCTGACGCGCGACGAACGCACCCGGGGCATGGGCGGCCTGCTCACCTCCTGCGGCGAGGAGAACCTGCTCAAGCTGGAGCAGGATCGCTACCGCGGCCGGGACATCTGCGTGCACGAGTTCGCCCACAACATCCGCTTCTTCGGCATCGACGAGCAGCTCCGCGCCCGGTTCGACGACCAGCACCGACGCTCCCTCGCCCAAGGTCGCTGGAAAGAATCCTACGCGGGGTCCAATCCCGACGAGTTCTTCGCCGAATTGGCCATGTGGTACTTCGGCACCCACGGCGACCTCCACATGACCGGCCCCAAACCCGCCAACGGCCCCGAGGGCCTGAAGCAGTACGATCCTGAAGCCTTTGCGCTGTTGGATGACTTCTATCAAGGGCGGCTGACGTCCAAGCCAGCCTCCATCAGCGGACCGCAACCGAAGTAATTCCGCTTTCCCTGACGGCCCTGGGTGATCGCGCCGTTTTGCTGAGCCCTCCTCCCCGCGCTCCCACCCGATCCTTCAGTTCGGATTTGACGGATTCGCAGCGCTGCTGCCAGTCTCCCTTCATGAACAGACGCCTCCTTGGTTCGGCTTTGGCAGCAGCGCTCTTGCTCTCGCTGAGCAGTGGCTGCGCCACAAAGCCCAAGCTTGTCATCGGTCAGCAGACGGGAGAGTCCATCGTCCTGGTCGGACAGCAGCCGGCATCCCTGGCCCATCTCCCCCTCCGCAATCAGCCCGTACGGCTGCGGAGCGCCTACCTGCCCGGACCGGGGATGACCGAGTACATCGAAGGCCACGATTTGACCATAGACTACGCCGAAGGCACCGTACGCCGCACTCCCACCTCACGGGCACCGGACTTCCAGACGAACATGTTGTTTGGGAAGGATCAATTCGATCACAACCAATTCCCGGGCTTCGGGAACAACGGCTTCTTCGTCTTTGCGGACTACAGTTATGTGGTAACCGAGCGCTGGCCGGAACAACTCCCGCAGGTCGGACTCCTCAAGGCGTCTCGGGCCAAGCTTGTGGGCGGCCAACCGCTCAAGATCGTGGCCTTTGGGGACAGCATTACAGCGGGTGGGGATGCTACCCGCCCGGAACTCATCTTCTGGCAGCGCTGGGCAAACGACCTGCAACGCAAGTATCCGGCCGCCCGGGTGACGGCGGTGAATGGCGCCACCGGCGGCGACGCCACGCCCCAAGGGTTGGCCCGGCTTGAAGCGAAGGTGCTGGCCGAAAAGCCGGACTTGGTGCTGATCGGTTTCGGGATGAATGATCACAACCTCGGTGGCGTGCCCATCCCCGAGTTCGAGAACAACCTCAAACAGCTCATCTCCCGCATTCGGGCCGCCAACGGCGCCGAGCTCGTGCTCTACTCAGCCTTTCCGCCGAATCCCAAATGGAAGTACGGCTCGCATCGCATGCCGGAGTATGCCGACGCCACCCAACGGGTGGCCCAAGAAACTGGTTGCGCGTTCGCGAACGTCTACCGCAACTGGCAGGCGCTGGCAGCCAGGAAGAAGCCGGAAGATTTGCTGGGTAACAACATTAATCACCCCAACGATTTCGGCCACTGGATCTATTTCCGCGTCCTCCAGGAAATGGGGCTGTAGTCGCAGCGCAAGGCAAAACCGCCCGGCCTGCCCCTTCGGCAAACCGGGCGGTTTTGAATTCCATCGCAGGGACCGCAGACTACTTGCCCAGCAAGCCTCCGCCAATCTTCTTGAGGTCCTGCGCGGAGTCGCCTAGCTTCTTCAAGCCGGGGGCATACTTGTCGCTCAACGCCGAGAGAATGTCCTTCTGCGGCTGGGTCAGTTTGGCGTTCTGCATGATGCCCTGAAGCGGCGCCACCGCCCCAGCCAAGCTGCCTTGGCGCAACGAGGTGACCAACTTCGCCACATCTCCTTCGGAACCCTCGAGCTTCGAGAAGTCCTTCTGCACGATGTAGGCGGAAACCAAGTTGCCGGTTTCCTGGGCCAGCTTCATCTGCTCGGGGGTCAGTTTGGCGGCCACGACTTTCTGGCACGCATCGAAGGCTTCCACCTGCTTGCCGTCGGTCAACGCCGTGAGCGCCTTATCAAGCGTGGCCTTGACCTCGTCCTGTCCGGCCAGCGAGGAGGCGAGCTTCTGCACGGAGGCGCCCAAGTCCTTGCCCACGCCGCCGAGCACGTCATCCGACTTGCTCTTCGCCGCGGACACCAGTTTCTCGGTGAGATCGCTGAGCGCCTTGTCGTACTTCGCAACGGCCTCGGCCGAAGAGGGAGCGGACGGAGCCGCCGCCGTGGCGTTCGTAGAACCCGAGGACGAGCTGCCGCTCCCTCCCGAGGGGCCGCAGCCGGCCAGCAAGCCGCCGACCAGAGCCAATCCAAGTGAAACCTGCAATGAACTGTTCTTCATATTTTGAACATACGATCTTTCGACCCGCGCCGCAAACCCAAACAACCACCGCGGGACGAGGCGTTGGCACCTGGTCCGGAATGGGGACAGCTTGCCAGACGGCGTTCGGGAAACCGGTGAGGCGACTTGCCCCGCCTCCCCTACCCGCCAATCAGCGTCTGGTAGCCGGCGGCGTCGAGCAGAGCACTCGCCTCTGCAGGGTTCGCCAGCTGCAGGCGAAAGAACCAGCCTTCGCCGTAGGGATCGGTGTTCGCCAAGGCGGGGTTGGCCACCACGGCCGGATTGATGGCAATGACCTTGCCCGAGAGAGGCGCGTAGATGTCGCTGGCGGTCTTTACGGATTCCACCACGGCACAGGCTTCGCCGGCTTTGACTTGGCGTCCTTGCGCCGGGAGCTCCACAAACACCACGTCGGTCAACTCGTGCTGGGCGTGGTCGGTGATGCCAACCACGGCTTCGTTGCCCTCCAAACGGACCCATTCGTGTGAACGGGCATACTTCAAATCAGCTGGAATCTTGCTCATAAAACCTTTCGGAAACCGGGCTACGCGGCTTTGGGCTGGTACAAGGGGCGCTTGGCCACCGTGGCGGCGTAACGTTTGCCCCGAATCTCAATGCAAAGGGTGCCCCCCAGGGCAGCCTGCGCGGGAGCCACGTAGGCCATGCCGATCCCCACGTTCAAGGACGGGCTCTGCGTGCCGCTGGTCACCTCCCCCACCGCCTGGCCGCCTTCGGCGCTGGCAAATACGGGGTAATGCGGGCGCGGCGGCGGGCAGCGGTCCACCATCCGGAAAGCCACACACCGGCGCGCGAGCCCCTCCTGCTTCTGGCGGACCAGGGTCGCCTTCCCGGTAAAATCGGCCTTCTGCAGGTTCACAAAGAAACCCAAGCCCGCCTCCAATGGGGTGGTCTTTTCGTCCAATTCGTGACCGTAGAGAGAGTAGCCCATCTCGGTCCGGAGCGTGTCGCGCGCGCCCAATCCGGCTGGCTTCAAACCATGGGGACGGCCCAATTCGAGGGTCTTCTCCCAGAGGGCTTCCGTCCCGGCCGCTGGAACTGCAATCTCGAAACCATCCTCCCCGGTATAGCCGGTGCGGGAGACAATCAACGCGTCGGAAAAGCGCCCGGGGAAGACAGCGATCTGGTGCTTGGCAAGCGCCGAGGGGGCCGTCACCGGCTTGCCTTGGGTCGCTGCACCGGCGGTCAACTGATCGATGATCTTCACCGCCGCCGGTCCCTGCAACGCCACCGCGCCGTAGTCGTCGGACTGGTTGACGAGTTGCACGGTTCCCGGCTTGCCCCACAGAGCCAGACGGCTCTGCAGCCAGTTGACGTCATCCCCAATCCGCGACGCGTTGATGATGAGGAAGAACTCCTGTTCCCCGAACCGGAAGACATAGAGGTCATCCACCACCCCGCCAGCCTCGTTGCACAGCAGGCTATACTGTCCGTCACCGATGCCGAGGACCTCGATCTGGTTGGTCAGGTTGCGGTTGAGGAACGCCGCCGCCTCCGGCCCTTTGACCCGGACCTCGCCCATGTGCGAGATGTCGAATAGGCCCGCCGAGCTCCGGACAGTCAGGTGCTCCTCGACAATGCCGGTGTATTGCACGGGCATTTCCCAGCCGCCAAACTCAACCAGCCGGCCGCCCCAACGTTGGTGCGCGGCGTATAACGGTGTTCGCTTCAACATGCCGGAGGCAGGCTAACAACCCCCGAATGGCCGTCAACGAGATTACGGGCACGGTGGTACCGCACCGGGCTTGTGCAAGGCCGGCGAGTGTGTCATAAACACCCCATGAATCGCCGCTCATTTCTACAGCTCAGCAGCGCCGCTCTGGGGTACGCCGCCTTGGGAGGCCATGCCGCCGAATACGCCTTCGATCAACCCAAACGCGTGGGCCTCATCGGCACCGGTTGGTACGGCAAGGGGTCTTTGTTCCGACTCCTCCAAGTCGCGCCGGTGGAAGTGGTTTCGCTCTGCGACGTCGACACCAAAATGCTCGCCGAGGCTGGCGAGATGGTTGCGGCGCGCCAACGCTCCAAGACGACCCCGCGTCTTTACGGCGATTACCGCGAGATGCTCAAGGAAAAGGACCTGGACGTGGTCATGGTCTCCACGCCCGACCACTGGCATGCCCTGCCCGCCATCGCCGCCATGCAAGCAGGCATGGACGTCTACGTGGAGAAACCCACCGGCGTCGATGTGATCGAGAGCCAGGCCATGGTCGCCGCCGCCCGGAAACACAACCGCGTGGTCCAGGTGAACACCCAACGCCGCAGCACCCCGCACCTGATCGAGGCCCGCGACCAAATCATCAAGGCCGGCAAGCTGGGCAAGGTAGCGGTGGTCGAAATCTGCTGCTACTGGCACATGCGCGCCCGGGGCAACCCGGCCGACGCCACTCCCCCCGCCAACCTGAACTACGAGATGTGGACCGGCCCCGCCCCCATGCGTCCCTTCAACGCCTGGGTCCATCCCCGCGGGTGGCGCGCCTTCATGGAGTACGGCAATGGCATCCTGGGTGACATGTGCGTTCACCTGCTCGACATGGTCCGCTGGATGCTGGACCTGGAGTGGCCCAAGACTATCCACTCCACCGGCGGCATCCTGATCGACAAAGAGAGCCGTGCGAACATCCCCGACACCCAGACGGCCACTTTCGACTTCGGCGACGTCAAGGTCATCTGGCAGCACCGCGCCTGGGGTGGCTCTCCAGACGAAAAGTACCCCTGGAGCGCGACGCTCTACGGCGACAAAGGCACCCTCAAGGCCAGCGTGTTCAACTACGACTTCATCCCGCTGGGTGACAGCGGCAAACCTGCCAAGGGCGAAGCTCTCTACGAATACGACCGTTTTCCCGAGGACAAGACCGAAAAGGACCTCGAACGCCACGTGGCCTCGGCCATGCGCCGGCATTGGGTCAACTTCCTCCAGGCAGCGGAGAAGCGCGGACGCCCCGTAGCCGACATCGAGCAGGCGCACATCTCGAGTTCGTCCTGCTTCCTGGCCAACCTCTCGCTTCAACTCGGCCGCTCACTCGCATGGGACTCGGCCACCCACACGGTCGTCGGTGACCAGGAAGCTAACCGCCTGCTCCGCCGGCCCTATCGCGCGCCGTGGGTCCATCCGGACCCGGCCGCCGTGTAGCCAGCGACCCTCGACCTCCGCCCGGAGCGCCTCTCCCCCACCCTGCCGCCGCCAGCGGCGCGACCCCTTTTGCTTTGCCGACCCGCCGGAGTTGGGCTAGCGTCCCACTGTGGCGCGACGCTTCAACACCACCGGCCCTTGCCTGCCTGCCAAGCACTATATGCTCGAGCC
>CAYYMW010000217.1:0-11757 GCA_964472515.1 uncultured Verrucomicrobiota bacterium | reverse complement strand
GAGTCCCATCGCGTGCTTGGTGGTGACCGGAGCCGATGAAACCGCTTGAATCTCGAAGAACCTCTTGAGCCGCTCCAGCAACGTCGCCGCGGACAAACCGTTGAGATCCTTGACCACCCGGTGATACGGGAGGATTTGCGCTTCGTCATGCGGAAAAGCAACGGCCAGAAATCCATCCGAGTGCCCCGCACCGCGCCGACTCTGGAAGATCCGACCCGCCGCGGCGCTACGGTGGTGGCCGTCGGCGATGTAAAGACGCGGCATGGCGGCAAAAACCTGCTCGATCTGGACCACCAAAGCCCGGTCGGAAATGACCCAAGCCGCATGCCGGATGCCATCCTTGGCGGTGAAGTCCACCACCGGAGGCCCTTTCAGCGGCTCCTCGAGCAGTTCGCGCATCCGAGCGTTCGAGGGGTACAGTAGGAAGGCGGGTCCCGTCTGGGCATTGAGCGCTTCAATGTGGCGTACCCGGTCATCTTCTTTGTCCGGCCGAGTCAATTCGTGCTTCCGGATGACGCCCTGAAGATAGTCCTCGCAACCCGCTGCCACCACGATTCCAGTCTGGACGTGGTTCCCCATGACTTGGCGGTAGAGGTAGTAGCAGGGCTCGGCATCTTGGAAGAGCGCCCCTTGTGCGAGCAGTGATTGAAAGGCACTTGCTCCCTGCTTATATACTTGCGGCGCATGGGGATCAACGTCCTCTGACAGATCGATCTCGGGTCGGCTGACGTGAAAGAAACTCAGCGGATTCCCGTGCGCCAGCGTCCGCGCTTCCGCGGTGGAAACCACATCGTAGGGTAGTTCGCAGATGCGAGCGGCCAACTCGGGCTTGGGTCGCACAGCGGCAAAAGGTCGAATGAGAGCCATAAGGCGGCGGCCAACTTAGGACCCCTCCCCGCCAAAAGCACGCCGATTTTTGTGCAACTTTCCGCCCAGATCGGTCTATTAGAGATAAGCCCGCGCGTGGTACGGCTTGTTGTGCTGTCGATCGCGCGCGCCGAAACGTCATTACCAACACCCCGTCCCCAAGGAGTCTCACCTCATGAAATCTAGCCCTCTGCTAAGCCTGGCGATTGCCAGCAGCCTGGCCACAGTCACTTGGCTGGCCACCAGCGGCTGCAACCGTGCCAGCTCTGCCTCTGACGGGACCACGACGGCCATGAACGATGCCGAAGCCGCCGCAGAAAAGGCCCGGGCTGAGGATCCCGCTTGGAAGCCCGCCTGTCAGGAGGTGGCGGTCATCCAAGTTGGCGAAAAGGGCAAAGGCGGAGCCCTCCACAACTACTGTCTCAATCGGGACGGCAACCTCCTGGCCTGTTGGGGTGGGGATTATGTGCGGTACGAGATGGAACCCGGAAAAGACACGGCCAAGGAGGTCGCGGTCAAACAACCCGCCGAGATCCGGGTCTACAGTCCCGACGGCAAGCTACTCCAGACGTGGTCCTCCCCCACCAAACCCCAAGCCATCTGCGTCCATTCGGATGGGAACATCTACGTGGGCGGCGGCGGCAAGGTGCACAAGCTCGACGCCGCCGGCAAAGTGCTCGCCAGCGTCCCCTCCCCCACTTTGGCATTGGCGGTGCCTAAACCAGCGGACGCCAAGACCGATCAGGAGACTCTGGACCGGCAGAAGTACTTGGAACAGCGCAAGCAGGACATCACCGGCATGGCCGTCACGGATCAGGATGTGTTCATCGCCTGTCCTTCCGCCACCGACTTCAGTTACTGCGTGTTCCGGCTGGACCACCAGTTGCAGAATCCGAAACTCATTGTGAAAGGGCTGCGCGGTTGCTGCGGACAGATGGATATCCAAGCCCGCGACGGCAAGCTCTGGATCCCGCATAACGCCAAGCACAAGGTGGAGTGCTTTGACCGCGAGGGCAAGGAACTGCTCAGTTTCGGCAAAACCGACCGCAAAGCGGCGGACGGTTTTGGCGGGTGCTGCGAGCCGAAGAACCTGCGCCTGCTCCCGAACGGGGAGATTCTGGCGGCCGAGTCGGGCCCGCCGGTTTGCATCAAGCGCTTCTCGCCCGAGGGCAAATTCCTGGGAGTGGTAGGGCTGCCCAACTTCAAGTCGGATTGCGTGCGAGTTTCGGTGGAGGCCGGCGCCGACGGCAAGCGCTACTACATCCTCAATACTGGCGACGATGCGATCCATGTCCTGGCGGTCAAGGGCTGATACCGCACGGGGAGCGGGTTCACCGCCGGTTCGAGGCCGATCGGGCCCCCTTCAATGGCTCCGCGACGGACCCCACGAGGGACTGGTGTGGCTTGCTTTCGGGCTCGTGCTGGCCCTCACCCTGTCGGCCTGCTCACCGGTAGCAGGCAAGCCCGCCGGGAGGCCCCTCACCATGGTGGTGATGGACCCTCTCGCCAAGCAACTTGCCTGTCCCTGCGTAGCCGGCTACGCGCAGCGAGACTACCGCAGGCTGGCCACTTTCCTCAGCCAACGCCTCGGCTCGCCCGTCGAAGCGGTCTTTGCGGAGGATCTCGATAAGGCGCTGCGCCAGACCAAGGTCGACCAAGTCGCCCTCATTGTCGGCAAGCACTCCGTGGTTCGTCACGATGCCACGAATCGCAACCTCACCGTTCGCCCGCTTTGCCGGCTCACCGCCAAAGACGGCTCCACCTCGCTCAAAGGCCTGTTCATTGTCGGAACGGATGACCCGGCCCGGCAAATCGCCGACCTGCGCGGTCGCAAGATCCTGTTCGGCTCTCCCGACGCGGATGAGAAACACTCCGCCGCTTTGGCAGCGCTCCAAGCGGCTGGCGTGCCCAGACCTGCCATTGTCGAGGCCCGTGAAGGTTGCAGCGACGCGGCCTCCGAAATCACCACCACCAAGGACCGTCCTGCCCCTGCCGCGGTGATTTCCAGCTACGCCCTTCCCTTGCTCGAAGGTTGCGGCAACATCGAGCAAGGCGCCCTCCGAGTCATCGGCGAGACGGGGCCGGTACCATTTGTCACCGTGTTCGCCACCGAAGTCGTCTCCCCCGCGTCGGAGCGAAGTTGGCGGGATGCCTTGGAGGCCGTGCGCCAGAATGCCGGCTTGCTCAAGGCTTTGGAATCCAAGGAGGGCTTCGTCCCGCTCACCACCACTGCTGGGCCGACGCCAGGATCCGCTGGCTCTCCTCGGGCGGATTGGCCCGATTTCCGCGGCCCGTCACGCGATGGCACCGCGCCCCATCTGCCGGAGCGCCTGCCAGCCAACGCGAAGCTGCGTTGGGAAAAGTCGCTCATCGGCACCGGCCTGGCGGGACTGGCGGTAGCCGATGGCGTCCTGATCGCCGCCGACCGGGACGCCACCGACACGCACGACGTCTTTCACGGGCTGAAAGCCGATGACGGTGCTCCGCTCTGGTCCCTGACTTACCCCGCCGCCGGCAAGTTGGACTACGGACTTTCGCCCCGGGCCACCCCGGTGATCACTGACGGCCGGGCCTGGGTGCTGGGCGCCTTCGGGCATCTGCACTGCCTGGCGACAGCCGACGGCAAAGTGCTTTGGAAGAAACACCTCCCGACCGATTTTGGCGCCAAGCCTCCCAAGTGGGGCTACGCTTCGACCCCGCTGCTGGTGGACCACCGGCTCCTGGTGGTCAATCCCGGCGGTCCCAAGGCCGCGCTGGTCGCGCTCGACCCGCTCACCGGCGAGACCATCTGGAAGACGCCCGGCGCGCCGGCGGCGTATGCCTCGTTCATCCTGGGGTCTTTCGGCGGCAAGCGCCAAATCGTGGGCTACGACACCCATTCGTTGGGCGGCTGGGAAGTGGAGACCGGCAAACGCCTCTGGACCATGACACCATCGGTTAGTGGCGACTTCAATGTGCCCACGCCGGTGGCGGTCGGCGACCAATTGCTCGTTGCCACCGAAAACAACGGCGCCCGGTTCTATGCCTTCAGACCCGATGGCACCCCGGAACCGAAGCCGGTGTCCGAGTTTGCCGATCTTGCGCCCGAGACTGTGACTCCGGTGTTCTCCCAGGGCCGCATCATCGGTGCCCGAGGAAGTCTGTACGGCCTTGATCCCGCCAATAACCTAAGGGCGGTATGGACTGTGGATGACCCCGTCTTCACTGAACACGTCAGCCTCATCGCCGCCCCGGGCCGCCTCCTGGCTGCCAGCTATCGGGGCGAACTGCTTCTGCTATCGACGGAGCCTGAGGCGGCGAAGATCATCTCCCGTCTGCGGGTCTTCGACGCCGAATCAGAAGTCTATGCCCACCCCGCCCTGGTGGACACCCGCCTCTATTTGCGCAACAACCAAGGCGTGGCCTGCCTGGACCTGCGGTGGTAGCCCGACCGCATTCCACGCCAGCGACGCACCCACGGAAACCCGGTGAACCGGAGAGGCGAATCCCCGTCCGGAGATGCGAAGAGCCCGCAAGCGGCAAGCCTGCGGGCTCTCAAAGGGCTGAATAGGGTTGCGGTTACTTCCGCATCCGGAAGAACTTCGGCTTGGCGGTCAGGTCGAGGGTGACCGAACTGCCGGTCACGCCCGAGACCGTGGTCCAGGCTGCCGAACCGCCCACAGCCTCGCTGCTCTCCAAGATGTAACCCGTGGCATCCGCATTCCAGGACACGGTGACCTTGGCACCGGCCACGGCAAGCTGCAACTTGGCCGGGGTGGTTGTGCCACCGCCACCGGTGTAAACGAGCCGATAGTAGAGAGAGGTGCCCCCCGGCGGAACCGTCACTTGGTTCCCAGCCACCCCGGCGACCTTCGTCCAAACCGCGCCCGCCCCTACCGTGGGCGAACTCTCCAACTGGAAGCTCGTCACGCTGGCGTCCCAACTGATCACCACTTGACCCTGCGCGTTCAAGGCGAAATGCAGGGTCGGACGATCCACCGGGCCGCCGCCCGTGGTGCCGTAGAGGCGGAAATCGTCGATTCCCGCCACCCAACTCGCATCGGTGCCGGCGTTGACAAACCGCACCCGGACCTTGGACTGACCGTCCGCGTAAGGCAGGCGCAGATACTCGATCCGCTTGGAATCCTGCGGGTCGTCCGGCAGGCGCGGGCTGATATAGGCCGCCAGACTGTCGTCGACGGCTGCGAGGATGAAGTCCCCGTACTTGCCGGGCAGGTAGTTGCCGTCGTTGTCGCGCTTGGTCTGCGCCACATCATCGTAAGGGGTGTTGAAGGTGGCAGCCACGTCGATGCCCCCGCTCTGCTTGGAGAGCACGTCTGCCGGCTCGAGACAGTAAAGGGCCGGATACCACACCGAGCCGCCATCCACCGAGTATTCGGCCGCGAACAGGCTGTTCTGATTCTGCTCGAAGAGGTTGCGGAAATAGAGATAAACACTCGTCTGGTTCGTCAACGCATAGTCGCGAGTGGTCATGTACATCACCTGCTTGCCAGTGCGGAAGCCGCTGATGGCAATCGCGAACTGGTTGGTGATGAGACTGGTCACCTCCACCCCGTTCTCGAACTGGTCAGGCTTCACCTCCAGCATATCGGCGAAATACGGTTGCCGGTCTGGTTGCGCGAAGCTCTCCAAGCGGGTCTGGGTGATCACGGTCCAGTTCGTGTAGTTGTCTGAAGTCCAGTCGCTCAGATCCAGCCACGGGCTTTGACGGTCGGCCACGCCCGCCAGGGTCCATCCCTCCGGCAGGGTGCCCTCGAGCAGGTCGTCGAAGCTCTCCAGATACAACGGCGTGGGCAAGGTCAGGTCCACGTAGTCTTTGACCGTGAAACCCGCGCCGTAGCTGTAGCTCTTGGTCGGGCTGGCGTTATCGGTGTATTCCACCTTCCAGGTGTGCTGCGAGTTCTTCGCCAGCAATCCTGGCGGGTCGAACTGCGCGGTCGTGCTGCTGCCCGCGCTGGCCACGGTCGCCGTCACTTGCGCGCCGTCGAAGTACATCTTGATGGAGCTGAGGTTGACTGAGGTCGCGCCGTCCTGGATGTCCGCCTCGATCACCACCGCCGGACTCACGTTCGTCTCGCCGTCCACAGGCATGGTCGAGGCGACGAAAGGCCCTTGGGATTCGGGGATATTGGAGACATTGGTCCCGCCTTTCCCAAACTGGTACACCCGCAGCACCTCCACCTCCGTCAGCGCGCGGCCCCACAGGGCGAAGTCGTCCAGACCCGTGTTGGCTTGGTAATACCCGCCGTCGCCGAGATACCTTCCGGTCCCGTCAGTGCCAAGGTTGATCGCCAGCCCATCGGCCTGCGTATCCACCGAACTGGCGTTGGCTGGCTCAGCGCGCATGGATCGGGTATCCACCAACTGGCCATCCACATAAGTCCGGGCATCCCCGGCGCGTTGGAACACCACTGCCAAGTGGTGCCAGGTCCCGGCGGTCAGCAAACCCGAGGGACCGTCGTAGTCCACCCGGTCCCCAAAAGCCTCCTTGAAATTCCATTGAAAACCGCGCTCGCTGCTCGTCGCCAAGACGTAGCCGGTGTTGTCCCCGCTGAACCAGTCCTTGTTCGAGAAGAATGCCGGGTCGCCGCTGAAATCGTTCAGTTGCACCCACAACGACACGGTGAAGTCGTTCGTTTCACCGAAAAGCAGGCTGGAAGGGCTGTTGAGGGTGACGTAGTTGAAGGCCGAACCGTCCGGCGCGTTGCCTACCACCACCGCCTTCGCCCCCACCTGCCCGGCCGCAAAGGTCGGACTGCCGACGGGCATGCCGTTGTTGTTGCGGCCGGAGATATCCTTGAGGTCGGTATCGAACGTCAGGTGCGCCACCAAACCGTCCTTCAAGGCGCCATGGGCCGCAGGCACCGCCAGTGCCGCCGCCATCAAGGCCCCGGCCATTCGCTTCTGCATCTTGATATTCATACAATTCACTTCAAGTCCGGTCCGCTCTCCGCCCGCTTTCTCGCAAGAACCATGCCGTCCCGCCCGCCTCCCCGGTGCTGGTCCATCGCCATTGTCCTCGGCGGCAAATCGGGCGCTAAACGGGGCCAAAATAACCAGCCACCCCAGTCAGGTCAATCTCCGGGGAAGAGGAATTCACGCTCCAACTTGTTGGGGCTCCGCAGCCAAGCCGCCTCTACTTGGCCAAAAGGCGGAAGTATAGCGCCCCCTGGCTGGTCGGCACCCGCGACAACTCCTGCCTTGCCGTCGTCAGCACGTACGTAGCCATGCCCTGCCAATTCCCGGCCGGCAGCGCCCCCGCGAATTGCAGTTCGTAACTCGCTCCCACCTGCCCTTCCGCGGTCAGGATTACCTGGCTCCCTTCCCGCGCGATCAGGAGTCTGGGCGGTTGCACGGGGTTCGGGGTGTCGTCGCTCAGGTCCGGAATGCCATCCTGGTCACTGTCGCGGGGATCGTCCACTACCAGAATCCAATCTAAGTAGCCGGGCGTCCCGGTCGCGATCGAGCCGTCCGTCAAACCCATGTAAGCTTGGTAAGTCTGCCCGTCCCGGTAAAACTGGCCGCCCACGTCCACGTCCGCCGTCGCGTCAACACTGTTGGTCCAGGTCGTCGGCAGGATTTCCACCCACCCGTTGCCAGGCCGCCCGACGTTCAGCCGTCCCGTCAGCAGCCAGTCGTTCGCCGGCTGGTGCTTCAGCACTGCCGGGCCGGTAACGTTGGTCCCTTGGGCCGCCGGAGCCCACGTGCCCCGGTACTCGAAGATCTCGAATTGGTGTTCGAAGACCAACTGCGAGTTCAGGACGGTCAACTGCAGCTTGCAGGCGCCTACTCGGCTGTGCGCCGGACGGCTCCAAGTAGCCTTGATGGGCGCTTCGCCGGTGAGGAAGTCGTCGAACACCCCGTCGGTTTGCACCGTGGTGACCGCCTGGTCGACCTCAAGGAAATCGTCCACCTGGTTGTTGTCGCGGTCCACATAAGGAGGCAAGTCCAACATGAAGGGGAAGAAGCCCGGCCCCATGCTCGGGTCGTCCAAGCGCAGGTAGCCGCCGTGCGAATACGGCGCCTCGGAACTCAACTGCACCAATTCGCCGTTGGCGGGATCCTGCTGGTCGCAATTGAGTTCCAGCGTGTAAACCAACCCGCCAAACACCTCCACCGAGGCCGCGTTGAACTTCACCGACATACAATACGCGCGCAATGGGATTTGCCCCCAAGCCGCGCCGGAAACAGCCATGCCGACTGCAAGAAACAAGCACTTAAGGGATCTTCGCATGCCCTCACTCTGACGAAACACCCACCTCAAAGCAATCCCTAAACCGATCCCTAAACCGGGCATCGAGCCAATGGAGGCACGGCAGATTCGGACCCAAAGGCCGCTGGCGACAGAGTCAATCGGTCTCCTCCGGGGCGAAACCGCGGCGCAGGCAGTTCTCCGTGATGGTCCGCGGCACCATGAAGTTCTCAAGGTACTCAAGGCCTCCTGCCTTGGTGCCACCACCGCTCATCTTGAAGCCGCCGAACGGCTGCCGGCCCACGATCGCGCCCGTGATGCCGCGATTGATGTAGAGGTTGCCGCAGACCAACTCCGCCTTGGCTCGTTCGATGTTAACGGGGCTGCGCGAGTAGATTCCCCCGGTGAGCGCGAAGGCGCTTTCGTTGGCCAGCCCAAGGGCTTCCTCGAAGTCCTTCGCGCGCGTGATGCTGAGCACGGGACCGAAGATCTCCTCGCGAAACAGGCTGCTGGTGGTGGGGACGTCGGTGAAGATCGTGGGCGGAACGTAGCAGCCGTGTGCGTCGTCGGGCACGTGCCCCTGCCAAGCGAGTCTTGCCTCGCGCTTACCCGCCTCAATGGCTGCAAGGATGCGCGTCTGTGAGGCACGGTCAATGACCGGGCCGACGATATTGCCGGGCTCCTCCGGCGGGCCAACGCGCAGGCTGGCAGCCGCGGCCACCAGGCGGTCCACGAGCTTATCGTAGTTGTCCGCTACGACGATCAGGCGAGAGAGCGCGCTGCATTTCTGGCCGTTGTAACCGAACGCCGAGTTCAGCGTGCCCGCCACCGCTTCGTCCAAGTCCGCATCGCCATCGATGATGAGCGCGTTCTTGCCGCCCATTTCGCAAACCACCTTCTTGAGGTTCCGCTGTCCGGGTGGCGTGCGCCCCGCCGTCTCCCAGATGTTCAAGCCCACCTCTACGGAACCAGTGAACGCTGCGAAGTCGAGCTGCGGATGGGCGACCAGATACGCGCCAATCACCGACCCGGGTCCAGTGACGAGGTTCACGACGCCCGGCGGGAACCCGGCTTCAGCGATGAGGTTCATCAATGTCGCGGCGATGACCGTCGTTTGGTCCGAGGGCTTTAGGACGACCGCGTTGCCCGCCACCACGGCGGCGCTCATCATCCCGGTGAGAATAGCCAGTGGGAAGTTCCAGGGTGAAACCACGAGGCCCACGCCCCGGGGCCACCAGTGCTGGAGGTTGGTTTCGCCCGGCACCCACTGGGTGCGCTTGGGCCGGCCCATTTCGCGCATCGCGGCGGCGTTGAAGTGGCAGAAATCAATGGCCTCGGCGACATCGCCGTCCGCCTCAATCCAGTTCTTGCCGGCCTCGAGGATGAGCAACGCGGTGAGGCTGGCCTTGCGTGCGCGCATCAGCTCTCCGAGTTGGTCAATCAACCGGGCGCGTTGCTCCACCGGGGTGCGCGCCCAGGCAGGCTGGGCGGTTCGGGCGGCAGACAGGGCGGCCTCCGCCTCCGTCTTGCCGGCGCGGGCGGAGTAACCGATCACCTCTTGCTGGTTCGCCGGGTTCAGCGACGCCGCCCAGTCCCGAGTCTCCACGCCCCTGCCTCCGATGACCAATGGGTGCCTGCGGCCCATGCCGGCACGGAGTTCGCGCAAGGCGGCCACGAGTCGATCGCGTTCCACCGCCAGCGTGAAATCGACGGGCGGTTCATTGCTGAAGGCGGGCGCCCCCGGGGTCTTCGGTTTGGCGGGCGCCGGAGAAGGTCTGGCCTCAGCCTCGCGCAGCACGTCGGCGGGGTTTCGCAGCAGCGCGTCGCGAGTGGCACCCCGCGCGAACTTGTTCGCGAGGAACCCCTCGTTGCTGGTGTTCTCGAGCAGACGCCGCACGAGATAGGCCATGCCGGGCAGCAGGTCGCCGACCGGGCAGTAGGCGCGCACCCGGCAGCCGGCGCCAAGCAGGGCGTGTTTGATCGTGTCCGCCATGCCGTAGAGCACCTGGGTCTCGAACGCGCGACGGTCGAGCCCGAGGCGCTCCGCCTGGGCGATCACGTGCGCCAGACTGCGGATGTTGTGCGAGGCGAAGGCGGCGGAGACGGCGTCTTCGTTCTCGAGCAGATAAGCGGACAGCCGTTCGTAGTTAAGATCCGAGGCCGCCTTTCGCTCGAAGGTGGGGATCGACCACCCGCGCTGCCGGGCGATCACCGTTTCGTAATCCCAGTATGCCCCTTTCACCAACCGGATGGTAATGCGGCGCTTCTGCACCCGGGCCCAGGCTACGATGTCGCGCAGGTCCGCCTCGCAGTCCCTCAGGTACGCCTGCAGCGCAAGGCCGCACGGCGGGCCGTCGGCGAACTCCGCTTCGGCAAAGATCGTCTTGAAGAGGCGCAACGTCAGGTTCTTGAGTGCGTAGCTCTCCATGTCGACGCAGATGAACGCCCCGATCTCCTTTGCGCGTCGCAGGACGGGCCGCAACCGGGCTGAGAGCTTCGCGATGGCCGTGTCGGGGTCGGCGGCGTGGATCTGGGAGTAGAAGGCCGACAGTTTGAGGGAGATGTTCAAGCGCGGCACTTCGCCGCGCGGGGTGAGATCACTCTTGCAGGGGGTCTTCCACTTGGCGGTTTCCCGGGCGAGCAGAGTCATCAGTTCAAGGTAGCGGGCTGCGAACTCATCCGCTTCCTTTTCGCTGACGACCGCCTCGCCCAGCACATCGACGGTGAAGGCGGTGCCTTCTTCGCCCAGCTTCTTGAGAATCGACACGATCTCCTTGGGATCGCTTCCCAGCATGAACATCCGGGCCATGCCGGCGACCTGGGACTTGATGCCGCCGCCGAGCAAGCCGCCCGCCAAGCTGGCCGCTTTGAGCGCGGTGCGAAGCGCCGGGTTGAGGTTCACGGCGTCGTTATCAAGGTACTCGGTGAGATGCCGGGCGATCTCGCCGGAGGATTGCAGGGTGGGCAACACGTCCACAAAACGGAACAACTGGACTTTGAACTGCTCATCCTTCATGGCCCAGTCCATGAGCGCGCCATAGAGGCCCTTGGCGGTGAAGAGCGAAGGCGCGCCGGCCTCGTCCATCAACGTAAAGAGCCGGTCCCCCCATTGGCGAACGGCGGCATCCAGGTCATTGGCAGGGGCAAGCGAGTTGCTGCTCGCGGTGCTGATGCGGGGCAGGGGTGGTGCGGAAACGGAATTTGTGGCGGTTGGCATGGCGATGCGGGCATGGGTTGGCCGGTTCGTCGGTGAACCCAATGCATGCGTTCAATATGACGCAAATAACGCGCGCTTGTCTTGACCGGCAGTTCAGCAAATACTTGCTTTTTAGCATAACGACCACATCGCATGCCAACCTCGCCCGTCGTCGATTTGTTTGCGCAGCTCGGGGAACCGTTCACCGGTGAGGCGCTCTTCGACTGCCTGACCGACCTGGTGTTCTTCATCAAGAACGCCCGGGGCGAATACGTCGTGGTGAACCAGGAGATGGTGAATCGCTGCGGGCGCAGGGAGAAGCGGGAATTGACCGGGCGGAAGGCCGACGAGGTCTACCCGCCCCCCCTGGGACAAAGCTACCGGGCGCAGGACGAGCGCTCGATCGTCCCGCACACGGTCGAGGAGGCCTACGAGCTCGCCGACGCCGCCGCCTCCGGCGACGCCGACAAGCTGCTCGACGAGCTCGGCGACGTCCTCTTCC